>JAJNBL010000005.1 GCA_021156175.1 Rickettsiales bacterium
GTATTGGCGAGCAATTTCTCGCACATTGCTTCTACCGCAGCCTTGGCTTTCGCTTCGTCTTTTTCGCTGATTTCCACTTCAATGAATTTACCCTGGCGAACGCTGTTTACGCCATCAAACCCCAAATGTCCCAGCGCATTTTGTGTCGCTTTGCCTTGAGGATCAAGCACGCCCTTTTTCAAGGTAATGAAAATTTCTGCCTTCATGGATACTTCCCTTCTTAGTTTTTATGGCCTTTTTAGTTTTTATTCGCTTTCGCCACATCTTCTTGATGTTTGATTTGCCAATCGTCTTCGAGTACATCTTCTGGCAGAATATTTTTATCGAGTACGCCCAAACGGCGCGCAACTTCCTGATAGAACTGCTCGACATTGCCCATATCGTAACGGAAACGGTCTTTATCCATTTTCTCCGACGTGCGCATATCCCACAAGCGGCAAGAATCCGGGCTGATCTCATCCGCAAGAAGCACGGACATCACATTGCCATCAATAAAACGTCCAAACTCGATTTTGAAATCCACCAAGCGAATCCCAATAGCACTGAACATTCCGGTGAGGAAATCATTGATACGAAGCGCCTGACCACGGACTTCTTCCAGTTCAAACAATTCCGCATATTCAAAATTCAGGATGTGCTCTTCGCTCACGAAAGGATCGCCAAGGCTATCGTCTTTATAGCAATATTCGATCAGAGGACGCGGCATCGGTTTGCCTTCCTCAATACCAAAACGCTTGCTGAAACTTCCTGCAGCAACGTTACGGACAATCACTTCAAGTGGAATAATCTCGACTTTTCGTACCAATTGTTCGCGCATATTAAGCGTTTTGATAAAATGGGTCGGAATTCCGATCTCGTTTAAACGTTGCATGATGAACGACGAGATCCGGTTGTTGATTACACCTTTGCCTGCGATCGTGCCTTTTTTCTGGTTATTGAACGCAGTGGCATCGTCTTTGAAATATTGAACGAGTGTGCCTGGCTCCGGCCCTTCAAAAAGTACCTTAGCTTTCCCTTCATAAAGGGCTTTACGATTGCGACTTGTGGTCATGAATTCCCTGCTGTATGATGCGTTTTTATAAGGCCTTGCCCAGGCATTCATAGCCTACTTTACAGAACAGCGCAATACTAGTATATTCGCCCCGGATTGCAAGCCTTTTCATTAACAAAACAACACTTTTGAGGACTCATAATGAACACATTCCATAACCGCGAAAAAGGGTTTGAAAGCCGTTACGCCCATGATGCTGAACTCCAGTTTCGAGTTCGTTCTCGCCGCGATTATCTCCTTGGACTCTGGGTCGCTGAGCAACTCGATTTAAGCGGCGATGAAGCAAAAGAATATGCCAAATCCGTCGTCAATGCGAACTTTGAGGAAGCCGGCGATCAGGACATGATCCGCAAGATTGTCGCGGATATCACCACAGCCGAGATAGAGGGCATCAACGAACAAGAAATCCGCTTCCAGCTCGATAAATGCGAGGCAAAAGCGAAAACGGAAGTCATGGAAGAAGAGGAATAGATCTATTCCTCTTTCGCCACGATAATGTCAGGCAGGCACACGACCACTTTTCCGACGTTCAGATCAATTTCCGGCACCGTTTCATGGTTAAACGGCAACAATGTCGTGTCTTTGGGGTTAGCCAATAAAGCGATTTCAATAATATCGCCCGCCCCAAAATTATGAAGCGCTTTGACTGTCCCAAGGGCTTTCCCTTCTTCAGTAACCACCGCAAGCCCCATCAGATCTTCGTAATAGAACTCATTTTCTTCCGTTTCGGGCAAAGCATCGCGCGAAACATAAAGCTCCCGGCCAGACAAGCTTTCTGCTTTATTCCGATCCATAACCCCAGCAATGGAAGCAATCAGCGCCCCTTTTACCTCTCCGCGAACCTTAACCCGGCAAGGAAATTGGCCTTTACTATCGTAAAATTCCTCGAAAGCCTCAAAGGTTTCAAGCGATTCCGTAAATGGTTTGATTTTCACTTCGCCTTTAATCCCATGCGCCCCAATAATTTTGGCAACGCAGATGAAGCGGTCTTTGGTTTTGGGCGTTTCCATAAAATATGAACCTTTTGATGCAAGAAAGGGGCAATGTCACCATCGCCCCTTATCTTTAGAATTCTATAAAACGAATCTGACTTAAGCAGCAGCTTCGCCATCAGCTGTAGGAGCTTCAGCAGCAGGAGCTTCGGCTGCCTTAGCAGCTTCAGCAGCAGCCGCAGCTTTCGCAGCTTCAGCAGCAGCGGCATCCGCTACTTTCTTCGCAGCAGCTTCTTCAGCTTGTTTCTTTGCTTCTTCAGCAGCACGCTCTTTCGCGCGCCCTTTGAACAAATCTGTTCTTTGCTTTTGCTTGCGAACAAGTTTATCGTTAGCATATTTAATGCCAGCTTGATCCAAGAATATCGCAACACGCTCAGTAGGCTGTGCGCCATTTTTGATCCAATGTTCAATACGGTCTTTCTTCAAGACAAGACGCTCAGGGCTGTCTTTTGCCAAAAGTGGGTTATAGGTACCGAGTTTTTCGATAAAACGACCATCGCGTGGAGAGCGGATATCTGCAACCACCAGACGATAATACGGACGCTTTTTTGCACCACCACGGGCAAGACGTAGCTTTAATGCCATAACTTATTGTTCCTTCACTACAATTTTAAATCGGAATCCGACGTGAGCGTGGTTTTATACCGCATCCCACACAAGAAGTCAAAGTATTTATCGGACTTTTTTTGCTTAAATGGGGCTATAGGGCTTGCGCTCCAGAACCACAGGCTTTTCCTCAGGCTTACGCTCTTTTTCACGGAACGCCTCAACCGCCTGCCACAAGGCACGAACCACCTCGGTTTCGCCCTTCCCGGTAGCACCCGACATCAACATCACCTTTTTGCCAGAAACCTCCGTTAAGGCCGCAACTTTTTCGTCAATTTCCTCATCCAGGATCGCATCGATTTTATTGAGCACCACAATTTCGGGCTTTCCGGCTAATAATTCGCTATAAGCCTCAAGCTCCCCACGAATAACGCGGTAGGCTTCCGCGACATCTTCCTGAGTGCCATCAATCAGATGCAGCAATATCCCGCAACGCTCGACATGCTTGAGGAATCGATCACCTAAACCAAGCCCTTCCGAGGCCCCTTCAATCAGACCAGGAAGATCTGCAAGGACAAACTCTTTTCCATCCACATAGACCACCCCCAGCTGGGGTTTAAGGGTTGTGAACGGATAATCGGCAATTTTTGGCTTCGCACGGCTAACTTTCGAAAGGAAAGTCGATTTTCCTGCATTTGGAAGTCCCACCAGCCCAGCATCAGACAAAAGTTTTAGCTTAAGCCATAACCAGCGCTCTTCCCCCGGAAAACCTTTCTGTGCCTTACGCGGCGCTTGATTGACCGAGCTTTTATAGTGGGTATTCCCATGCCCTCCATCTCCGCCTTTGGCCAAGATCAGGCGTTCGCCAATTTCCGTAAAATCTGCGAGCAACAAACCACTTTCATCATCCGTAACCTGAGTGCCAATCGGGACAGGAATGACCATATCTTCCGAGGCCTTTCCGTGGCGGTTCGCACCTTTCCCATGTTCGCCGCTTTTGGCTTTAAAATGCTGCTGATAACGGAAATCGATGAGGGTATTTAAGCCCCCGACAGCTTCAAGAATCACACTCCCTCCGCGTCCGCCATCCCCGCCATCTGGCCCACCCATAGGGATATTGGCTTCGCGCCGGAAGCTCACGCAGCCCGGACCACCGTTGCCACTTCGTACAAAAATTTTAGCTTCATCAATAAACTGCATAAAACCTTATCCTGGGGGAAAAATTCTATTCGGGCATCCCATGCAAAAAGGCTGGATACAGAGGAAACCCTCTAATACCCAGCCCCATCCTAATACTTAAAGTAAAGGCTAAACGCTTACGCGTTAGCAATTACCGATACATATTGACGACCACCTGACTTTAATTTGAAAGCCACTTCGCCTTCAACCAAAGCAAATAAGGTGTGATCTGTACCCATACCCACATTTGGGCCCGCATGGAACTTGGTTCCGCGCTGACGCACAAGAATATTTCCTGGAATCACGATTTCGCCACCAAACTTCTTCACGCCAAGTCTTCTACCTGCGGAATCCCGACCGTTTCGTGAACTACCACCTGCTTTTTTATGAGCCATTGTAATTACCCTTCTGTTTTCTTAGACTTAGGAGCTGCTTTTTTAGGAGCTGCTGCTTTCTTCTCGCCCGCTTCAGCTTTCTTAGGAGCTGCTGCTTTCTTCGCTGGAGCCTTAGGAGCTGCCGCTTTCTTAGGCGCCGCTTTAGACTCAGACTTCGCCGCTTTTGGAGCGCGCGTAGGAGCATCTGATACAAATTCTTTAATCACCACACCTTCGCCAACAGGGCTCAAGCCAGTAACGCGAACAACAGTCAAACGCTGACGGTGACCATTGAGGCGACGATGATTTTTACGGCGCTTTTTCTTAAAGATCAGCACTTTATCTGCTTTGATATGCTCAAGCACTTCTGCCTTCACACTCACACCTTCTACCGTTGGGCTACCCAGAGTAATGCCTTTTTTCTCATCATTGACGAGAAGGACTTTACTGAATTCTACCACTGAGCCAACACCGGCTTCGATCTTTTCCAGTTTTAAAATAGCATCTTTTGCTACTTTATACTGTTTTCCGCCTGTTTCTACGATCGCAAACATGTCTTTTTTACCTAATAACCCTGAAAAACGCCCTACGGGCTCACCTAAAATGAGGAGGGGAATATAGCAGCCCCCGGGGCTTTGTCAAGCCCTTTACCACGTGTTCCCCTGATTTTTTATACCAGCCCGATAATCCTATTTACGCGACATTCCGAGAGGGTTTTTCATCCCCAGGTATCAAGCGTTTTAAATAATCCCGAGCATTAGCATCCGCCTGGATCACATCATCAATGTGCGAAATGGGAGATTTCCGTGCACAGGCTTGAATGACTTGCTCAGTTAATGAAACGATGTCCAGGAACCCGATTTTCCCTTGTAAGAACGCCGCCACAGCCCCTTCATTCGCTGCATTCAGGATAATCGGTACATCACCGCCAGCATCCAAGGCCTCACGCGCCAGACGCAATGCCGGGAAACGCGCGATATCCGGAGCTTCAAAGGTAAGACTTCCAAGTTTTTTAAGGTCTAGGCGGGTCTTTGCCCCCTCTTTTCGTAGAGGCCAATTCAGCGCCACAGCAATCGGAGTCGTCATATCAGGAGTTCCCAGCTGCGCAAGCACCGACCCATCGCGATAGGTCACCATCCCGTGAATTACGGATTCAGGATGCACCAATACCTCAATTTGCGAGGCTTCTAGCGGGAAAAGATGATAGGCCTCGATCAGCTCCAAGCCTTTGTTCATCATGGTCGCAGAATCGACCGAAATTTTAGCGCCCATACTCCAGTTTGGATGCGCGACCGCTTGGGCCGGCGTAACAGATGCCATACGCTCAGTTGACCAGGTACGGAAGGGTCCGCCCGATGCGGTTAAGGTAATAGTTTCAACTGATTCGGCCTTCGCCCCATCCCATAATTGGAAGATGGCACTATGCTCCGAATCTACGGGAATCAATTGCGTGTTATGGTGTTTTACGGCATCGAGCAGTAATTTTCCTGCGCAAACCAGGCTTTCTTTATTCGCCAGCGCCAGCACTTTGGAAGCTTTTGCCGCCGCCATCGTAGGCCGCAAGCCGGCAATCCCCACAATCGCCGCCATTGTCCAATCCACAGGCTGGGACGCAACTTCTTCAACGGCCTTTTGGCCAGAAGCCACGATAATTCCGCTTCCTGCAAGTAACGACTGAAGCTCAGAATAGCCCGCAGGATCGGCAATAACCACTTGGGAAGGACGGTATTTCTTCGCCTGAGCGGCAAGAAGTGCAACATTACGGTTCGCTGTCAGCGCTTCAATAAAGAAAGGTTCCGCACAGGTTTCAAGCAATGCAAGGGTAGAGGTTCCAATGGAACCTGTAGAACCAAGGACCGTTACGGTACGGGATGCCTGATCTTGTGTAGAAACAATCGCCACTAAAACAACTCCTTACCCCATAGCAGAGCAACCAAGAACATCACCGGCGCCACCGTCAGCATCCCATCAATCCGGTCAAGCACACCGCCATGTCCAGGTATCAATGTACCGCTGTCTTTCACACCAAAATAACGTTTTACCCAGGATTCAAAAAGATCTCCCGCTTGCGCCACAACCGCAAGAGCTGCGCTTAAGAACATAAAAGCAGAAGGATGTGGATTCGTCATGAAAAGGGAAATAACCCCTCCCCCAATCGCGCTCGCCACCACTCCGCCAGCAAGACCTGACCAGGTTTTATTCGGACTAATTGCCGGAGCAAGCTTAGGTCCGCCGACCGTACGGCCCGTAAAATACGCCGCAATATCGGTAGCCCAGACCACCGTCACCAACCACAACATAATAAGGAGCCCCTGCTCCATTTCGCGAAGCGCCAACAAGGCCACAGAAGGCAAGGTTATATAGAGTAAGCCGATAGTTTCCCAGCGCGTGCGCTCTTGGCGATCAAGTGACACTCGGGTCGGAGTTGAAATAATATTATTCCACTCAAAGCTCATCAGAACAGCCAGCATCAGCACCATAATTTGGTACCCTACCCCACCGTAAAACACAAGGAACAGGACGATAGGCGCAAGCGCGATAGCTGTAATAAGCCGAAGTTTTACATCCGCAGGAACCGAGATCATAGGAAAAACCTTTAGGTTGGCAAAAATAGACCGGAGGTAGTATAACAGCCAGATTGTCAAAAATCCAGGAGGATCACGGATATCCAAACACCCTCAAAAGGGTATTTTTTATAATTACTTCCGCAACTCTTCGGAAACCAAGAAGGCAAGCTCCAAACTCTGCGATGCGTTCAAACGCGGGTCACAATGGGTATGGTAACGGTCAGAAAGGTTCAGCTCCGAAATCGCCTGCGCACCACCTAAACACTCAGTCACATCCTGACCTGTCATCTCCAAATGCACCCCACCGGCATAGGTCCCTTCCGCCTTATGGATATCAAAGAAACTCCGCACTTCCGAGAGTACCTGGTTAAATGGACGGGTTTTATAGCCATTTGGCG
The DNA here is from genome assembly GCA_021156175.1 of Rickettsiales bacterium. Taxonomy (GTDB): domain Bacteria; phylum Pseudomonadota; class Alphaproteobacteria; order Rickettsiales; family JAJNBL01; genus JAJNBL01. Next base: position 7,108 of record JAJNBL010000005.1, read on the forward strand.
ATTTGATGGTATTCCCATGCATCGGATCGCACGACCACACCACTTTCTTCCCTTCCCGCTCGACCGCACGAATCAAGGTCGGCAGCAGCTTCCCGACTTTCTCGGCGCCCATCCGCGAAATGAGGGTCAAACGACCGGGTTCGTTTGTGGGATTCAAGACATCAATCAATTGCAACAGCCCTTCTGGCGTCATTGAAGGTCCAACTTTGGTTGCAATCGGGTTGGCGACACCACGCATATATTCAACATGCGCCTCACCAATGGTGCGGGTTCTATCCCCGATCCAAAGCATATGGCCAGAGAGGTTATAATACTCCCCATCTTCCTCGCTTTCCCGCGTGAATGCTTGCTCATACGGAAGTAAGAGGGCTTCATGGGAGGTGTAGAATTCTGCTTCGCGAAGCTGCTCCTGCCCCTCAATCGGCAAGCCGCAGGCTTCGATAAATGCCACCGCTTCATCGATACGGTTTGCCATATCCTGGAAACGCTTCCCTTGGGCGGATTGCGCCACAAAATCCATATTCCAGCCATTGATACTGCGCAAACTTGCATAGCCATCACGTGCCAATGAACGAAGGAAATTCAGGGTCGAAGCCGCCTGATGGTAGCCACGGAGCATGTTTTCCGGATCGGGTTTGCGCGCATCCTCGGTAAATTCAACACCATTGACCATATCCCCACGGTAGCTCGGAAGCTCTTTATCGCCTTGTTTTTCAGTATCATCCGAACGGGGTTTTACGAATTGCCCCGCGATACGACCGACTTTCACTACGGGCTTGCGTGCACCATACATCAGCGCAACCGTCATCTGAAGGATCACCCGGAAAAGACTTTGGAGGTTCTCAGGCGTAAATTCGGCAAAACTTTCAGCGCAATCCCCACCTTGCAGGAGGAATGCTTTCCCTTCAGAAACGAGAGCAAGCTTCTTCTTTAAGGCACGTGCTTCGGCAGCCGTGGTGAGCGGAGGCAACCGGGAAAGGCTCCCCTCTACCGCTTTAAGTTTTGATAAATCGGCATATTTCGGCTGTTGGCGGATAGGCAACGCCCGCCAGCTATCAATACTCCATTGCGCGGAGTTGGTGTTTTTTCCTGATTTACCGGATGGTGAAGGTTTCATGAGTATTTTTGCCTTTCATTATATATATAGTATCGCTAAGCCGATCATCATACTAAGAAGCAAGGCAAATGTCCAAAGGAAGGTGGAGGCGGATATAAAATATAGGTTATAAATCGACAGCCCCCCCAGAACTGCAAAGAAACATAGTGCATTTTCTAGACATGAACTTTTGCTTCTCCTATACTCCAATCAAACAACTGACGATTCATCATGAACACCACCACACAAACACGCAAAAAAGAAATTCGCCTCACCGCTCCCGAGAGCACCACAGAAGAAGCGATGATACGCAAGCAACCGTATAACCTGCTTGCCGAACAAGCGGTGCTTGGCGCTATCCTGACGAATAACGAGACGCTGCATAAAATTGCCGACTTCCTTGAATCGAATCATTTTTATGAACCTGTGCATCAGCGTATTTACCGCACCATCCAAACCTTTATGGAACGCGGATTAGCAGCAACCCCGATCTCACTTAAAAACGTTTTCGATAAAGACGAAGCATTGCAGGACCTAGATGGCGCGGGTTATCTCGCACGGCTTGTGGGAATGGTCACATCCGTTATCAATATTCATTCTTATGCACGTACGATTTACGATCTCGCCCTTCGCCGCGAACTTATTTCATTGGGCGAAGATGTCGTAAATAACGCGTTTGAAGATGATCCTGATCTTACCGCCGATAAACAAGTGGAAGAAGCCGAGCAGCGGCTCTTTAATCTCGCCAGCACCGGCACAATGGACAAAGGCTTCCAGGCATTAAAAATGTCGCTCACCGAGGCACTTGCCCGCGCGGAACTTGCTTATAAACGCGATGAAGCGATAAGCGGTATCCCAACACGTCTTGATGACTTCGATCATCTTTTAGGAGGGTTCCAAAATTCGGATCTTCTCATCCTCGCAGGACGTCCTTCTATGGGAAAAACCGCGCTTGCGATTAACTTCGCGATGAATGCCTGCAAAGCTTTGCTGGAGGAATATAAAAAAGATCCTGCCATCCCCGGAAGCGTTCCACCGGGCGTTGGATTCTTCTCATTAGAGATGTCATCCGAACAGCTTGCAGGACGGATGCTTGCGATGGAAACGGGCATTAATGCTTCCAAATTACGGATCGGAAATTTCACGGAAGAAGAATTTGCGCTACTGGTGAAAGGCAATAAATCGCTCTACGACATGCCGTTCTTTATTGATGATACGCCAGCGCTTTCAATCTCCGCACTTCGGACGCGTGCACGCCGTTTAAAACGCCAGCATAATCTTGCGCTGCTGGTGGTGGATTACCTCCAGCTGGTACGCGGTACATCAAAATCATCGGAAGGGAATCGGGTACAAGAAGTTTCGGAAATTACGCAAGGACTAAAAGCCATCGCCAAAGAATTGGATATTCCGGTAATCGCACTCTCCCAGCTCTCGCGGGCGGTGGAGTCACGGGAAGATAAACGTCCTCAGCTTTCTGACCTCCGGGAATCAGGAAGTATTGAGCAAGATGCTGATATCGTGATGTTTATTTATCGCGAGGAATATTACCTAAGCCGTACCCAGCCGCCGGAAGAAGATCAAGCCAAGCACAGCGATTGGCAGGAAAAAATGAACCGCGTGATGAACCGCGCCGATGTGATTATCGCCAAGCAACGTCATGGCCCTATCGGAACGGTGACGCTCCACTTCGATGCAAATACGACCAGCTTCTCCAATGACGCCGAAGAGCGCCATGGGCAGTATTACGCGCCTAGAGACTAAATCTCCCCAATATAATTCTAATATTCCCTCATGTTATCCTTATTACCAATTTGGATAACATGAGGAACCGATATGATGCTTACCCGCACTATAACGATAGGATTAATGTGCTTAAGCAGTTTTGCGCTTACACATCATGCAAGTGCAGAGAATCTTGGAAAACCCACCGCACCAATACTCCCCGAAACCGCCTTCATTCTCTTATGTAAATTTGGTAGCGGAGATTTTCGTAGCTCAAAGAATTTTACGGTCGATACTTATGAACAAACCGTGGATGAGCTTCCTGCAAAATTCACCGATACGATGATTATATTCGATAGAGAAACCAACGGCTCTACCTTGCATTATGAGATTAATCGCCTCGATGGTGGTTTTATCCAAAAATGCGGTTTTCCCTGCAAAAAACATGGGATGCCAATACTTCCAGGCAAAGAGCTGACGGGAAAATGTACCCGAGCCCCTTCTGACAGATTATTTTAGATAGCCTCCTTACGAGTGCTAGGAGACTATCTAGACGATCATTAGCCAATCTGATACTATCGCGCTACCTAAAAGCGAAAGGATGATCACATGGCTATGACCCAACCCCATTCCCACTCTTCTCAACAACATCTCGTATTGATTGATGGCTATGGGTTCGTGTTCCGTGCATACCATTCCCTTCCTCCGCTCACGCGCCCGGATGGGACGCCCGTCGGCGCGGTGTATGGCTTCACAAACATGCTGATGAAGCTCTTGCTCGACATGCACGCGGATCATATCGCGGTGATATTTGATGCAGGTTCGAAAACATTCCGCAATACACTTTATGATGCGTATAAGGCGAATCGTCCGCCCGCGCCCGATGATTTAATTCCTCAATTTCCTCTTGTCCGTGAAGCTGCCGAAGCACTGAATTTACCGATCGTCGAGAAAGTGGGATTTGAGGCCGACGATCTGATTGCCACCTATGTGCGCGAAGCAAAAGCAGCCGGTGTACGCGTTACAATAGTATCTTCCGATAAAGATTTGATGCAGCTTGTGGATGAGCAAGTGACCCTCTTTGATGCGATGAAAAATAAAACTATCGGCATCGCGGAAGTGAACGAGAAATTCGGCGTTCCACCCGAACAAGTGCTCGATGTGTTATCCCTAATGGGAGATAGCTCGGATAATATTCCAGGTATTCCCGGTATCGGCCCCAAAACTGCAGCGGAACTTATTCAGCTGTATGGATCACTCGATGCACTCTTGGCACGCGCAAATGAAATCCCACAAATCAAACGCCGTGAAAATGTCATCACCTATGCCGATCAGGCACGTCTTTCGCGGGATTTGGTACGACTGTGTGATAACGTACCGGAGATTCCTCCGTACACTGCACTCTGCGTGCGCGAACCGAATATTCAGAAACTTCTGACTTTCTTGCGCGATCAACAATTCAAAGCACTGATTGCGCGCGTCGAGAAACTCCATAACGTGACCGTTTCGCTTGCGCATCACGCAGAAATTCCTGCACCCGCTGCTCCAGCAACGAAACCGTGTCATATCATCGCACAAGAAAATGAGCTGGCCGCTTTCACCAAAAAAGCCTGGGCGAAAGGAAGTGTCGCACTGGAATGGGTATGGGATGATGGAAAGTGTATTGGTATCGCAGCAAACCTCGCACCCAATGACAATTATTATATACCTCTCGCGACAACGGAACTTACTCCCAATGCCGTGCAGACCAATCTCTTCGGTGAAGCCGAACCACAAAGCAGTAAACATTCTTCGGCGGCTGGCGTAAATATATCCGCGCTAAAATCGCTCTTTGAAACTCCCGCCATCTTAAAAATTGGCTATGACCTCAAACCTGCGATTCGCTACTGCACAGAACACGGGATCACCCTTGCACCTTATGATGACATCCAGGTGATGTCTTATGTCTTACGCGCAGGGTTGGATAATCAAGAATTCACAAGTATCGCAGAAATATTTTTAGGCGTAACACTTAATGCACTTTCGGAACTGACCGGCAGTGGAAAATCGGCACTCGCGTTATCGCATATTGAAACAACAAGCTTGGCCAGCTTTATGGCCGAACGTGCTTCCATCACCAACCGTTTGCACGTTGTGCTCCGAAAAGAATTGCTCAAAGAACACATGCTTTCGGTTTATGAAAATATCGAACGGCCACTGGTTGCCGTGCTGGCAGATATGGAGCACGAGGGCGTGAAGGTAGATCCAGTAGCTCTGCATAAACTCTCCGAAGATTTCGCTGCGCGCTTGAGTGTACTTGAACAGGAAATATACAAACTCGTTGGCCATAGTTTTACCATTGGCTCGCCCAAACAATTAGGCGAAATTCTATTTGATGAAATGGGCATCATGCCCGGCGGGAAAAATCCAAAACAACTCGCCAAATCGGGAAGCTATGCAACAGGCGCGGATATCCTCGAACAACTCGCGGAGGAGGGCCACACGATTGCCGAGAAAGTGCTCGAATGGCGCCAGCTTTCCAAATTGAAAAGCACCTATACCGATGCATTGGTACGGGAAATTTCACCGCACGATAAACGCATCCACAGCACGTTTATGATGACGGTCACAAGCACGGGCCGCTTGAGTTCCACCGAACCGAACCTTCAAAATATTCCAGTTCGCAGCGAAGAAGGGTATAAGATTCGTGAAACCTTTGTGCCGGAAAAAGGCTATGTGCTGCTCTCAGCAGATTATTCGCAGATTGAGCTGCGTATCCTGGCTAACATCGCCAATATCGAAACGCTGAAAACAGCATTCCGTAACGGCCAGGATATCCATGCGATCACGGCCAGCCAAATCTTCCATGTGCCACTCGAACAGATGGATGCGGCAACTCGGCGTAAAGCAAAGGCAATTAACTTCGGAATTATTTATGGTATCAGCGGTTTTGGCTTAGCGCGGCAACTCGGCATTTCACGCACGGAAGCGAGTGAATATATCGAACGGTATTTTGAGCGTTATCCCGGCATCAAAGATTACATGGAGCAGACGCGTCAATTTGCACGAGAGAACGAATATGTGAAGACACTCTTCGGACGCAAATGCCACGTGAAAGGCATTCATGACAAACGCCTCCAAAGTTTTGCTGAACGCGCTGCAATTAATGCTCCGCTCCAAGGCACCGCAGCGGACATCATCAAACGCGCAATGGTGCGACTTCCTGAAGCACTCCGGAAGGAAAGACTTCATGCCCGCATGATTCTTCAAGTGCATGACGAATTGTTATTCGAGGTTCCAGAAGACCAGATCGACCGCACCCGCGCCATCATTAAAAGAGTGATGGAAGGTGCAGCCTCTTTTGACGTCCCGCTCGTGGTTGATATTGGAGTGGGAAAAAACTGGCGGGAGATTCATTAGAAAAAAGGGCACCTCCAACGAGATGCCCTTTTTTATTACTTTTACTGCATGAATGCCGATACTCCAGCACCCGCTACTTTTATTGCATGCCGAGACTTCTCCGGCTCCGGCAAGCCAAAATTTGGCACAAGGATACTCGAAGGCAGCCTTCTTCCTGCTTCAACAATCAAATTAGCAGCATCGAGGAAAGTGCTCAAACCATCATGCCCACCACTCTGGACTGCCTTCATGTCATACCAGCCTTGAGACTCAGCAAGCTTCTCCATCACCTTTCCATCTTTCCGAAGGAAATGCACCCATGCTTGTAAATTTGTACCGATGTCCAGTATCTCGCGGTCTTTTACAAACTGCTTGCGTAACTCAGGATCAAACATAAAGAGCATATCTTGCTTAGAAGGAGTTTTTGGAATACCACCGGAAAATGCTGTTTTTGCCTTCTCTGGAAATACTTCACATAGTATATCAAACACAAATTTCCGTGTTTCCAACTCATTCACGGCTTCAAATGCCCGGAAATTCCGAATCATTTCCTTGATATCCTCTTTCGTTTCAGGATAGCCATTATTGGTATAAAACTCCTTCCACTTATCTGCCATTTTTTGAACTTCAGGATTTAAAGCAAACTCACCTTCTTTTGCTTCAGGCCATACATCTTTGGGCAGGAATGAGAAATTAAGCTCATGGTTTGAATAGAAACATGCAAGTGCATGTACAATAAACTGCCGACGGAATTCGTAATCACATTTCACGAGATCAACGAGATGCTGCTTACGCTCGGCATCTGTAAGTTCGTTTTTCCTAAAAGAAGTATAGGCTTCCAGATACGCTGAATGGAGTTTATTCGTTTCCGTGCGGGTCGTCGTTGAACTTCCTGCATCATCACCAATCGCACGCTGCTCACCAACAATCTTGCGTTCCTTCTGAGGTGTACCAATCAAATGTGCATAAAGATGCTTATAAGCTGTTTGCCCATTACCCGTATCTAACCGTTCTCCACGAGCAGATTTGTTACTGATTTCTTCCGTAGTGCGGAGTGGTCCCGCCTCCTCCATCAGCGCATTATAGAACACTTCCGCATCACGGAATGTAGCATACGCTTTGGAAGTGTCGGCTGTAATTGCGCGAAGGCTGTTTTGTAGTTCACGGCTTAATTGCACCAGTTCCTTGTTCCCTTGCCGCAGAAGTGCACCTGCAACAACCATACCATTGCCACGATGGGCAAATGGTTCAAATGCTTTCATCCTTTTATGCAAACCCTGAATAGTCTTAAACGGATCGAGCGTTACATCCCCTGCCCCACGAAATTCATTATGTCCACCACCTGCCTTGAGACGATAAGAAACGCCTTCTGGTAAAGGCCCTCTAGACCGGATTTCTAGACCTACCTCAGGCACCTCATCCCTATCAGGCTCTTGAACGATATGCCCATCTAACATAGCTGCAACAGCTTTATCCCCTTCCACCACCATCGTATTACCGGAAAGACCGCTACGTTTCGTGGAATCACTGCGTGCATTGAATTTGATAACTTCCTTCGTTCCTTCCATGATATGATCTCGAGACATCGGATGTTCAGACAGCGTCTTATATATTTTATCTGCATTAGCATGAGAATGTTCTGATTCATGGAGTGGAATCACCGTAGCCTTCCCGTATGCACCTGCTACATCCATCAGAAAGAGACGGTTAAGCATATCCGATGCTTCTTCACAATCTGCCTGAATGGTAGAGTAAATATTAGATACAGGATCTTCCTGACTTGCTGCTAGGCGTATTTCCTTATTCCGATCAAGCTCTTGCTGGATACATTTCATTTCTTCAGCCATTATTTTTGCAAACAGCTTATTTCCTGCCTCTCCTTGAGGGATAGAAGGCTTTTTATTATGTAGCTGCTTCTCGTTATATTCCTCTCGCAATTCACTTAAGTATTCGCTGTCTGGATTCTGACTAATAACCCTAGCAGCAAAACGTCGAAGGTTATCGCCCTGTGCATAATGACTATTCTCATACCAATTCTTCAGTTGTTCTCGTATTTTTTCTCCTTTTCCGGTATGCAAATCTCTCATGAAATCTTGCTTCTCTTGCTCCTGAAGATCAGCATAGGTTTTCCCCGAAAGGTATTTCACGAATAAAGGATTTTTATCCTTAAACCGCGAATCGTTCTTTGCATCCTCAAGCATCATAGTAGTGATAAAAGCATCAACACTTGCATTTTGACGGATAAAAATGCGTGCGTAGAATTGATTGGTTGCCCAAAAAGTCAACCAACTGAGGTTCTCTTTCTGGTTTTTGGATTCTTCTATCGCTTCTGCGTGTGCTCCTCGTAATCCATTCAATAACTTATGGAATTTCGGAGTGCTTAGATAACGGCTGTATGGCATTGCTTCCGGAGTTTTCTCCTTTTTAACGCCATTGAGCTTTACATTATAATGATCAAGCTTCCGAAGCAATTTGAGTTCAACATCTCCCATAAAGGCATATTGTCGCTCTAATGTTTCAACGGCACCATGCTTTACATCATCTTCTTTATGTTGCTCTTTGAGTGCGTTTAACAATTGTTGCCGCTTCTGCCGTGATTCAGAAAAGTGTTTCTTTTCCTTCTCTTCCCAAAGATGCTCCGGCAATTTACCTCGGGAAAGATAGTTATTGCGTATCAATCTTTGCGTATTTTCCCAATGCGTTTCTAGGGCCTCTACCTGCTCATTCTTCCCAATCACCTTTTTAGCTTTTTTAATAGTATTTTTTGCAGCAGCAAGAATATCCTCTTCAATGATCTTCTTCGCTTCTTCAACCTTGATCGTCATCTGGAGTTTGGCGGCATCACGGGTAACGGCAGCCGTCACACGCGGTTTCCCATCCGCATCACCCGACCAGTTGCCATTATTAACAATCTGCGTCATATCAATTGCCGGATCATCGCCAAGCCGTGCATGGAGAAGTTTCCAAACTTCTTTAAGCTGTCGCCCTTCCTGAACTTCGAATTTCAGGTGACGTGCATTTTCCCGTTCCGGGGGACGTTTTTGTGGAGGCGTTGCAGGAACACTTCCTATAACCTTAAACGCATCATTCAAAAAGCGCTGGGAGGCGTTCTTTAATGCTTCTGCAAAAACTTTTATTCCTGCTTCTGTTTTGTCTTTAGGTTTTACCTCCTGCAATTCCTGTTCCCAGCCCTTATACGTATCACACAAAGTATTACGCGCCCGTGTAAATTGGCGCTCTACCCCTGGCACTTCTCTTTCAAAATGCGTAGGATCAATTTCTTCTGCCTCTTCAAGTTTATTATGAATGGATTGTAACAGCGCTTTCTTCCAGTAACGTAATTCTGACAAAGAAAGGTCTTCTGGCTTCTTTTCACCAAGGATCGATTGGTGCACAGTCACCATATCCATGAACATTTCTTGTGCCAGAAGCCGCTCAAGGGATAAAGGTTCAGTCGGATGTTCCGTACCAATCGACTCCCTACGCACACCTGGCGCAGAAAGCTGGCGCATAACAAATGCAGCGTTGGATAAATGGGTATTTGCGGTCTGAAGAGTGGAGAACTTATTTGGATTATCCTGAGCAATGGTGATGGCACGTTGATATCCTGCCAACACATTTTGACGGTTAGCATCCGTTATCTGGCCTGCCATATGCGATATTTCACCCGAAAGCTGGATATACTTCACCATATCCTGAAAACGTTTTGGTGTTTTGATAAGAGTATCAAAAAATGCCTGCTTATCTACTGCCTCATGTAAGCTTTTCAGGTCATAATGAATATTCTGCGTGGAGCCATTAAACACCTTCTCCTCCATCGCCCGAAGCAAAGCATCATGCACATCCGTATAACTTTCTAAACTGATATCCTCTAATGTTACTCTCGATTTAGTCATGTACTACCCTCTCTCTAAGATTTCTCAAGGCGCTTTGCCTCATTCCATAATGCATCCATTGCTTCCAAGCTGCTTGTCTCAAGCGTACCCCCCTGGGTGGCAATAGATTGTTCGATATACCGGAAACGCCGTTCAAACTTTGCATTGGTTGATCGTAGGGCGCTTTCCGCATTCGACCCTATACGGTTAGCAAGGTTTACACAGGAAAACAAGACATCTCCGAGCTCTTCTTCTATATTTTTTGGCTGATTTCCGGCCATTTCCACGCGAAGCTCCTGTATTTCCTCTTCAATCTTATCCAAAATATGTTCGGTTTTTTCCCAATCAAATCCCACGCGAGATGCACGTTTTTGTAGCTTAGAAGCCCGAAGCAAGGCTGGTAAATTGAACGGCACATCATCAAGCACACTTTGCGCTTTTCCGGATTCCTCCGACTTACCTTTCCGCTCTTCTGCCTTGATTGCTTCCCATCGTTCTGTTTGCTCATCCGCCGTTCGAACCATTGTCGCATCTGCGAAAATATGAGGGTGACGACGGATAAGTTTTTCGCTCATAGAAGCAGCCACCGCTTCAAAATCAAATAACCCCGACTCCTCGGCAATTCGTGAAAGAAAGACGACCTGGAATAATAAATCCCCAAGCTCCTCTTTAAGTGCCTGCATATCTCCACGTGCAATCGCATCCGCCACTTCATAAGCCTCTTCCAATGTATGCGGAGCAATGGACACAAAATCCTGCTCAATATCCCATGGGCAGCCTTTTTCTTTGTCGCGCAATTGGGCCATGATCTCGAGCAGTTGGGTGGTATTTTTCATAGAAATATTCCTCATATAATAGTGTTTTTGCTTCACATTTAGGCTAGGCATTCAAGGCGAGGAGAGCGTAAGCGTAGTCAAATCTACGTGCGCATCGACGAATCCGATGGATAACGACGCATAAATGTAAATGAAAAATACTAAAAAGGGCACGTATCTTATAAGATACGTGCCCTTGTATTCAAGCATTTGGAAATTTAAGAAGCTGCCTTAGAGCGGCGTTTTTTCTTCTCGGCTTTCGCCTCAGAAGTCGTTTCAAGCGTCAGTGGAACTTTACCATCCACCATGTCCGCCGTGATCACGACTTCACTTACACCTTTTGCACCTGGGATATCGTACATGAGATCAAGGAGTAATCCTTCCATGATCGCACGCAAGCCCCGCGCTCCGGTTTTACGCTTAATCGCCTTTTGGGCAATAGATTTAAGTGCACCGTCGGTGAAAGAAAGCGTTACATCTTCCATTTCAAAAAGCTTACCATATTGCTTCACGAAAGCATTTTTTGGCTCTGTGAGAATCTGGATCAGCGCCGCTTCATCCAAATCGTCAAGCGATGCCACAACCGGCAGACGCCCTACGAATTCTGGAATAAGCCCGAACTTCACGAGATCATCCGGCTCTACTCTACGGAACGCTTCGCCGGTACGGATATTCTCCGTTGTGCCACGTACATCAGCACCGAAACCAATCGCTGTACCGCGTCCGCGCGCTTCGATGATCTTCTCGAGACCAGAGAATGCACCACTACAGATAAAGAGGATATTAGTCGTATCCACTTGCAGGAACTCCTGCTGTGGATGTTTCCGTCCTCCTTGCGGCGGCACGGATGCAACCGTACCTTCCATGATTTTAAGGAGCGCTTGCTGCACACCTTCACCCGATACATCACGGGTGATGGAAGGGTTATCCGATTTACGAGAGATTTTATCTACCTCATCGATATACACGATCCCGCGTTGCGCTTTATCGACGTTATAATCTGCCGCCTGGAGCAATCGCAAAATAATGTTTTCGACGTCTTCACCCACGTAACCCGCTTCCGTCAACGTCGTGGCATCCGCCATCGTAAACGGTACATCGAGAATTCGTGCAAGCGTCTGGGCAAGGAGGGTCTTACCGCAACCGGTAGGACCAATTAGGAGAATATTTGCTTTCGCAAGTTCAACATCCTGAGAGTTTTTCTCCATATGCGCAAGGCGCTTATAGTGGTTATGCACCGCTACCGAAAGCACTTTTTTGGCATGATCCTGCCCGATGACATAGTCATCAAGCACCTGCCGAATTTGGCTTGGCTTAGGTACACCGTCCCCTCCTCCTGGAATTAAGGAAGATTTGCTCTCTTCGCGGATAATATCCTGGCATAATTCGACGCATTCATCGCAAATAAAGACCGTAGGTCCTGCGATAAGCTTGCGCACTTCATGCTGGCTTTTGCCGCAAAACGAGCAATATAGGGTATTTTTTGAATCCGTATCGCCTGATTTCGTCATCTGGACTCCATTCTCCTTAGATTCAGAGTGTTATAGTGGCTACTTCTTCCCATCATAAATACCCGCTTTCAAATAGCAATGTACAAAATGAGAAGAATACCTCTGGCTTCAGCCTATTTCTTATCTTTATTAAGCACTTGGGTACGTTCCAAAACAATTTCATCAATCAACCCGAAGTCTTTTGCTTCCTCAGGTGACATGAAATTATCCCGCTCCATGTTTTTCTCAATAATCGGAAGTTTTTGGCCGGTATGCTTCACATAAAGCTGGTTTAACCGCTTTTTCATGGTCAGGATTTCCTTCACATGAATTTCCATATCGGTCGCCTGTCCCTGCATCCCACCGGAAGGTTGGTGAATCATGATCCGCGAGTGAGGAAGCGCATAACGTGCCCCTTTAGCCCCTGCCGTCAAGAGGAGTGACCCCATTGAACATGCCTGGCCTAAGCATAAAGTAGAGATTTTCGGACGGATATATTGCATTGTGTCATAAATAGACATACCTGCAGTTACTACCCCCCCTGGCGAGTTGATATACATAGCAATCTCTTTATCAGGGTTTTCTGACTCCAAGAATAGAAGCTGTGCTACAATGATGCTTGCCATATAGTCTTCGACCTGTCCGGTGACGAAAACGATACGTTCTTTGAGCAGCCTAGAATAGATATCATAGGCACGCTCTCCCCGGCTCGTTTGTTCAACCACCATCGGAACGAGGCCCATTGCCGTATCCAGTGCATTTGCCATGCTTTACCCTCTTTTTGTTGGTTACGCGAAAAATAACGCTTCTAGTGCTATTAGCACATCCGCCCCCACATTGTCACCAGAAGTATTAAAAAAGACTAAACGCAATAGTACTCTTATGGATTTTTTGTCACAATAGCTTAAAATTGTATCGCAAAGAAACATCATAAACTTTAGATGACAAAAGAACACAACTTTATGTTTCTTTTATGTTTTTTGTAATTTCCTTCCTTGAATATACGCCAAATTTGTCTAATATCCAGATCTGGTTATTTTCTTTATAATGGCAAAGATACACATTTTATGAGCAAAAAAAGATCGAATGAAGCGCCAGCCAAGGATTCACCACAACAGATAACTTACAACCTGTTCCAAGCTGTCCTTGACGATAATGAAACGCAAGCAGAAAAAGAAGAAAATCCACATGCAGATCTGGGACTTCAGGATTTAGACGAAGTAGAAAATGCAAAGGCACTTACCGATGCTATAGATAAAGCAAAAGAACTGGAACTTCTTGATACAAAAGTCGATGAGAAGACAAAGAAGCAACTGCTCTCCACTTTTGAAAATATCAATGTTCAGATAGGCGACTCCGCCCTTGATTTAGCTGCACGGGCAGGAAATGACGATGCTGTGCTTAATCTTTATAATCAAGGAGCCTCTGTAGCACACTATGATCCGGCTATCGCTGAGCTCGGCAATCTGCCACTACACAACGCAGTGCAGCAAGATAACCTCACCTTAGCAACCATACTTGTCGCTGCAGGAAGAAAAAGAGGACGTTTTGGTAATAATCGAGAAAAATTGGATATCGATCAACAGGATCCAGAGGGTTTTACTCCTCTGCACTATGCAGCTTCAGAAGGGAAGGAGAAGCTTGTAGAATTACTTACTTTAAATGGCGCAGATGTTTCTAGCAAAATACTGGCCCAAGCCCTATCCCGGGGTCACATTCGGACGGCTAAACACCTTATTAGACGTGCTGTTGAAGTTTACAAAGAGACCGCAGATGGATTAGGAGGGCTGTCACCGAAAGAAATCCTAGAAAAAGCAGCACCATCTTTAGGTATCGATGCAATAATGAACCACTATCAAAACGTTCACGGTAGCATAAATAAACTGAAAGAAGCACTTACAAGAAATGATATTGAATACCTCACCTTGCGATCTTCACAAAAACCCAACCTCTTGAAAAGACGAATTGACACCAACCGCGGCATGAGCCTCATACATTTTGCCGCGAAGCAGGATGATCCTACCATGATAGGATTTCTGCTAAAAAATAATGCTGCCATATTCAGTTTCGATAAGAGTAAAAACACCCCACTTCATTGGGCTGCTCATCACGGTCGTGTAACCAACATCGCGTGCATTGTTGATAACATTCGAACGCATTACAAAGGTAAAAATGTTGTAGAGGATGTGGTAAAGAGGGTTATGAACTCTCCAAACGCGCGTAACATCACTGCCTTACATCGTGCTACCCAACACAACCAGTTAGAGGCTATGAAAGCCATTCTAACGTATGGCGCTGATGTCGACGCCTTCACAAATAAAAACAAAACTCCGTTAGATTATGCACTAGACAATAGAAATGTCGAAGCGACAAAACTTCTTTTGGAACATGGCGCAACGATTCGCAACGATTATAAACGTTTAATCAAATTGGCACATCCTGTGCATAATGCTGCACGAAAGGGAAATCTTGAGCTATTGACTTTGATGCTTGCAATGGGCGGAATGGATATTAACGCCAGAGATGATAAAGGAAAGACGCCTCTTCAAACCGCAGCCGCATATGGCCACGTGAATACCACAGCTTTCCTTATGGAGCATGGTGCTACAATCGGTCAGCAAGCGATTACCAGTATAACAACACTGGGTGAGTATCCTGTCCATCAAGCAATCCGATTCAATAGGGTCGACCTTGCCTCTTATCAACTTGCTTACAGCAAGGGTATTGAAGGAAAAAATCCTGAAAAAATAGAAACAGCTGAAAAACGAGATGCACAGGCCCTCGGGAAAAATCTCCTTACCGTATTAGGAGAGGATAAAATGAATGAACCTAATGAAGATGGGCATATGCCTCTTCATATAGCCGCATGGTATGGTCGTGCTTTTGCAGTACTAGCATTGATTAATCGTAAAGCACATATCGAAGCAAAAGATAATGAGAAAAACAGGCCGTTACATTTTGCAGCTCTCGGAGTTCATCCGGAAATTGCAATTTTCCTTATTAAGAAGGGAGCTTCGGTAACCAAAGCAAATACGGTAGGCCTTACACCATTACATTTTGCAATATGGGGAGATCCTACAAAAAAAACGAAGAAAGCTGGAGATGACAAAGATCCGAATCCACAAGATGCTTCTACCCCCATAGAAGAACGCCGCCTTGCGTTCATTGCACTTCTGATAGAGCATGGTGCATCTCCCAACATTATTAATAAAATTGATGGAAGCACCTTACTTCATTGGGCTACAGAACATAACCATATAAACCTGCTAAAGAGCATCCTTAAGGATAAAAAATGTCCTGATATTAATGCACAAAATACGGATGGAAATAGCGCATTGCATCTTGCATCCCTCTATGGCCGCGAGGAAGCTGCCGCACTTCTTATTACTTATGGAGCCGCTGATTCACGTAATAATCTTAGACAAACTCCGATAGCTTGTGCTTTCTCGAAGCTTCCTTCCTCAGAATCTTCTTCTAGCATCGCACCACAAGAAAAAGTGATAAACCTCTTGCTGGCTGCAGGCTCATCACTTCCCGAGGGTAGGAAGCTTCCTTGGAGGAATCTAAAGGAATCCGACTTCACTAAAGATACCAGATGCTTAAAAATCAGCGATCCCCAAACCCATATTGATGCACTCAATAAACCAGAGGTAATGTATAATATCACGGCCAAAACCACGAAAAGAGCGAGTCTGGAATTAAATGAACTAACACAGGCACTACGAATAGCAATAAAAAAGGCCTTGGTAGGTGGATTCCAAAAATTGATAAAAGAGACATTGGGAATTGATGACTGCCCCCTTTCTCCTGCCCAACACACCGCGTTTGAGAAAGCTACTACAGAGATTCAAGAGCGTGCTACAAACCCTGGTAAACATGTAAAACAGGTACTTGGACAGCAAATGCCCTCTTCTTCTTCCTCTCCATCACTACCGAAAAGATAGTAATCCTTTCTCTTATGCAGGAGTAATAATATACTGTTATTCCTGCATAAAATTCTCCATAAGCCATTCCTTTTTTTCTTACACTTATGCTTTTTTTATTTCTTCTTCTGCTTTCCCTTTCGTAATTTTATCCCCTTACTGCCTTAATAACTCTTGATGGCATACACATCAACCGAAAGTAAGAGTTATTAGCATGGCAAAACACAGCACCAAACCCCTTAAACACTTAGATGACGAACAAAAAAACATTGCTTTGTTCAACGCGCTTGAAGCTAATAAGTCGGACGATATCAGAAAAATATTTTTGGAGGGAGCAAACCCTAATGCTAAGGGAAAAGACGCAATCACTCCCTTACATAAAGCCGCAGAAGTTGGCAATCCGGATATTATCGATATTCTTATACGTGAGGGTGGAAACGTTGAAGCCATTCAAGAGAATGTAACTCCTATTGAATGCGCAGCACAACATGGCCATGTTGAAGCGATTAAGAGCCTGCTAAGAGGGAATGCCAAAATCCCAGATTCCGTTAAAGACGCGATAAAAACGCTGGGTGAGTATCCACTACATCGGGCAGCCCAAAAGGGAGACATCCCCTTATTGAGCTATCTCCTCGCCATGGGAAAGGATATTAATCAAGTCAATGTACATGGCGATACACCCTTACATTACGCTTGTTGGCAGGGGCATACGCATGCCGTCGAACTGCTTCTTGCAGCTAGTGCAAAAGTAAATGTGAAAAATAACGAAGACGCCACCCCACTTCATAAAGCAACGCCCTACCCTAAAATTACCGAATTGCTGATTTCACACGATGCGGAAGTCAATGCAAAGACCCTTAAAGGACACACTCCCTTGGATTGGGCGTTGACTGATGGTCAGATCGAAACGGCACGATTGCTACATCAACATAAGGCTACAACTTACGATATCGATATTGGGATTCGGTATATAGATTTTGACGATCACATGGAAGAAGCGATTAAAAGAAAAGATATTCCTTATCTTACGCACCGGCTTGCAACAGATTGTGACATCAACGACGCACCCAAAACCTTAGATGGACGTAGTTTGTTGCATATTGCCGCTCGATATAAGAATCCCGACATACTTGATTTCTTCTTTAGAAATGGTGCATTCCGAATGGTAGATCATTATAAAAATTCGCCCATACATGTTGCAGCCCATTTTGGTAATCCGGAAATTATCGACCTTCTGCTGCAACACGGAGAAAATGCAAACGCTTCAAACCAGTCAGGTTTAACCCCATTAGACTTTGCCATCAAAACAAACCAACTCTCAAGTATGAAGTTCTTACTGCAAAATGGAGCATTAGCGGATGGACCTGGAAATTTACTGGAATCGCCAATACATCTTGCTCTTGCGCTGAATAATGTAGCCGCAACCAAACTTCTCATTGACCATGGAGCTACGCTACCTTCCTGGTATCACGATCGCATTAAGGATGCTGAATATCCGTTGCATGAAGCAGCCAAAGGAAATGATACGAAATTTCTTACCCTCTTACTCGCACAAGGGCATGATGTAAATGTACAGGATAGAGAAGGAAGAACTCCATTACATGACGCAGTAGAAGCGGGAGAATCGAGGCTTATTGAGTTACTGACGAATAATAATGCTAACATCAATGCCAAAGATAAAAAAGGCTTAACACCTCTTCATTATGCCTCCATGGGAAAACTAAAAACAGCCGGCACACAGAAAATTTTGGATATTACAGGCGATAATTCTATCGTAACACAGCTTATCGAGAAGGGGGCCAATGTAAACGCGGCAAGTAATAAAGGCTCTACCCCATTACACTTCGCTGCCCAAAATGGATTTACAGAAATCGCCACTGCATTGTTAAATGCAGGCGCAAAAATCCAGACTCCTAACAAGGCCGGGGATAAACCCATTACCCTTGCTGCTACAAATGGGGATCACAAGACCGTTGCTTTTTTCTTGAAAAAGGGAAATTCCGTCGAACCAAAGGCTTTTAAGAGGATAGTTGAATTGGGAAAATATCCCCTGCATAAAGCTATTCGAGCAGGCGACACTTCCTCCATTTCTTATTTATTGGCACTGAAAATACTCAAAGGTGTTCGGGATACAAACGTAAAAGAGTTAAAAACGCTTGATCCTAAGGAGCTGAAAAGAACAATCCCGTCCATTAATAAAAGCAGCCTCAATGCACTTGATCATACAGGAACTCCATTGTTACATCTTGCTGTGTGGAATAACCGTATTTCAGCACTTGAAGCACTGCTAAAACTTGATGCAGACACAAATATCACTACTGGAAATGGATTTACCCCCTTGCATGCGGCCGTATGGAGTAACAACGTGTTGGCCGTCCAACTTCTGTTGAAACATGGCGCCAATATCGAAGCAACGACTCAGCATGGAAATACTCCTCTCCATTTGGCTGCATTATCCAATAATGCACGTATTATGGAACTCCTGATACAATATAAAGCAACCGTTGACGCAAAAAATAAGGACGGACAAACCCCTCTTTACTTAGCTGTTTTCAGTAACCAGCCTGAAGTAATAAAGTGTTCAGAACAAAAGTCTCACCCCCACCTCACTCCAGAGAATGTTGCGGATGTAATAAAAAATCGTGTTGCTGTCATTGAGATGTTACTGAAGAATGGTGCATCTCCAGATATCATAGGAAAAGAGGAATTAAACGACCATCTCCTATACTTGATAGAAAAACCAGGGGCATTGGAAATAGTAAAAATACTGGTTCAGGCCTCACCTGTACCCTATGCTTCTTCCGCTGCGATCTCTATTGCGAATTACGAGGAGATTATCAAAATGCTCTTATCGGCAGGAATGCCGTATAACAACCTGAGTGATAGCCTACCAATAGACCTCAAACCTTCGGATTTTGATACAAACCACCGCCTACTACTCAGCAATCCTGAACGTTCGATTATGATCGTCAATAAAGCTCTAACCTTGGCTAACTATTTGCCCAACCAAGACCCAAATGCAACAGAAGAGGAAGTATATAAGTTGTACGTAGAGATATTTACAATATCACTAAAAGAGGGATTAGGTATTGATACCCCTCTTCTTTCCTATTCGCAGAACGAGGTTTTTAAGGCCGAAGCCAAGCGATATACACAAGAAATCATGCATCCTCGTGGTGATACATTTGTGAGTCGTCATCGGCCAGAAGGGCCTAGAGCTCAAGGTAGCACGCCCCCTTCACTATCACACTAGGCGTCTAAACGGCCTGCCTCCATCTTAGTAGGAGCAGGGGACAAAGGCCTGCTAAGGAGCGCCCCTGGACGCACATGCTGGCAGAGCGCATCTCCAGCGGGGAAATCGATAGCCTTAACGAAGTTTCCCTCTAAGCCCTATTTTTCTTCTTCTCTTCCTTTGGCTTTCCCTTTGCTGATGAGACTGCTATGATAGCACCCGGTTATTAACCTTAAAAACCGGTAGCTTTAAAACAATGATTCGTACATTCTTCGGTACTGACGGCATTCGCGGCCAAGCCAATCGTTTCCCTATGACAGCAGAAATCGCCATGCGCGTAGGCATGGCAGCGGGCACTTACTTCGTAAGAGGAAGCCATCGCCACCGGGTAATTATTGGGAAAGATACCCGCCTTTCGGGCTATATGATCGAACCGGCACTAGTCAGCGGCTTTATTTCCGTCGGGATGGATGTAATCTTGGTTGGCCCTATGCCTACCCCCGCGATTGCCAAACTCACCCGCTCCCTTCGTGCGGATTTGGGCGTGATGATCTCCGCCTCGCACAATACTTATCAAGATAACGGCATCAAACTCTTCGGCCCCAACGGCCTTAAGCTTTCCGATGAAGTGGAGCTGGCAATTGAAGATCTGATGCAAAATCCCAACCAGATTACACTCGCCGCACCGAACAAACTCGGCCGTGCAAAACGTCTGGAAGATGAAGTGGGACGCTATATTGAGAACGTAAAGCAAACCTTCCCCAATAAAATTAAATTTACCCTTGATGGCCTGAAGATTGTGCTCGACTGTGCAAATGGTGCAGCCTATCAAGCAGCACCTAAAGCCTTGTGGGAACTCGGCGCAGAAGTGATTCCGGTAGCCGTAAATCCGAACGGATTTAACATCAACGAAAAATGCGGCTCCACTTATCCTGAACTGATTTCCGAAGAAGTCAGAAAGAATGGCGCGCATGTCGGGATCGCACTTGATGGCGATGCGGATCGCGTCGTGATGTGCGACGAGCACGGCACCATCATTGATGGCGACCAACTGCTCGCCGTGATCGCGACACATCAACTTAATCAAGGCACACTCAAAGGCGGGGGTGTCGTTGCCACACAGATGTCAAATTTAGGGCTAGAGCGCTATCTTTCAACGTTGGGGCTGCACCTCATCCGTACTCAAGTGGGCGACCGTTATGTGGTCGAAACGATGCGCGAGAAAGGCTATAACGTCGGCGGAGAACAATCCGGCCATATTATCCTCACCGATTACACCACCACCGGCGATGGCCTAATTGCCGCCTTACAAGTCCTTGCCGTCATGGTACAGCAGGAAAAACCGGCAAGCGAAGTGACGAACCTCTTTAAACCTGTCCCACAGCTTCTCAAGAATGTCCGTTATAAGGATGGGCAAAATCCATTGGAATCAACCAGCGTTCAAGCGGTGATCAAAAAATTTGAGAAGAAACTTGCAAAAACCGGACGGATCTTCATCCGAAAGTCTGGTACCGAACCGCTCATCCGCGTGATGGCCGAAGGCGAAGACCAGACATTCATCGAAGAAGCGGTAAATGCGATCGTGGCAGAGGTCGAAGCGGCAACCCGCTAGCTTTACTTATGCGGAAGCTATAAACACCCCTTTTCTCCCTATCGTATTTTTAGTCGATAGCTGCGATCCTATCGTTTCATACGATGAGAAAGGTATCATTATGGCTACTACAGCAAAAGAACGAAAAACCACTAGAAGCAAAGCTCTTCCAGAAAAAGCACAAAAGAAAATCACGGGACATCTTGCCGATTGGCTGCGCGATGCTTACGCGATGGAGCATCAAGCCATTGAGATGTTGGAGCGCGAAGCCAGCCGCATCCAGCATTATCCTGAACTCAAAGAGAAAATCATAAGCTACTTAGAGGTCAGTAAAAAACAGGCGGAGGATCTTAAGCATTGCCTTAAAAGTCTTGGTGAAGATACCTCCATGCTGAAAACGGGACTTGCCAAAATGATCGGCACAGCACAGGCCTTGAGTGGATTAATGATGTCGGATGAAATCATCAAAGTGAGTGTCGCCTTCTATATTTTCCAGCACTACCAAATCGGAAATTATTCGGTTCTGATTGAAGCCGCAGAAGACGTGGGCGAAAAAAACATTGCAAAAACCTGTGAGATCATTCTCCGTGAGGAGGAAGAAATGGCCAACTGGCTTGCGGATTATCTTCCTTATGTCACACGAAAATTTCTGGAAAGAGAGGGCGGTGGGAAAAACGGAAAACGCTAATTCGCTAACACGCCAGTGAGAATGATAAAATTTGTGAATCCGAAGCGGAGCGTACTTTAAGGTACGTGAGCATCGGAAGTCAGAAATTTTATCATTCGCAACAAGTGATAGTAGAATTAAGCCAGACAGCCTATAAGCCGGGTTCTGTCAAAGGACAACCATTCATCTCGAAGTATCGTCACCGATACCCTCTAGCGACCTACCCGGACAGTGAGCGCGGAAAAACGCCTGTATGAAACCATACGTACTGTCCCTATTTGGTCTTGCTCCCGGTGGGGTTTACCTATGCCATAACCCGTTACCGGATACGCGGTGCGCTCTTACCGCACCTTTTCACCCTTACCTCACATAGCAAGCTACATAAGGCGGTTATTCTCTGTGGCACTTTCCCTGAGATTACTCCCGGCGGGCATTACCCGCCACCGTTCTTCCGTGGAGCCCGGACTTTCCTCACTTTTACAAGCGCGGTCATCTAGCTATCTGGCAGATATAGAATATAACAGAATAAGCCTCAAATAGCCACAAGTGAGTGATAAAGCGTTTTTGCTCTAAATCGAAATGATATCCGAACCTTGGGCATCCTGCAGAAACTGGCTAAGCGGGGTGATGATAAATTTGCATTCCGGGAACAACTCTTCCTCGATAATCCCCATTGCCCGCAGACCCATATCGCACATGAGGAACTTCGCACCTTGGCGGATACAGTCATTTAGGAGCGGCTCAAACATCGGGATATCCTGGCTGCGATAATAGCTATTAAGTTCTTTGGGGGTGGTAACGGCAATACTGTCCGTGCTTTCCGAAAGCGGCAGCGTATTCCAGCGTTTCGTTTTATCGTAACGAAAGGCAAATGCCTTGCATGCACCCATCGTCACAAGCAATGTTGTTGGCCGATTCGCAGACACAGCAGCAAACGCTACCGTCAGAGCATAATGCACTTTGTCGAACTCTCCGGAATACAGGAAAATCGCGACGGGTTTCAGATCTTTCTGCTCGGTCATAATAGCCCTACTTTTTGATCTTTTCGCGACGCTTCACAAGCTTATTCAGCGCATGAATATACGCTTCCGCCGATGCCACAAGCGTATCGGTGTTCCGCGCATTACCACTATATATGCGTCCCTCATCATCTTTCAATCGCACGGTGACTTCCGCTTGCGCATCCGTCCCTTGCGTTACCGCATGCACCTGATAAATCTCTAAGTGCGGCGTCTCACCGGTCATCTCTTTGATCGCTTTGAACGTCGCATCGACTGGCCCATCACCGGTTTGGGTAAGGCTTTTCGACTCACCATTGACCTTGAGCACCATCTGGGCCGTTGGCTCACCTTCCGACCCGCACGCAACACGAAGTTTAGCGAGCTCAATCGGTGCTTCTTCCTGCGCCGCAGAATCGTCAATCAATGCAATAATGTCTTCGTCATAGACATGCTTCTTCTTATCGCCAAGCACCTTAAAGCGTGCAAACGCATCCTCAAACGCGTTATCGCCAATGTCAAATCCAAGCTCTTCAAGCTTTGCTTTGAATGCCGCCCGACCGGAATGTTTGCCCATCACAAGATCCGAACGCACCAAGCCAATCGTCTCGGGCTTCATGATTTCATACGTCTCCGCATGTTTCAGCACACCATCTTGGTGAATCCCTGATTCATGCGCGAATGCATTCGCACCCACGATTGCTTTGTTTTTCTGAACCGCAAATCCGGTAATTGTCGATACTAACTTCGACGCACGAGAAATATAGGTCGTATCAATCCCCGTCTCATATGGCAAACGATCTGCGCGTGTTTTAATCGCCATCACCGCTTCTTCGAGTGACGCATTCCCCGCACGCTCACCCAAACCATTGATCGCACACTCAATCTGACGCGCCCCCGCATCAAGTGCTGAGAGCGAATTCGCCACCGCTAAACCTAAATCGTTATGACAGTGGACTGAAATGATAGCCTTGTCGATATTCGGGACACGATTTTTAAGCATCTTGATGGTCTCAAAAAACTCCTGCGGTAATGTGAAGCCTACCGTATCGGGAATATTCACGGTTGATGCACCGGAACGAATCGCTGTTTCCACTGCTTTGCATAAGAAATCGGGCGTGCTTCGCGTGGCATCCATGCCCGACCATTCCACATCGTCGCAAAGATTCCGTGCACGCTTCACACTTCGCTCAATCGCCGCGAGGACTTCTTCTTCCGACATATTGATCTGGTATTTCATGTGAATCGGACTGGTGGAAATAAACGTATGAATACGCCCGCGTTTCGCTGGCTTCACCGCTTCCCCTGCCGCATCAATGTCACCATCTTTCGCACGCGCTAAGCTGCATACCGTTGCGTTCTGCACTCTCTTCGCGACCGCCTGCACTGCTTCAAAATCTCCAGGCGATGCGAACGCAAAGCCAGCCTCGATCACATCCACACCCATCTTATCGAGCACATCGGCGATCAGGAGTTTCTCCTCCTTATTCATCGTCGCCCCAGGAGATTGCTCTCCATCACGCAACGTCGTATCGAAAATAATCACACGATCTTTGGCTGACTGTTTAATGGTACTCATAATTTTGCCTTTCTTTTTACTTAAATTTTCCTGAGGTCATCCCCTCGCCCTTCACCTTTTGGCGTATTGCATTCCAATCGGTCGCTTTGATCAACTGCATCACACTATTCTTATCATCCACGTTCTCTGCATATACCACAAAATAGGCTGTATTATATACGGAAACATGCGTCGCAAACCATTTTTTCTCTACATTAAACGGAGACGCCCGCAATTCATTCTCCTGATAATACTCAACATCCTCCTGAAGCGACACAGTCTCCTTATGTTGCTCTAGCAGGAATTTCTGCAAACCCGTTTGGCGCTCCATCACCTGATTCGCATCGACCGTACCCATCACCACAATCCGGCCATTGCCTTTATCCTGACGGTATGTCGTAATCGGATAGGCGCCATACTGCGTGAACAATCCCCGCACTTCGTCGCCTTCACGAAATCCCGCTTCCTTCGCTGTAAGTTTGATCGCCCACTGTACAGGCTTCACACTCCATCCTTTAGGCGCTTTAGGCATCAAACTTTCCAACCGTAACGCAGAACACATACGCAAATATTCTTCGCGAGGTGGGAAGAAGCGCATATCCCCGGTTCCACACGAAGCACGCACCGTATCTTCTTGCTTCATGAAAGCATGGGAAGCTGAAGAGAACATAATCCCTCCCATCATTACACTTATCAAAAGAAAATTGGCAATACGCATAAAACCCTACTTACTTTTCCAACAAAAAAGGCGGCCTCTTTTAAAGAAGCCGCCTTTCGTTTTTTATTCAAAAACTCAAGCGACTCCTATGTTCTGTGGAGATTCAAAGAAATCATGAGACGATTTCCAGGAGTTTCCGCGCGCAGAACCGCAGTGTACAGAGAAGTACATGAGGATTCGAGCACGGAAAGGACAGAGAAATCGGCCATGAGAATTTGAATATCCATAGAAATTATGCAACCTTTTTATCGACAAGTTTGTTCTTCTCGATCCAAGGCATCATCGCACGCAGTCGTTTACCGGTTTGTTCAATCGGGTGTTCCGCTTCAATACGACGAGTCGCTTTAAAGCTTGGAGCACCTGCTTTGTTCTCCAACATGAAGTCACGAACGAAACGGCCACTTTGAATATCGGTCAAAATGCGCTTCATTTCTTTTTTCGTTTCTTCGGTCACAACACGTGGGCCGCTCACATAGTCGCCATATTCCGCAGTATTGGAAATAGAGTAACGCATGTTCGCCAAACCACCTTCGTAAATCAGGTCAACGATCAGCTTGGTTTCATGGAGACATTCAAAATATGCCATCTCAGCTGGATAACCTGCTTCTACCAATACTTCATAACCGGTTTTAATCAGTGCAGAGATACCACCGCAAAGCACTGCTTGCTCACCGAAAAGATCAGTCTCGCACTCATCACGGAAGGTTGTTTCGATCACACCAGAACGTCCACCGCCAACACCTGAAGCATAAGCAAGAGCCGTCGCAAGGGTTTTGCCTGAAGCATCTTGATGTACCGCAACAAGGCATGGAACTCCACCGCCTTTTACATATTCACCGCGTACGGTATGGCCAGGACCTTTCGGAGCCACCATGAATACGTCGATATCTTTGCGTGGTTCAATTAAGTTGAAGTGGATGTTCAAACCATGCGCAAATGCGATAGCAGAACCTGCTTTCAAGTTTGGCGCGATTTCGTTTTTATACAACTCTGCTTGAAGTTCATCTGGCACCAAAATCATGGTGATGTCAGCATCTTTCACTGCTTCTGCTGGAGTCTTTACGGTGAAGCCTGCTTTTTCTGCCTTAGGTTTGCTCAAAGAATCAGAACGCAACGCAACGGTCACATTTTTTACTCCGCTATCACGCAAATTTTGTGCGTGTGCGTGCGCCTGGCTACCATAGCCGACAATCACGATATGCTTATTTTTGATAGCACCCAAATCCGCATCTTTATCGTAATAGACTTTAAGTCCGGCTTTTTGCTCCGTCATGACTTTCTCCAACGTTATTAACATGATTCAAACCTAAAATGGTTTTTAAAGAAAGCGCGTATTTTAGCCGAAACCGCAAAGAAATGCAAGGGCTCTATCTTGGGCTAACCCACAGCTAATAGCCGCTCTGCCGCCGCCCTTGCTTCATCGGTCACTAAAGCTCCGGCCAACATCCGGGCAAGCTCCTCTTTCCGGGCACTCGGGTCAAGCACCCCGACAGTAGTGAAGGTCTCACCTTTCTTCTCATGTTTTTCAACCTTAAGGTGATGCGATCCTTTCGAAGCGACCTGCGGCTGATGGGTCACAACTAATACTTGCGCCGATTCCCCAAGTCTTGCCAACCGGCTTCCCACCGCATCTGCAACTGCCCCGCCAATACCGGTATCCACCTCATCAAAAATAAGCACAGGCACGGATTTGACTTCCGCTAGCACTGCTTTAAGCGCCAGCATAAAACGGGATAATTCGCCGCCCGAAGCCACTTTTGCCATACTCGCCAGCGGCTGGCCGGGATTCATCGAAACAAGGAATTCCACACGATCCTTACCCTTCTCTCCCCAGGATTCTTCGGAAAGTTCCGTCATCACGCCATCAAATTGGACATTCTCCATCTTGAGTGGCTTAAGTTCCGCAATCAGTGCTTTGGCAAGTTTCAGCGCCGCTTTTTTCCGTGAAGCAGAAAGCAATTCCGCTTGGGTTACATACTCAGCACGCGCTTTGAGCAGATCCGCCTCAAGCTGTGAAAACACCTCACCTTCAGAAGAAATAAGCGCCAAGGATGCACGGATTTCCTGCAAATACACAGGCAATTCATCCACTGCACGATTATGTTTCCTTGCTGCCGCGCGAAGCGCAAAAAGACGCTCTTCCACAACGTCTACCCGCGTTTCCTCATCGTCATTTCCCTGCCCTACCCGCTCTAGCTTAGCAACCGCTTCGCCGGTTTCAATCGCTGCGCGCTCAAGGCTATCCACCACTTCACGGAGCTGTATAGCCAATTCATTTTCCCCTTGAATCACCGAGCTTCGCATTAACACACGCTGCGCGGATTGCAAGGAAACCACAACATCTTTGGAGCCGCTGAGTTCCCCAATAGCATCGGATAAAACGCCTTGTAATTTCTCGCGCTGCATCAAACGTTGCCGAAGTTCGGAAAGCGTATCTTCTTCGCCTGCACGCACTTTGAGTGCTGAAAGTTCTTCAGCGACATGACGCAAATATTCTTCTTCGCGCGCAGCAGTTGCTTGTTTCTCCCGGCGAGAGACCAGTTCATCCGCAATCGCACGATAAGCTTTAAATGCTTTTGAAACGACTCCAACGTGAGCACTCAAGCCCGCATATGCATCGAGCACTTCACGATGCCCCGCAGGATCCAGAAGCCCACGTTGATCATGCTGCCCGTGAATTTCGACCAACAAATCGCCAAGCTGGTTTAGTACACCCACTCCGACCGGCATATCATTGATGAAGGCTTTGGTCGTACCATCCGCATAGACTACACGACGCAAACGAAGAGCCTCCCCCTCCGCTTCAATCGCATAGGTATCCAAAAATGTATCAATGGAAATTTTCTGTTCTTTGGAACTCAAGGAAAATTCCGCAGCAACGCTCCCTTGTTGAGCACCATGGCGGAGTAAACTCCCACCTTTGCCGCGTTTACCCAACACCAACCCGAGCGCTCCAAGAATGATAGATTTTCCCGCACCCGTTTCACCGGTTAGCACGCAAAGGCCTTTCCCAAAAGGGATATCAAGTGATTCGATAAGTACGATATTGCGGATAGAAAGTTGAGAAAGCATAAGAGGTTATTCACCCGAATCGGCAGGCTTATCGGCTTTGCCTTTGCCGATTAATACCTCGCGAGCCGTAGCACTGTTTTTTCCTTCGGATGCAGGCGTCTCGGAATCGTCCTTCTCACGAAGCGCACTATTTTCCGGTGGCGTTACGCCTTTATCTTTGAATAGGTCATAAGCATATCTATACCATTTACTGTCCGGATAATTATACCCGAGTACCGCCGCATATTTCTGCGCCTCATCCACAACCCCCATCGTTAGGTACGCTTCAACCAAACGATAAAGCGCCTCCGCTGCATGAGAGGTCGTCTGGTATTGATCCACCACTGCACGGAAACGGTTAATCGCCGCGATGGTCTTACCGTCTTTCAAATAGAAACGCCCAACTTCCATCTCCTTGCCCGCCAAATGGTCGCGAACAAGATCAAGCTTCATCCGCGCATCACGCGCATAAGAGGAATCAGGGAATCGTGCAATCAGTTCTTCCAATGCAGTACGCGCTTTCGCGGTGATATCCTGATCACGCCCCACATCACGGATCCGCTCGTAATAACACTGGGCTTTGAGATAATACGCATAATCCGTATCCGCACTTCCCGGATGCAATTGAATGAAACGATCCAGCGTTGAAACCGCATCGTCATATTCCTCATCCTTATACTGCGCATAGGCCGTCATTAATTGGGATTTCGTCGCCCATTTTGCATAAGGATAGAGCCGTTCGATTTCCTCAAATTTCTCAATCGCTTTTTTATAGCTACGTTTTTGCAGGAGATCCATAGCCTCCATGTAGAGGTCATTTGCCTTGCTGTCGGCTTGTTCTAAAGGAGTTAGGTCAGAATCAACCGGCTGCACGTCATCTTTTTTTGATGAACACGCCGTAACCAACAAGAACATTGTTCCTAAAATAAGGAGAGCAGAAACTCTTTGAAACATCCAAAAGGCCTAGCTTTGAGAACGATTAATCAGTCGACGAGGACCACAAGGATTTGCTGAATCACCCGATTTAATAACGTCAGCCGCAGAAACACAGGGACTACGCAATCCCTTTTCTACTTCTTCCTCAGAAATCGGCTTACATGCTACAACAGAAAGTAAGGATACTACCA
Source organism: Rickettsiales bacterium (assembly GCA_021156175.1). Classification (GTDB taxonomy): domain Bacteria; phylum Pseudomonadota; class Alphaproteobacteria; order Rickettsiales; family JAJNBL01; genus JAJNBL01. Next base: position 36,349 of record JAJNBL010000005.1, read on the forward strand.
AAACAATAGTAAGATATTTCATAGACCACACCTGGATTCAAGAACAAATACCTTCATGCGCCTATGCTAACACGCCAGAAGAATTTATCCAAGGAAAAAGGAGAGCGCAGCAAGAAGAGAATGACGACCTACATTTCTAGTAGTCGCCATCCTTCGCCTTCGCATCATCCGCACCTTTCTGGAACGGAGATTTGATAGAGGCAGTCCCTTCACCACGTTTAATGATGTCGTCCCACTTCTTATACTTATCCGCATCTCCGACATCACCACGGCGCTCTTTCTCTTCCCATTTCTTCACATCATCCTGCAATTTCTTATACTCAGGATCTTTAAAGTCAGTGTGCTTATCAGCCCAGTCTTTAAGCTTAGCTTGAGCTTCTTTCTTCTGCTCAGTCGGATCTGCATAACGGTCACGGATCTTCTTATCTATATCCGAATACCGCGCATTATCCTGCCTGTCTCGCAGCGCCGTCTCAACACCTTCCCCAGCTTTGCGTTCATAATTCGCACGCGCTGCCAGTTTGTCGAGTTCTTTATCGTCAACGCCACCATGGAGTTTTTTCTTCTTCAGATCCTTCACACCACGGGCAAGCGGAGCAAACCCGATAATTTCGAGTAATCCTTTGCCGATACCTTTTCCAATTTTACCCGCAATTTCCTTACCAGTATGCGTTTTTCTATACTTGTCTGCTTTTCCTAGCTTATCACCAACCTTACGTACTCCCTTCACCAGATCATTATCACGCAATCCGGTAATAGCAGTTTTCTTCCCATAAGCTTCCAAGCGTTTGCCCAAGCTCTGTTGTAAACCACCTTTTTTCCCACCCGCCGTCATAGCAGCACCGACACCTGCAAGCAATCCGCCGCCCAATGCTTTTCCTCCTGCTTTTGCAGTGCCTTTGGCGATACTTGCAGCCTTACCGACTCCCGCACGGGCAACGGTAGTAACAAGCAGCTTCGGCGCATTATTGACTTTCGCCTCAAGCTTAGCACCACCCATCATTTTCCATGCCGCATTGCTTGCGCCTTTCAACGCCATGTTAATCTGGCCTGCCATTTGGCGTGCCATACCATCACCCAAATCAACCGCTTTTGGCACCAGTTCGCACACAAGAAGGAACGCGATGATAATCATCAAGCCCACAGGAACGACTTCCCAATCCCCAAGGCCGGCTCTCGGAATTACCCATCCTTTGAAGATACAGAAGGTAATATTCACACAATCGTCTTTGCTCGCACAGTCCTCCTCAAATGGAATGAATACTTCCCAAATACAATCCCAACAAATTCCATAATTCATGATTCCCCATAACATCCCCCGTACAATTTCGTTAAAGATGATGAGTACCGTAAAAATAAACACAGGAATCAGGAAGAATGCAACCAGCTGAGCAAGCCACCGATCGAACATTGGTCGTGTAGACTGGAAGAGAATACAGCACAGGAAAACCGGAGAAACCGAAATCATAAGCCCAAGCGCAATCACAGCCATTAAGAAGGCCAATATTGCTTTGAGCATTCCAACCAGGAACATCAGCATCGAAAGGATGATGAGGGCTGCAAATAGGATACCCATTGGACCTGAGAAAATAAGCGCAAGTATCTTGAGCCACGTCACATCGAGGAAGAATACACCGATGGTTCTATCCAGGAACTCAAACCCACGCCCAGAGCCTCCGCCTTGAGACATACTACTCCAATTGCCGGCCATCATGTCACTTAAATCGACCATTCCGTCGATAAAGAAGTTGAAGAAATGGACACTAAAGAACTTCCACGCGCCATCGGAGATAAGCTGTATCACCACAAGAATTTTAATCATCCGTATGGTAAATTCGTATTGGGTACGATGTACCGAGCCCAACATAAAACCGATACCGTAGAGAGTCATATAAAGTACGAGAGCCGCTTGAGCGATGTCATTGAAATTGACGCTCTTAGTCTTGTCACTCATGTTCGCAAATATTTTGGAAACAACCCCACCGGTCCGTTCGCCCACATCACAACTCAGATTTTTCGTATATTCACCACTAGAAGGCTCACAAGTCCGGGAGGTCGACTGACCATTGACTATTCCGGTGTAAGTCACACTAGTAACGGCGCAAGAACCATCTTCATTTACTGACCCTTCAGGGCATGGACATGCCGGTTTACATTCTTGTGTAGAAATCCCATCACCGCCTACATTCAAACGGGGTAATGAAACCTCGTCAACAAGACACACACCGTCTGCACTCATATAACCGGCAGGACATGCGCATGATAGTTTTGGAGCCACAGGACATACTGTTCCATAAAGCGTATTCATCAGCGGATTTAACACCCAGCCGATAATTTCGGAAGCAACAGGCACGGTGCGCGTCATCCCCACGGTTACCTTATATGCACCACGGTTGTTTCCATAATTTCCATCGGGATCATTAATCCGATAGCTTAGGCTAACTTGATCCTCTTTAAGTATCCATGGCTTTGGCAGGGCTTCATATTTATAGGTTTTTCCACCCGTTTGAGTTTTTCCTGCAGAATCAATCGTCTTGGTTTCGGTCTTGATCTCCAAGAATTTTCCTTCACTCACCTCACATCCGGTCGTATAGATATCAATCTCATAGCCCCCGCTATTAGCAGCATACTCGGTATCTGCATCATAATAACGCAGCTGCAATGTATTATTCGTTTCAGCTTCATTGATAACATAATACTGCACCACCTTACGTGTTTTGAATACGCCTGGAGATTCTTGATAACTTTCAAGCCAGGTTTCTCGGCTTTCTACTTGAGCTGATCCAATATGCCCTCGGGTATCATCACCTTTATCCTTCAATTTATAATAAAGCCCATCACCCTCTTTATGGGTACAAGCAGGATCGGCAGCATTACAGCTTTTCCATTCACCACGCACCTGGATGGCGGCTTTCTCATAGGGACGCAAAGCGATAGTATCCACCCACACTTCATCTTTAGGTGAAATTCTCATCACCGGTGCAGTGCCATCATATTTATAGGTTAGGAATGAAAGGTTAGACCCGCTCTTTCCGGTAATCCCTGTCTGTATAGGGTTTGGTTCACAGGTTTGTATGGATCCTTTGACATTGAAGTTGATCACATCACCTGCCCGGAATTTGACATAATTAGTGGCTGTTACCCACTCTGGTTCAGGAGTAGCACATTTATCCGTACCAGGATTAAGCTGGCAGTTAAACATACATACTTGAGGATCTGACGCTTCGCTGCACCCTAAATCTTTACCTTGAGACTTTAGCGTACTAATTTGGAGACAAGCTTCACCAAATTCATTACAGGCAAGACGCCCGCTTCCCAAAATCCGATAACCATTAGTGTAGCACTTATTATAACATTCTTGGTTTTGTGCCTGAACATCGATATCAATACGGATAACGTCTCCGTTATCTCCAGGCAGATAACATTCCGTTGGCGGTTCTTCGCAGGCAGTCAGCAGAAGCAGGAGTGAACATAATGTCACCCGCGCAAGCAATTGACGCAAGCGAGCCCATGATGACTTCTCACTTCGTGTTGCTTTCGTTTCTGTGAACATTGTTCTTCCCATAGTCACTGCCTGTAATCGCTTCTAATCTATTCGTATTCCAAAAAATAATTATCAATCCGCCCTGCACATGATGGGTTATTTGTAATCATCATCGTAGAACATAGAATCAGGATCCCCGTCTTTCTTCTCTTTTTTCTTCTTCTTCCGTTTATCGTCATCTTTTGCAGAAGTTGTTGCTTTGCTGTCTTCGTAATAACCGTAGCGCTTATTCATTTCCTCTTCTTTCTTATGACGCTTCTCTTCTGCTTTGCTTTCTTTTGGCTTCTCTTTCCAAGCGTTATATTCCTCAGCACCCGGCGTTGAAGCAATCGTTGGCTTCTCTTTCTGGAGGCCAAGCTCGTAATGGTACTCCTCTTTCATATACGCTTTTTCCTCTGGCGTCCGCTTCTTATAGCCATCCATTGTTTCTACAGTGCTCTCCACTGCCTTCTTCTCATTCTTATGGATTGCTTGAAGTGCGCTGTAACGATCATGAATCTCAGCTCGATCATCTTTGATTTTATATTGATCCGCAACAGACAGACCATTTTTCTTAGCCTGCTCAAGTTCATAATTTTTCTCAGCAATTGCTTTTTCGAGTTTCTCAAGTGCCTCGCGTCGATCTTCGTTGCGTTTCTTCTCGTCTTCACGACCTTGAATATCACGTTTTACCTGAGCATCGTAATCGGCTGCCTTCCACAGATCCATTTTGCTATCGACTCCAATCGGACGACGCAGCTCAGGCGCAACTTTGTCGCCATAAGAGACTTTAAGCCCAGCATCTTTCCGTTCTTGCAGACGATCTTCAAGGATTCTATCCAGCTTGTTGTGGAAATCTTGATTAAAGCCAGAATTCATACCCATTGCGCCCCAGTTCATGTGGCTGTTGATCGAACGACCAATGTCACGATGAAGCGCATCATGAAGCGCTTTCATATGCGCATCCATTGCGACTGGATTGTTCTTCAGACTGTAATTACTAGTAGCCAAATCCGCCCCTTGTTCATAACGACGCACCGCCTGACGAATCTCACCGTCAAAGCCTTTACGGTCACCTATTACTGTATCATAAGGCTGCGAAACACCCTTAGCTAGCGCAGATGAACCATAATTTTCCTGGCGTACAAGGTCACGGATATCTTTCGCAATAAGCGCATCACTCGCCGCTTCAAACCTATTCATATTGCCTTTTGCAAGTGCATCATCCGCCATTCCTTGCAATGCCTTTTTATCGGTTTGGAACTTACTCTCAAGCCCGGTGATATGCCCAAGGAAACCAACATCTTTGCGGAAGGTGTCTGAAATTGCTTTGGTATAAGTCCCGATCGTTTGACGTTTCACTACCTCAAGCACTGTCATGGCGCCAGTCGCACTTAAGGTCTTGGCCATCATCGACTTGAGTCCATCAAACACACTGTCGGAGACAGCCATGAGATCCACAGCACGGATTGCACCCGTTGCAATTTCGTTACCGATCTGCGGTATCTGCGTCACCAACATCACAAACAAGAGCATGATGATGATAAACACCAGGATCATCAGGAAGGAAATCATATTGCCGCTTAAACGGAATTGAATCTCCTTTGCTTCAAGCACTGGATCAAAATACGGCATATCCATTGGGTTTCGGAACACGATCTCAAGCCCTGCACGTGTACGATCTGCATCCATCCAGATATAGCCCAATTGGCCAGGGAATTTCTCATCGTAGAAACGCTGATCGGTAAGGTAAAGCGCCTCTGTCACGCTCTGTGCTTCGGCGGATGTACGAATATCGGCCTGCCATACTTTAATACCATCGGCAGCTCCCATTAAGCCGTTGGCGTAGTCATGAACCACTCCTTCTGGCCCACCAAACAATGAGAAAGCCCATTCCCCCGGTACGCAGGCTGGGCACATCCAGGTGAAATCAAATACTGGACAGAAGATACAGCGGTAACACACACGGTACCCAATAGTCCGTTCGAGGTAATCGAGAATGACCGCGGAGAACAGCGCCAACGCCGCCATCGCGATGAAGGTTTGCATCCCATAGGCAAGCATCTGCTCTAGCCATGCCTTAAAGTACTTGCTCGTTGCCTGGAACAACATACAGCAGATGAAAATTGGTGCGACAATCAGCAGCAGCGCCGTCGGGATAATCGCCATCAGATACACGATAATCATCCGCGCCACGATATAGAGGAACAGCAGCAAGCTGGTATACATCGCAACGATATAAACAAAACCCGCCCACGAGACGAAGAAGGTTGAAAGTATTTTCGCATTCGTTTCGGGTGAGAAGAAGAGCAGCAGGATTTGATCAAAGAATGCTGGCCCATTCCCAAGGCTACCTGCCCCTATGGCTGACTGCACGACAATCTGGGACAGCGTATCCACCCCTTCAAGGAAGAAGGTAAAGAGATAGGTGTTGAAGAATTCCCAACTGCCTGGGCCTATGAGAGCAAAAATAATCCCGATCTTAATAAGGCGCATCACAAGCTCCGCCTGGGTGATCTTCACCCACCCCATCAGGAATCCTGTCGCTGCGAAGGCTACATACAATACCAACAAGGCATTCACTGCGGTTTGGAACCCGCTGTTATAGACAATGTGCTTATAAAGCCCACGCGCCGTACCAAACATTGTCTCTTTAGTGAATTTAATTAGTGACTCAATCGGCCCAGGCTGTGGACGTTTAGCGCCTTGTTTAAATTTGAGGAAATAGAAGCCCGCATTATCTTCGTAATAGCGATCTTGAATCCTGAGCCAGATTTTCTGGTCTTTTTTTGCATTTTCAGGGAGCGGAGAATATAATTCTCCAAATACGTTGACATTTTTTCCGTCAATCTCGTAGGTTCCAATATCACCAAACAGGTGTAGTGTTGGCCAGTTATCCTCATTATTACGAATCTTTTCGAGCTGCGTGGGACTCAGCACTCCGCGTGTAAACTGACCATTCTCTGTTTTACCCCAGTTAAAAGACTCGGTACCGTTAGGGCTGAGCGCTTTATCTGCAAAGAGCGCATAGGCCCCATATCCATAGGAAAACCAGCATGAAGCATTAAACCTCGGATCGTTTGCCAGCATGTAGACAGCTTCGTTCTTACCTAACCTCAGGTTCGCATCATTAGGACAAGCGGTTGGATAACCTAATGTTTCACGCGGAGCACGGTCGAGGATACATATTTTATTCTGCGGAACGCTTTTTCCATTAAACCAGGATGTCCACTGGCCTTGTGCATCGACAATAAGGTCATCGCCCGTGGTTAGAAGGTCAGAATCCGTCCAGAGTACAACTTGGTTTTCTCTCTCACCAAAAATTTGGTCTTCGGAGCTGAGCGTAACATCACGTCCAAAATTTCCTGAAGCATAGCGGTTACGCACGAAGGATTCTTGTTCTTCAACGGATACACCGGTTGTTTTTGCACCCAGATCCGGTTTCCCAGAAGAAACAGGCTGAGGTTTTGCAAATACTGCGGCTTTCAGATAACCAAAATCATCCGCACTGATACACGGAACCAATAATGGGTTCCCATCCGCATCTTTTGCCTTTGCAGAAGGTTCCATAGAGCCGATAAACGGAGGAATCGCAGCACTGGCAATAATCGCAATCAAGGAAATAACGACGAGCGGAATAGCAAGGAGCTTCGCCCAGCGTAAAATACGCCAGAGGACTCCCCATATCGCTGCTGCTATTTTTCCGCCTTTAATTGCCATATCTAATGCCTTTGTACTCTATTTTATTCATTATCGCTTCCACGCGCCATTGCCGCTGCCCGTTTAAATGGCCGTTGAATTTTATGTGCTGCTTTGTGCGCGGTATTAACCACAGAACGTTTGATTTTGCTTGGTGTATCTTTAATACCTCGAATACCTCGTACCACCCCTTTCGCACCAGCTTTGATAGCAGCAGGGCCTTTCGTCCGAGCCTGATGGATTCCCATTCCTGCGCGAACAAGCCCAACTTTCTTAATATGACCTTTCGCAGAATCTAGATGCTCACTCCGTTTTTCCTTAAGGAGTTCTACTGCACGCTCAGAGCGAATCTCGGCGGCATGATCTTTATTCTGTGCAATAGCCTTATTTTTCTTCATTGACTGTTTATTATCCAATCTACGCTTATCACCTTTTGCAGTCAGTTCCTTATCACCAGACAAACGTCCAACTACCGTCTGAGCCAAACCAACTGCCTGGCCGATACCCGACGTAGCAACGCGCACACCACCCAATGCCTTCTGTGCACCGGTATGTTTACTGAGCCCGATTTTAATATTATCCGCTACACCTGCCTTCAATCCATCCTTTGCCGCACCCAATGCATGACCAGCATCATGCAATGCCTTTCTCGGAACTGCCGTAGCCACGTTAACCGCCGCACTCTTCATGGTTTTTTCTGCACGATCCAACTTCATCGCATGGCTGAGCGCATTACCCACGGAAGCAAGGTCTGACCTAAACGCACCAGGAATCGCAGAACCCATCGCCGTTCCCCAATCCACGAACTTGCCCATCAGATCAGCAAATATCAAGAACATCAATACCTGGGTGATCATCACCGGATACACGGTTCCGCCAAACACATCTAAATCAATACCCCAAAGGCGCCACATATTGAATATACAGAACACAATATCCGGAGCGCCTGGCCCTACGTCACCTAATGGTATTACCGCCTGGAAGGCACATCCCCAACACACAGGGAAGGAGATAACCTGATAAAGTGAAATCATCAGGAATTGGGAGAAAAGCACCACAGCCGTAAAGACAAATATCGGCTGGAGGAAATAGCTCACCATTTCTTTTACCCATCCATTGTAATACCCTTTTGTTTTCTCAAAGAGCATGAAGGAGATGAAGATCGGCGCTACAGCCATAAGGATGCCAAGGGCGATAAGTGAAAATACATAGACAATAACCGCCCGCAATAATGCAATGATCACTAGGGCAAAACCGATATAAATGAACGCTGCGAGTAATAGACCAAACAAGCTGGTGAACATAAGTGCCGTAATACGTAACCACGTTTCTGCAACAAATAACGGAGCCAACACCTGATCGATAAAGAGGAAGTCTCGAAGCTCTCCCTGAGTATTTTCCGTTCGCACGGCGGAGAGTATATTCGACAGATCCATGATCCCATTAATGAAGAAGGTGAAAAGTGTGCCGTTAAAGAATTCCCAGCTTTTTTCGCTGATGAGGGTGAGAATAATCCCAATTTTGATAAGGCGCATCACCAGCTCAAATTGATTAAGCTTAACAAATCCAAGGATAAAACCTGTCGCCACAAAGGTAACATAAAGGACCAAAAGCGTTTGAACTGTATGACGGAATGGCCCGCTCACTACCCCGTTATAGAGCCCCTTAACAATCCCCCCGCTTCTCACAAAGTGCCCATCGGTGGTCGCTACTTCTTTACCATGCAACGTATCTAGAATCGTGTCTGAAACAAGTTTTACTACCGTTGAAGCCAGTGGCGGCTCCACTTTATTCCCTACCCACACCGAATAACGTCCACGGTTATTCGCATAGTTGGAATCAATAAAATCGGTGATTTTTAAGAATACCGGCCCATAAGCGTCAGGAGCCCATTTATCATCGGCACCAGGATAAGCAAACTCCTTACCCCCAATGATGATTTTGAGTCCTTGCCCATCCGTAGCCCTGCATCCATGAGTAAACAATTTTACGGTATAGCCTATAACATTATCAGAAAGATTTCCTGCCACCGATGGAGGATGGGTTTCTGCAGGTTCCCGGTAACGGAGCTTCAATTTGCCCCCCTGGCTGCTAGCCTTAAAGATATATTGGACAACCTGCTCGGCACCACGCGTAAGCCGTTTACCATCTTCCATGACAGTCACATTGCCAAGGGATGTAATACCATCAAGCTTCCCAAGATCGAAGAATTGGGTTTCATCTCCAACGGCCATTTCAAGGTGCATTACATTTGACGCGGGACTATAAATAGCATCGGTACGGACAGCATCATATTCCGCACAATCTTTTGTAATCCATTGCGGTATAGCGGTATCGCTTGCACGCTTACACAGCCTATTATCACGCTCAGCCGGCGTAAGCGCATCAATATACGTTTGGGTAATCGCCGCATCTTTATAATGGCGAGGTTTACAAATTTTTACGACACTGGCAGGTTTTGTTGCCTCTTCTCCTGCCATGTAACACAGGTAGGCTTGTTGGTAAGCCTGAGGCAGACTGGGCCAACTAGCATAATGTACCGGGGAGGGAACATAGGTGCCGGACACTTCCAACACTACTTCTTCAAATGGAGCCAATTCGATTATCTGTTTCCATTGGTCACTGGTAGGATCAAGCGCCACATTATCCGGGTTCCACTTGCCACCAGGATTATCCGAACCTTTCCAGGCAGTCTGAGCCGCATTAGGAATATTCGTTCCCATCTTATAGGTAAACCAATTGACTATTCCATTCCCAAGATCAGAAAGTGAACTGTTGCTTGGACGTGGAGCGCATAATAACAATTCTCCTTCCGCACGCACAGCCATCGTGGAACGAAGATCTTTCATCGTCTTACCCTCCGCTGATGTGGGATGCTCAGGAAGACTAAAACCTGTATCTATCAGGATTGTTTCATTGGTACACTGATTACGGCAGTCTTCAACACAGGCTGGCCTCTCATTATCATCAACGTCTCCGCAGCCAAAACCATTATTAGGATCTGACGTTTTCCCACCGCCGGAGGGGTTTAACTTCGAAGCACTTCCTGTACAAGTATTAATGCAGGTTTCTTCCTGCGGGTACATCCATGTTTTTGTTTGGTTAATTGAATAGGGATTTGCAGGATCATAGGGAAGAAGACAATCCGGTTCAGGCGCTTCACAGGCACTAAGCGCAAAGCAGAAGAATAGGAGCAGCAAAAGCTTGCTTGCTCCCTTCTTTGTTCCCTGCTTTACCCATTGTAAGTACATTACGCTTTTCCTGTGCCTTGTGCGAGCCAAACCCGACTATCGGTCATTCCCGTAAACGGTTCTCAAAGTCCTACTTCTTGGCGTCTGAACCGCCGGTATTACCACCCTGACGACTCGTTTTAGCCCCTTTTTCGTCGTTTGATTTCTTTTTCTCACTCTTCATTTTATCCTTTACCTTATTAACCCCATCTTTCACCGGGTTGCCTACAGGCATCACCTGGCTAGCAGAACGGAAAGTACCCGTGAGCGACTGGATAAAGTTCGGTATATGTTGCAAGAAGAAATAGAACAGTATCGCAAAGAACACGATCTTCAAAAGATCCACAAACATCACCTGTCCTTGGGTATTGGCCATCATATATATGACCACCCCGATAATCGGAACTGTATGAGCCGTAACTTCCGCATTTTGTAATAAGCAGCCTAACGACTTATGCCCCTCCTCATCCGGCAGACATCCATCATTTTGGACGAGAAGAACTCCGGTGTCTTTATTCCAATCCAGGTTAGTCAGTGCTTTTTCACCCCAATATAAGGTATCAAACAGCGAAAGCACCAGTGCCATGAACGCGAACATTACCAGCGGATAAAGGAGATACCCCACTAATTCATCCATCCAGTTTTGGAAGAACTGACGAGTAGGCTGGAAGAGTACCAACGGAATGAAGATTGGCGATACATAAACAAGTATCGTCACCGCAATAATCGATACGATATAAATCCTCACTGCCTGCACCGCGATCAATAGGAACATAACGCCAAAGATCAACAATGTCAGGAAGATAAGGATATTGTAACTAAATATGTTGGCGATCGCCAAGAAGAAGTTCTTGGGGAACCATGGCATTTCAGGCGTCATACCGAAATAATAGAATACCCGACAATCGAGGGAATCCCAAAGCGCAAGGCTTTCTTTCCCTGACGGATAGGTAGACGGATCATAATAACAGAATGAGGTAAGCTCCCGCACTACCTGGCCACCCTGATCAAGAATCGCTCCTGTCGAGGCGTCATAGTTAAACACCATCTGCGCTAATTGCGCCATCCCGCCAAGCAGGAATGGATAATAGGTCAACCAACCGTCACTGACGGCAAAATACATCACCACCAGGATCTTGATAAAGGCCTGCATCACCTCATAATGGCTCTGCACCTGACCAAGCGCGGCTTTAATACCAAGGAACATAATATAAAGCGTCAGCGTTGCCATCACCGCAGAACGGAGATTTTTCTGAACCGACTCGAACATAGTCGTACTACGCTCGGTCACACACTCAGGAGGCGCCTTCTTAAATATACCGGAAACAGTTTCTTCCACGCAACGCACGGCAATGCTGCTCATCGGGAATGGCCATTGTGTTGCTTTATCGGCACCGGCCACATCACCATAACATGCCTCTGCAACCCAGCATTCACCATCAGGCGCTTTAGCTGCTGGCATAGGAGGAGATGGGCGGCAATCTATGAAATATTCGGCCATTCCGCCGCTCAGTGCGTAAACACAAAGACGGTCGGCTTCCCGCTCTACAAGCAGAGTACCAATGACGTTATTCGAACCAAAGAATGTACTTCTATCACCCGCCCCCATAGTATAGGTCCGATTCGCATAACAAACTGGATTTATTTGTTTTCCCGCATTACCTGGCCCTGCATCTGCAGGCAACGTAACAGAATCCCCGACATTCCAATTATCCGGACAGCCTTCGGAAAAGCCCGCAGCTGTAAAATCTTTCTGAACCTGAGAAATGCTATCATTTCTTGTTGCATCATAACGAATGGTTAGCTCAAACTTGTCCCAGCTACAGTTAGGGTTATTTTTAATGGTTTCAGGATTAACGGAAGGATCATTACTCAGATCTTCATCAAACATTTCAGGACAGCTTGTCCCACTAATAAACAGCTCAGCTTTTTTCCAATCGGCTCCATTATCCGGCCAATCAGTAGCTTTTCCATATAAACCAGCCGGAGGAGAGGCTTTGTAGGGACCACCACTAAAAGGAGCGGCTTTACGATCGTTATAACGGCAATATTTACTAAACTGGAACTGCTCGCGGGTATGCGTTCCTGCCGCTACATCTTCTTCACTGACAACGGGACAGTTGCTGTTATCAGCATAGGCAGAGGAAAGAGGAAAAATGACGCAAAGCAACAGCCCGACGCATAAGAGTCCCCATTTCAAGCGTTTTGACATTACCATAATGCAGCTTCCCATCGTTATTCTATCACGCATTCTATAATTCTTTTACTCTTTCGAGGAATATTGGCAGCCAATTTTCCGGCGCATCCCCTACCTCTTCCCGTATTTTGTCCAAAAGCAATACGGTATCAGCGCGGCCGGATAATACATTAATAACATCATTCATGCCAGATAAATCTATACGTGCAACCACAGCATCTGAACCTTGTTTGATAAGGAAGAACCGGCTTCCTGGGTCGGTAGTCTTAATTAAGGTATATTCCCGCTGGCTTAGCATAAATGCATCTTTGTAAACGCTGGTCGCTTTAAGGTTCGGTAGGAAAATTTGTGTACCCGTCTGTTGAATAAGGGTATCGCTAATGGCACTTTTACTAGCATCTTCCACTGACTGAGTAGCAAAAATCACCATCGCGTTCAATTTCCGCAAGACTTTAAGCCAATCTTTGATTTTAGGTGCGAAAATCGGGTTATCAATCAAGGCCCAGGCCTCATCCAGCACGATCATGGTAGGCGTACCATCAAGCGCCAGATTAATTCTATGGAAAAGATAGAGCAGAACCGGCCCTAAAGCGGCAGGATCTTTCAACAAATCCGCCATTTCAAAACCAAATGTCAGGTTTTTGCTAAAATCAAGCACATCTACCTGATTATCAAACACCCCAGCATGCGAACCTCGGCCATGCCACATTTCCATACGCCCTGCGAGCGTACCAGGCCCAGAAAGCCCTAAAAATGGCACAACGTTACGCAAAACACGATCTTTTTTATCGAGTTTAAAATTCCCATCCACAGCCTGGGCAATCAGCATCTGATCTTCTGCTGAAATCAATTCCCCATTGACCGTAACAAGTGCTTTCATCCATTCAATCAGGAAGTTACGGTTCTCCGAAGATTGATCCAACTGCAATGGATTAAAACCACAATTCGCACCCGGATCGATCATGGTATAATTACCATCAATCGCACGAAGGAAGATCTCCGCGCCCCGGTCTTTATCGAAGAAGAACATCCGGCAGTGGAATTTTTGGCTCTGCGCACATAAGAAGTTCATTAATACCGTTTTACCCGCACCCGTTGGTCCGATAATCGTTGTATGTCCCACATCCCGTGCATGGAAGTTAAAGTAATACGGCGTGCCCGAGGTGGTATCAAACACCGTCACCGCATCGCCCCAATGGTTCCCTTTTTCCTTACCCACGGGGTAATTATGGAAAGAAGCAAATGAGGACAGATTCAGTGTGTTAATCGTTGCTTTTCTGACAACATAATCTTCATTACACGGCAATTGCGCCCAATAAGCAGGCTCAAGGTTTACCTGCTCGCGCACAGTAATTCCCCCGCCGTTGGATAACTCCACCGCCGCCAATGCCAATGCGTTCTCTAGGGCTTTAGGAGAGTCTTCCACGCACATCACCGTCATATGATGATGTCCAAATCCGATAGAACCGCTCATCGCCATATCGAGCGCTTCAGAGATTTCTTGAATTTGCGATACCGCCTTATCTTCCGCCTGGATCATCCGATTCTGCTGGAGCTGCATTTTCTGGATCGCCACCGTTCGGTTAATAAATCCGAACGTTTGGGACATAATCAACTCAAACGGCATCTGCAAGAAGCCATCCATCATGCTGGCATTGGTTCGCGGACCATATTCCTTAACACTTAAAATACCGGCATAACGGCTTCCCATCGCACCACGGATTTCAATCGAACGCTGTCCAAAGAATAGCCGCTGATGGGCAAGATAATTACTAATAGGCATCGCAGGGATAAGCATCGGCTGCGCGACCCCGCCATTGACTAGCATCCCTAAAAATTCCAGTATTTCCGAATGGGCTATACCGCCTTTCTCACGAATACCAAGGATCCGCGGGCTATAATCCCGAAGCGTCATCATCACCCGCCCGACCATTTCTTCAAGGTCCTGGGCTGACTCGCGCATTTCCAATTCCCATGCCTTATTATCGGCTTTCTGGCGAATTTTCTTCAATAAATGCTCAACCTTCGCTACCCCTTGGGTATCCTGCTTACGAATAATCGTTACGTAATGCTCATTGACGAAGGTACTGTCCGCATGATGCCGCAAACGCCACTCTTCATCCATGGCCTTCGCAAACATGTTTTTCATCGGGGAGATCAGGTTATTCTTATCATACGCCTCTTTCTTCCGGCGTATGGTATGGAATGCCAAGCTGAAGGAGCCGGAAGCCATCCCTTTCCAGAGGGTATTACGGATATTTTTACGGATATCGATATCTTCATCATCCGCGGTTTCAAAGGCAAAACCGTTGATTTTAATAACCTGGATCAGCCAGTTACTATGAGTAATGATGGTATTTTTATTCCAATGGGCTTTATACGGTATGAATTCAGCCGCCGACACTTCCCTGTTGGCTACATTCTCGTGACGTGTGCGGCGCTTGGTAAATTTAAATTTCATACCGTTGGCTTGTCTGCGATTTACAAAAATTATGAATTAGTACATATCGTACGAATTAGCCCCATGAAAAAACTTATTCCTGCACTTGTTGCAACGCTGCATTTTTACCATGAATAACTCGATAAAAAGCGGCTCTTTAAAACAGATAAAATAGCCTATCCCGTGAAGGATTGGCAGCCCAACAAAAAGAATCATCAGGCGCTCTGTATTGATAAACAGAAGCATACATATCATCGCATTTAATACGGTGTACATGTAACTTACGCCAAAAAACATAGGAGGGCGGGTTAAGCCCACGAAGAGAGGGTCTGTTTGTAACTCGCCGGTACCTGCCATATCGCCTAACCTACTGTAATTATAAGGTGCACTTTAGAGAACCCCTAGTAACCCTAGACTACAAATCCTCGGGCACACTAGTATATTTTTATATATATTACAATATATACCTTCTAGTGCATAATCACTATTTCGTACTATGATGATACCAAGCAATGTTTACATATTTATTACATGTTCTTACGAGAAGGTTAATACGGTTACGCATTCTTCTTCGCCAACGGATGATGGTCAAACACCAATTGCTGCATCTGCTTATCCGCAATAAGGGTATAAATTTGGGTTGAGACGATACTCGCATGCCCCATAAGCTCTTGCACAATTCGCAAATCCGCCCCTCCTTGCAATAAATGTGTTGCAAAAGAATGTCTTAGCACGTGTGGAGATACACGCGATGGCAGGATTCCCGCCTCTACTGCTAACTCTTTTAGTATCTGCCCTAGCCGCTGGCGGGTCATATGCCCCTTCCCCCGATTATCCACCCCTCGACCTTTAGGATCAATTGGGAAAAGATATGGCGATTCTTTAGTTGCCTTTAGAAAATACGGCCGGATTCCAAGATAAGCTTCCAAAGCGCCAATGGCAGAGGGATTAAGCGGAACAAGGCGTTCCTTATTCCCCTTCCCCTTAACAATGAGATAGGGTCTTAATGCCTTTTGTTTAGCAGCAAATTGCAGCGCGTTAAGCGGCAACCCCAATAACTCACTGATCCGCATCCCCGATGCATAAAGCAGCTCCACAATCGCAAAAAGCCGTAAGCCCTCAGGCGTATCATTCGCATACGCCGCTTCAAGAAGCGCTGTGATCTCTTGTTGTGTCAATGCTTTTGGGAGTGAGCGGCCTTTACCTGGAGCATCAATCAATGCGGTTGGATTATCCTCACGGTATTTTTCGCTTTTAATGAACAGAAAAAATTGCCGAAGCGCCGATAACCGCCGCGCTTGCGTACCAACCGAGATTTCTTTCTGATGCAGATGCCTTAAATACGCACGCACATCATCCGGTGCTGCATGTTGCAATGATGTTTTTCGCTTCGCATGGAAAAAAGCGGCACAATCACGAATATCGCGCTCATAGGATTCTAACGTATTCTTCGATGCCTGACGTTCGCCCGCCATCATCTCTAAAAATACTTCAAGCAATTGAAAATCCTCATTCACCGCGCATTCACTCCAAAGCTATTGAGTTCTCTCCCCAAAACACATAGGATAATCTAAACGTAAAAGGCATTTCAACACAAGAGGCTTACATGACGAAGGCAATCACTAAATCAACCGATAGTAAAGATGCATTAGGCACACTTCCTTCGTGGGATCTCTCCGCACTCTATGATTCCATCACGGCTCCAGCCATTGCAGAGGATATAAAAGAAGTTGACCAACTCGTGTCCGCTTTCGCTAAACAATATAAAGGTAAGCTCGCAAAACTTTCTGCGGAGCAACTCGCCGAAGCCATTAGTGAATATGAAGCCATCCAGGAAATCTTCGGGCGGCTTGGAACCTATTCACAGCTTATTTATGCCGCCGATATGGCAGATGAGGCCAACACCCGTTTCTATCAAGACATTTCCGAGAAGCTTAACGATATTTCCACTCCCTTATTGTTCTTCACGCTTGAACTGAATGTGATGGAACAAAAAACACTCGACGCGCACATTAAAACTTCCAAAAAACTTGCACATTATGCCCCATGGATACGCGATATCCGTGTTTTTGCGGAATATCAGCTTGAGGAATCCCTCGAACAATTACTTCATGAGAAAAGCATCACCGGCCGCCAAGCCTGGAACCGCCTGTTTGATGAAACGCTGGCTGATCTACGTTTTGATTTCCGGGGAGAAGAAAAATCCTGCGCAGAGATCCTGAATCTCCTTTCCTCACACAAGCCCGATGAGCGCAAAGATGCCGCGAAAGCATTAGGAAAAACGTTGGGCGATAACATCAAGACCTTCTCATTTATCATGAATGTGTTGGCCAAAGATAAATCCATTGAAGATAAGATGCGCTCTTATCCTGCGCCGATTTCTTACCGCAACCGGGTAAATTACATTGAAGATGCGGTCGTGGAAGCGCTAATTTCAGCGGTGAAAGCCTCTTACCCTCGCCTTTCCCACCGTTATTACAAACTGAAAGCCAAATGGTTTGGCGTCGATGCCCTTCCTTATTGGGATCGGAACGCACCGCTGCCGAGCGAAGACCATCGCTTGATTCCTTGGACGGAAGCCCGGGATACCGTCATTTCCGCCTATGCGGAATTCTCGCCAACGCTTAGCAATTTGGGCAAACAGTTTTTTGACAAAAACTGGATCGATGCACCTACCCGCAAAGGAAAAGACTCCGGCGCGTTCTCGCATCCTGCGGTGCCATCCGCCCATCCGTTTATCTTGATGAACTACCAAGGTAAAACACGCGATGTGATGACACTCGCGCATGAACTTGGCCACGGCGTGCATCAATGCCTATCCGCAAGCCAAGGCGCTTTGATGGCCGATACTCCGCTTACTTTGGCTGAAACGGCTTCCGTCTTTGGTGAACAGTTGACATTCCGCAAGCTCCTCTCCCACGAGAAAGACCCTAAACAGAAAAAGATCATGATCGCTGGTAAAGTCGAGGATATGCTTAATACCGTTGTGCGCCAGATCGCCTTTTGCGACTTTGAGACGCAAGTCCATGCGAAACGGAAAGAAGGTGAATTATCGGTCGATGATATTGGTAAGATATGGATGAAGGTGCAATCCGAGAGCTTAGGCAGCGGGATTCGCCTGGAACCGGAATACCAAAATTTCTGGGCGTATATCTCCCATTTCATTCATTCGCCGTTTTATGTGTATAGCTACGCATTTGGTGATTGCCTAGTGAACACGCTTTATGCTACCTATCAGAAGCACCCGAAAGGATTTGAAGAGAAATACCTTACCATGTTAAAGGCGGGGGGTACGCTTTGGCATAAGGAACTTCTCGCTCCCTTTGGGTTGGACGCCACCGACCCTGCCTTTTGGCAGCAAGGATTGGATGTTATTTCAGGATTTATTGATGAGTTAGAAAGCCATGCATAAGAAAATCGTTCTTCTCGCACTTGCCTCGGTCGTAAGCCTTACGGGTTGCGTAATACAAAGTTCTGCACCGAAAGGGGAGATCAACAACAAATCACTGTCAAACACCACCTATCCTTACGGCGAATACATGCCCAATATCGGGATATTGAACCCGATCCCCACCCTGGCACTTGCGGTAAAAGATGACCGGGATTATGTGGTTGATCAACGCTCACAACCTTCTTTCGTTGGGATCATCCGCCCAGAATATGGTGAGCCTGTAGAAGCAACGATCGCATCCGGAGAGGCACTTTCCACCGTGATTTCGAATATGCTTGGCGTGACGTTTGCAAAGCAAAATCTTTATACCGTACTCGTCCCAACGGTTCCGCAAGATAACAGCCGCGTGGTTGTGGATACCTTGCTCGGACGCGCGCAAGAACGTGCGGCGCTCATCACGATCCATGAATGGGCAAGCGATACCTTCCTTCACAGCGCAATTAAGTACGATCTGGAAATCCAGATTTTTTCACCTGAAGGGAAAACTTTGGCCTTCAATCGTATCAATGGTTTAGAGCAGTTAGGTCGTGACGCGGCTGATCCTATCCGCATCCCACGCGAACTTTCACAACGTGTACTGGCATCACGGCTTGAGGCACTCTTTGCTCAGCCAGAAGTTATACGTGCTTTGACACGTCAGTAAATTAAGGGTGCATAAGGTGAAATCACTCTGTAATTTAGTAATGATGCTAACGAATAGAAGGAGTAACCTTATGTCATCCGCTCAAACTGTCACCTCTCCCGCACTGCAAGAAGGCAATCCCGCTCCGGATTTCACCTTGCCCACCGATGGAAATGGATCGTTGACCCTCTCCTCACTCAAAGGGAAGAACGTTGTTCTGTATTTTTATCCGAAAGACGATACGCCAGGCTGCACGCAAGAATCCAAAGATTTCCGCGATGCAATCGCCGACTTTACGAAAGAAGATACCGTGATCCTCGGCATTTCCAAAGATGACGTGAAGTCACACGATAAATTTAAAACCAAGTACGAGCTTCCGTTCACGCTCCTCTCTGATACTGAAGGCAAAGTCTGCGAAGCCTACGACGTATGGAAAGAAAAAAGCATGTATGGCAAAAAATACATGGGCATTGAACGCACAACGATCTTAATCGACAAAGAAGGCGTCATCCGGAACATCTGGCGCAAAGTATCCGTCACGTGCCATGTCGAAGAAGTACTCAAATCGGCAAAAGGTTTATGATCGGAAAACTGAAAGGTATTCTCGATACTATTGCATTCGACCACGTGATTATTGACGCGGGCGGCGTAGGCTATGTGGTATTTTGCTCGGCGAACACTTTACGTCAATTGCCTCTTGAGGGCGAAGCAGCCACACTTATTATCGAAACCCATGTACGCGAAGACCACATCCATCTTTATGGTTTTGCTACCGAACAAGAACGCAAGGCCTTCCGCACCTTATTAAAAGTGAGTGGTGTAGGTGCGAAAATGGGGCTCGCACTTTTGGGAACTCTCACTCCTGCTCAGCTTGCGATTGCCATTGTCGGTCAAGATAAAAAGGCTCTGACCCAAGTTTCTGGCGTTGGCCCAAAGCTCGCTGCGCGCATCTTAACAGAACTCAAAGATGCTTTCGGTGGTGAAGAATATTTATCCGGCTCCGTATCCCTTTCCAGCCCTTCACAAAACGGGAAATCGCAAGAAGCCGTAGGTTCAGACTTACGCAACATCGCCGATGCGGTTTCAGCACTCGTGAATTTAGGCTATGCGCGCGATAAAGCCCACACCGTCATCTGCCAGATCGCAGGCAACGATAATGAGCAAACCATCGCGGTAGGCGAGCTTATCCGGCGGGGCCTAAAAGAACTGGGTAGAGCATGACACTCGAAGAAGATACCCGCCTTCTTTCCGGCCAACCGGGGGAAGAAGACCAAACTGAATATTCGCTTCGCCCCCAAGCTTTGCGGGAATTTATCGGCCAAGAACAAGCGAAATCTAACCTCGAAATCTTTATCACCGCTGCAAAAAACCGGAAAGATCCGTTGGATCACGTCCTGTTTTATGGCCCTCCAGGACTCGGAAAAACCACACTCGCACAAATTGTCGCCAAAGAAATGGGCGTAGGCTTTAAATCCACCTCTGGTCCCTTGCTTTCAAAAGCCGGAGACCTGGCGGCATTGCTGACAAATCTTCAGCCGCACGATGTCTTATTCATCGATGAAATCCACCGCTTGAGCGCCACCATCGAAGAAGTGTTATACCCCGCGATGGAAGATTTCAGCCTCGATCTTATTATCGGCGAAGGCCCGTCTGCGCGCACCGTGAAAATTGATCTTCCGCCTTTCACATTGGTGGGAGCAACGACACGGTTGGGCTTGTTGACGAACCCCTTGCGCGACCGATTTGGCATCCCTACACGCCTCGAATTTTATACCGCAAAGCAGCTTCAACATGTCGTTGAGCGCGCCGCGACGATTTTGGGAACGACCGTATCACCTGAAGGTAGTTTCGAAATCGCCAGTCGCTCGCGCGGCACTCCACGCATTGCGCTGCGCTTACTGCGGCGGATACGCGACTTTGCAAGCGTCAAAGGTACCACTGCGATTGATCGCACCACCGCCGATGAGGCGCTTAAACGCTTAGAAGTCGATGCTGCAGGCCTCGATAGCGCTGACCGCCGCTATCTTCGCTTCATCGCCGAATATTATAAAGGCGGTCCTGTCGGAATTGAAACTGTATCCGCAGGTCTATCTGAGCAGCGCGACTCTTTGGAAGAAACTATTGAACCATTCCTGATCCAGCAAGGCTTCGTGCAACGTACGCCGCGCGGAAGGGTACTCACACCAAAATCTTTTGAGCATCTTGGCATGCCGCTCCCGACTTCTCAGCCGAGTCAGATCGCTCAGCTTGACCTTATTGAGGAAGTTTTCTAATGAAAATGAAAATTGCATTTCGCTTGTTTTTGGGTCTTCTTATCATGCTACTTGGCGCGGTTGGTACGGCCTATTTCATAGGATCGACGCTTCCCAAACAACATTCATTCCAATGCACCTCGATTTATAAAGCACCGCAAGACAAAGTCTGGATGCTTCTCACCGACATCAACAAACTGCCCGAGTGGAATAATGACGTTTCTGCCGTGACACAGACCCCTACGCCCCCCCCGATCCCTGGAGAAAAACATGGCAGTGAACGTTGGGATATCATGCTTAAAGGCGGAGTTGTTGGCTTCACAATTGATACCACTGTAATTTCTCCCACGCGCTATCAAATGCATCTCTCCAACAGTTTCCCACTCGTTGCGCATTGGGAAATTAACCTGATTACGCAGGGCGAAGAAACACTCGTTATTTTGAATCAGGAAGGCATGATTCATAATCCGTTTATGCGGTTCTTGGCGGAGCGTGTTATTCGTTATCAGCGGGTCGCAGAGCGTTATTTACATTTGCTCAGTGATGCGCTGGATGTGCCTGAGCAAATCCGTTGCGAAGCAGCCGAATGACCCATTACACTGCACAGTATCGTGTTTATTATGAAGATACCGATGCCGGTGGAGTAGTGTATTATGCAAATTACCTGAAATTCGCGGAACGCGCTCGTACCGATATGTTGCGGGATGCGAGCATTCATCAATCCACCCTCATGGCAGAACATAACATCGCATTTGTCGTACGGCGTGCGGAATTGGATCTCAAGAAACCCGCAAAGTTAGATGATCTCCTGACGGTGACTTCAACCGTTTCTAAGATGGCGGGCGCGTCATTTCACGTGGAGCAAGATATCACACTAAACGGTATATCGCTTGCGACTATCCAAGTGCAGGTCGCCTGCGTTGAAGCGGCAAACTTCCGGCCTACGCGAATTCCAGACAATATCATAAAAGCACTTGGTGCTTAGAAACCGTAGAAGGAAATATACGTGAGCGTATAATTCAAGAAGCGGATCAGCAAGAACAGCACGATCGGCGATAAATCAATTCCCCCTAAATTTGGTAGGAAACGACGGATATAGCGCAGTGGTGGCTCCATCAGCCGATACAAGACATACTCCACCTTGCTCACCAAAGGCTGATGGCGGTTGATGATATTAAAATGGATAAGCCAGGTGAGAATAATCCACACAAACAACGCGCCAGAATACACTTCCAACACCATCGACAACAACATGAACAGCGGGTTCATCATATAGATCACTCTCCTCTCTTTTCCGTAAATTTCCCTAAGCTATACCACACACATCAGATATTTCCAGTGATTTCAATTTGATAACAGACAACAAAAATTTCCCGATTTCTCAACTCTTTTTCAAGCATTACAGAAAAATAGCGTATTTACAGTAAATTAACACAACCCTGGCATAATCTGACATTAAGGATAAGTAATTAGGATCTTTTTGGCTTGAGCTATGAGTAAGAAACGCCCCACTCCACGAATTGAAGAACTCGCACCATTGTGCATCGCATTTCATGAAAGCGAGCGCGAGATCGTCTTCTCCTTGCGTGAGTTGCTAGGACAGGGCCTGCGTGGCTATATCGACGTGATCATGCTCCCGCTTGGCCCCAGCAACCAAGCAAAAGCTTTAAGCAGCGAGACACTTCACCAAATCAAGCAATGCAAAATCATGCTGTTTGTTTTAAGCCCAGATTCGGTGCGAAACCAAGCCGTGCATTTTCTTGCAGGAGCCGCCTGGGGAAAAATCGAAACCACCTTATGCTTCTTGCATTCAGGACTCAAAAAAGAACAGCTTCCGCCTTCTTTCTTACCATTCCCGGCGATACATATGAATGATTTCTCAAGCTTCAACGATGGACTAAAACGCATCGCAGAAGCACTGGGAAAACCAATTCCACGCGTGAATGCCTCTCCATTCATCCAGCGCGTGATCAATCACGAACGCAATCATGTTTTTTGGCGCGAATGTAATCGGATTTTCCGGACAATTTACGAAGCAGATCGCAATGCGATTGATCGTCTTAAAACATCGAAACAGGTCTCTATTCGGGTAAAAGAATCAGATTCTGCACGATTACAAGATTGGATACCATTTCTTCAAAGTGAAAACCTGCTGACAGTAAAGCCAACAGGTTACGTAGCATTGGAGAAGGAAGGGATTTTCTATGCACATGAACTCATCCCGATGAAGGGGCTGTACACTATTTTAAGTGACAGCCACCTTAACATCAAAGGGACATCTTTGAGTAACGACGAAGAGAGATATCTCTAAGCCGCTTTCTTAGACTTTTTTGGGGTTGGCTTCTTCTCAACCTCCGCAAATCCTGCATAAATTCCAGAACCTGCCAACGCTTCTTCAATACGAATCAGCTCATTATATTTCGCCAAACGGTCCGAACGCGAGAGCGAACCGGTTTTAATCTGACCGCAGTTCGTTGCCACCGCAATGTGCGCAATGGTCGTATCTTCGGTTTCACCTGAACGGTGCGAAAGGATTGAAGTATATCCCGCACGGTGCGCAAGGTTTACAGCATCCAAGGTCTCGGTCAGCGTACCGATTTGATTCACTTTAATGAGGATTGAATTCGCCAAACCTTTATCAATACCATCCGCCAGAATAGCAGGATTGGTCACAAAGAGATCATCGCCCACGAGCTGGATTTGATCGCCGAGCGCTTCGGTGATTGCCGCCCAACCTTCATGGTCATTTTCCGCCATCGGATCTTCGATTGAAATGATCGGGAACTTCTTCACGAGTTCTTCGTAATACTTGATCATCCCATCGGCTTTCAAGCTTTTGCCTTCGCCTTTGAGTTCGTATTTGCCTTTCTTATAGAATTCGGTCGAAGCCGCATCCAGCGCCAGCGCAATGTCATCGCCTGGCTCATAGCCCGCAGCTTTGATCGCTTTGGTGATGAAGCTCAAGGCTTCTTCTGCACTTTTCAAACCAGGAGCGAAACCGCCTTCATCCCCAACATTGGTATTGTGACCTGCATCTTGCAACGCTTTCTTTAAAGCATGGAACACTTCTGCGCCCATACGGATCGCATCCGCCACGCTTGGAGCTGCCACTGGCACAATCATGAATTCTTGGATATCAATCGCATTATCCGCATGCGCGCCACCATTGATGATATTCATCAAGGGAACCGGCAATGTATGCGCGGAAACACCGCCTAAGTAGCGGAATAATGGTTGGTTGGCACTTGCTGCAGAAGCCTTCGCCACCGCCAAAGAAACCCCGAGGATCGCATTCGCACCGAGATTACTTTTATTGTCCGTACCATCCAGCTCGATCAGCACTTCGTCGATCACGGATTGTTCGCTCGCTTCAAAACCAAGGAGCGTATCCGCAATTACGTTATTCACGTTCTCAACCGCCTTTAAGACGCCCTTACCGTTATAGCGATCTTTATCCCCATCCCGGAGTTCGCACGCTTCCAAAGTCCCGGTTGAAGCCCCACTTGGCACTGCCGCACGGCCAAAAGAGCCGTCATCCAGCAATACATCCACTTCTACGGTTGGATTACCACGGCTATCTAATATCTCGCGTGCTAAAATGTCTACTATTTCACTCATAGAGGAACTCCTTACTTAGGGTTGGTAGAGGCTAAATTCAGGCTGCACCATACACAATCCTCCCCTCAAATACCATGAAAAAATCCCATTTACCCTGCAAATACTGGTAAATATCTTATTATATGATTGACCTTTTATTCCTCGGGTTGTATAGAATTCTGGTATATTTATTAAACTATCAAGGCACAACACATGTCAAAAAAGAAGCATCAAAAACGACAAGCTAATCCCGCAAAGCAAACAATCAGGATTCCAGTTTTGGAAGTACTGAACAGCCTGGGAATAAAAACAGACTTAAAAAATCTTACAGAATTTGAGAATATACTCCGTATAAGCCACGAAAAGAGAAAGGATGATCCAGGCCTAACCACTTTGCATGTGAGTGTTGCTAGAGAAAGCATTGAATGTGTTAGGTCCTTATTAGGGGTGCCCGTTTTTAGACAACACACACTTAATCAGAAAAACAGTGACGGGCAAACGCCTCTACTCTTAGCTGCAATAGGTACGCCTAAGGGAAATCTCGAAACACAAACTGAAATCATGAAACTCCTTCTCGCTCATGGAGCTAACCCAAATTTACCAGATAATAAGGGCTATGTTCCTTTGCATAATGCCATTACTGCTGAACAGCCTGACAGACTCAAATACCTCGTCGAACACATCTATAAGAAAGATATCAAATTGGACCTGAATGCTCAGAAAAGTGAAGATGGATACACCGCCCTTCATTCCGCTATAATGGCAAATAGCCTCCCAATGGTCACAACATTATTAGATGCTGGCGCAGATGTTGATATCTTAAACAATGACGGAGAACTTCCTCTTCATTTGGCCGCACAAATCGGGAATCCAGAAATTGTTGCAAAGATTCTTGAGAGAACAAAAAATCCGAATCTTTATGCTAGCGATGACGAACTTCACGCGGTTGATATTGCCATACTCGCCAATCATAGCCCAATAGCGAAGCAGATACTTGAATATAAAAGAACATCCGCAACTGGTTATCTCACTCATTTGCAAAAGCGACTCGAACAATTGCCATCTGATACCAAAACGGCAGCAGTCTTAATAACGACTAGCTTTGCAGCCTTAGAACTGCTTAAGGAACTACAGCAAACCCCACGAATAGAGGCGATCTGCACAAGAATTACAAAAGATCTTACACGCATTACCGAACTGTTTAGACAGGAGAATACCCCTTACAACGAAATAACGGAGGAAGAACAATCCACAGCATCGACTGAAAAATTTTCGGACTCGGAAGATGGGTTGAACTCAGAAGAGATTTTGCACAATGCTATAATAGATTTTTCCCCTTCTACTATCTCGGAAGAAACTTTCAAACAAATAAAAGAAGAAGCCTATGCCAATGCCTGGACGCGGATCATTTCCAACAGAAATTTTCTTGGCCTATCAGAATCTTGGGAAGAATTTGTGAGTCAGAAGAGAGAGCTTTCGTCAAAACAAGAAGGTTCTGTAACCACACCTAATTAATAGGCCGATATCTCTCAATCACATTACGTAAATACGCTACTACAAGCTTGTGATATTCTGAAATCAGCAGCTTTGCCGTTCCCGGATAATGCCACCACTGGTCCGCATAGACATTCTCCGGCAATACCGGATAGGGAATAAAGGTTTTATCTGGCATCAGCGCGCGGAATTCAAACATCGCCCGCGGCAGGTGATAATTCGCCGTCACAACAAGCGCACTCGTATAGCTATTCGCGCCCATCCACGCCAAGGCTTCCTTCGCATTGCCTTTGGTATCTTGAGCTGAATAGCCCATATCAATCCGATCCGAAAGTGGGTTTTCCATGTCAGGATTCGCATGCTCTGCACGGTTCACCGCTTGCAGCATATCTTTAAGCTCAACACGCTCATCAACCCCTGTGATCAGAAGATTTCCAGCATGCTCTTCAAGGAGAATATCGAGCGCGCGTTCAATACGGTTACTTCCCCCCGTCAGCACAATAATCCCATCAATGGAAGGTAATTTTGCGTAGTCAGGCTCTTCTAAAGGAACCCAATGGACAAAATAAAGGAATCCTCCAAGCCAAACCAGGAGGTAAAAAACAACGACCAGAAGTATTTTTGTTAGAAACCGAAACATCAACGATTCTATCACTCTCTCCCTCAACCATTAACGGCTGAAACCAGAGTATAACAACTTATCCCCAGGAGCGATAGTATGTTTTTGTGCATAACCCGCATTCACTTCCAACACGGCAGCGACAGGAATATCGGAAGAAATAATATCACGTGAAAATGGCACAGTATCCGTGACGATGTACACGATTACACCCTTTCGATCCAAAAATAACATATCAAGTGGACGCGGAGTATCCGCCATCCACATATTGACGATACGCGAAGGAGTAAACAGAAACAGCATCCCCTGATCCTCGCGCAACTCATCACGATATTGCAACCCGCGTTCCTGTTGCTTTGCACTTAAAGCGAGCTCCATATGCAAGCGCAACGGCGATTTTCCTTGTCTTGCAAGGAATACATCTTCGGTATCGAAATGAATAAGTTCGGGCGCAGTGCTATTGGAAGAAGGCGTTTTTCCCAATAACCAGAATGTTGTAACCAGAATAAGAGAAAGGAGGAGTAATCCAGGTATCAGCCTAAACATGCAATGGTCCCTGGGTTATCCTGCTTGCCGTAATGAAGCGCGTTCGCGCGTACTTTCCGATTTCAATTGTCCGCATGCCGCCATAATGTCGCGACCACGGGGTTTGCGAATCGGCGAAGCATAACCCGCATCCATAATTACACGCGCAAATTTCTCAATTTGATCCCAGGACGAACATTCATAGCCAGAACCCGGCCAAGGGTTAAACGGAATCAGGTTTACTTTGGCAGGGATTCCTTGGATTAAGCGTACCAGCTCCCGCGCATCCGCTAAAGAGTCGTTGATCCCTTTGAGCATCACATATTCAAATGTCACGCGCATATGATTGCCGGCCGCCGGATAATCCCGACAGGCCTTCAGCAACTCTGCAATGGGATATTTGCGATTAATCGGCACAAGCACATCGCGAAGCTCATCATTCACCGCGTGGAATGATACTGCAAGCCCAACGCCGAGTTCCGCACCGCAACGCTCCATGAGCGGAACGATACCGGAAGTGGAAAGCGTAACGCGTCTGCGCGAAATCGCAATTCCTTCGCCATCCATGATAATTTTAAGCGCCTTCGCCACATTCTCATAGTTCAGCAGCGGCTCTCCCATTCCCATCATCACGATATTGGAAATCAGGCGCGGTAATCTTGTCGATGGCCATTCTTTCGTTGCATCACGGGCAACCAACACCTGAGAGACAATATCGTAGGCGCTCAAGTTTTTGACCCAAGCTTGCGTGCCCGTATGGCAGAAACTACAATTGAGCGTACATCCCACTTGCGAAGAAACACACAACGCACCGCGATCATCCTCAGGAATATGCACCGTCTCGGCTTCCTGCCCTTTTCCAAAAGCAATGAGCCATTTACGGCTGCCATCTTCAGAAATCAGATCTTTAATCACCTCTGGACGCGCAATGCTATATTCCGCAGCAAGCTTCTCGCGCAAGGGCTTTGCGATATTGGTCATATCATCAAAAGAGGTCACACCCCGGTCATAAATCCAGCTCCAGAGCTGCTTTGCCCGGAATGCTGGTTCGCCTAGACGTTTTACCTCTGCCGCAAGCTCGTCTTTGGAAATCCCAATGAGGTTTTTCTTACCCGCATCAAGAACCAAACTCGGCGCATGCTTATGGATTTCCGCCCCTTCAACAGGCGGTATCGCACCGGTTTTACCGGTAATATCCATAATTTCTTCGGTCATCCGGGTAAGATTCATGAGAGCCTTTAAGGGAAAAACAGGGGTTAAAGTCCTATTCTTAGGACATTTTCGGCCTTACTATTATCATAAAAATCCATGTTTTTCAAGAAATATAGCAAGAACCCCAGAGAATTACATATTTTTCTCTTAATTTTCAGCCTATTATCTCTTTGTAGGCAATTTTTCTTCCTCAGATTTCTTCTTACTAGTAGTAACGAAACTTCTATCCCTCTCCTTACCTTTCCCCTTATCTTTTGTTCCATCTTTTATTTTTTCTTTGGAAACATCATCTCCTACTTTCTGAGGAGAAGGTTTAAGCAAAACCTCAATTTCCTGCTTTATATAGCTCCGTAATTCCCCAATCCCTAAGCCGTCCTGATTATTTACAGCACACCATGGGATACTATACTGAAGAGCAATCCGCTTGGCTTTCTCCTCTAACTCATTGAACTCTTTATTTTTATTCACTCCAACCATTAGCCTAATGGTTTTTCGGCTCCCGCCAGCATAATCCGCCTTCCCTACCCATCCCGGCATTATGTCCCATGAGTCTTGATCTTGACTATCATACACAAACAATAACACCGATTTGTCCTGCATGGACAATGCTGTTTCAGGTAAATGCCTAGACTTACCAACAGAAAGAGATAATTGCACTTTATCCCCACTGCCAAGGGTAAATTCTAGAACTCTCTCCTGTTTATCTGCCGCTTCGAGTGTTGCCTTATATTCTTCACCACATAATGCACGCATTAGGGAATGCTTACCTACCCCCCTTTCCCCTATCAATATCCCTCCAACCTTATGTATATTATTAACATTTTTCATATTTTTCCTTTAGCCTCAACAAATTGCCCCAATAGGTTGCATTCGTAGCTTAAACCTTTCCTAATAATTTTCCTATAGAAAAATCAATAGAACCAATGATTATTTGAGGAAATATGCGCTCACGACGGCGTATCTTACCAGTTGCAGTATCCCTCGTAATGCTGCTGGGAGCGGTAGCCATGAAAATCCAGAACAATCCCATGGTGGAGGGGTTGCAATATAAGGTGTTTGATACTTTCCAACGCCTGCGCCCGCGCACCTATACCCCCCAACCCATCACCATTCTTGATCTCGATAACGAAACGCTGGCCAAACTCGGCCAATGGCCCTGGCCGCGGACACTCCTCGCAGACCTAACGACACGTCTCCATGAGTTCGGTGTAGCGAGCGTCGCGATGGATATCGTCTTTGCCGAACCCGATCGCACTTCGCCAAAGAACCTACTTCCTCTTTGGAAGAAAAACGCGAGCGTTGCACACGCCCTTGAGCAACTCCCCGATCATGACACCCTCTTTGCCGAAGCCATTGGCAAAGCAGGAAATATCTCTACCGGATTTATCCTCACAGACCCAAGTACCGGAGGCGAGAATAGCAAACCCATCGCGAAGGCAGGCTACGCCATCGCAGGTGACGATCCCCTACCCTATATCGTAAACTATCCTCGCGTCGTTAAAGCACTTTCGATCTTTGAAGAAAAACAAGCC
This sequence comes from Rickettsiales bacterium, assembly GCA_021156175.1. Lineage (GTDB taxonomy): Bacteria > Pseudomonadota > Alphaproteobacteria > Rickettsiales > JAJNBL01 > JAJNBL01. The sequence continues at coordinate 66,742 of JAJNBL010000005.1, forward strand.
GGCAGCGGTGCAATTAACAATATTCCGGATATCGACGGCATCATCCGTAGTGTGCCTCTCGTGGTACGCATGGGAGAAACACTGTATCCCAGCCTCGCGATGGAAGCGTTACGCACCGCACAAGGCGCATCGGGTTATGTGATTAAAACGGTCGGTGCCAGTGGAGAACAAGGCTTCGGCGAACAAACCGGTATTACTGCGATCAAAAACGGAGATTTTGTGATCCCTACGGATTCGCTTGGAAGAATCTGGGTCTATTACACACCCTACGTGAAAGAACGCTACATCCCCCTTTGGGAAGTGATGGAGAAGGATTTCGATCCCGCCCGTCTCAAAGGCCATATGATCCTCATTGGCACCAGCGCCTCTGGCCTTCGTGATATTCGCGCAACGCCACTTAGTCCTGCAACAAGCGGGGTAGAGGTCCATGCGCAATTGCTGGAGCAAATCTTAAGTGGAGAATATCTCGCACGCCCCGACTGGATTGGAGGAGCAGAGATTGTTCTGATGTTTGTGGCCGGGTTGATACTGATTATCGTGATGGCATTTAGTTCCGCGATCGGTGGTGCAATTTTCACAACCATCACCCTTGTAGCCGCAGGCGCCGTATCATGGTATGGCTTCACCGAATACCATCTCCTGATTGATCCGGTTACACCGGGTCTTGCGATAGCCATCGTTTATCTTGCATGCTCACTGGTGCAACACGTATTAGCAGAAAAAGAACGCGGCGAAATACGCAATGCCTTTGGGCATTATATGTCCCCTGCACTCGTGGAACAACTCGTATCCAACCCAGAAAAATTGACCTTAGGTGGGGAAGACAAAGAACTCACCCTGCTCTTTTGTGATATTCGTGGCTTCACGAGCATCTCCGAACGCCTCGATGCGCAAAGTTTGACAACCCTTCTCAACCGCTTCCTGACTCCGATGTCGGATATTATCCTAAGCCAAAATGGTACGATCGATAAATACATGGGCGATTGCATTATGGCCTTCTGGAACGCACCGCTTGATGACTCCAACCACGCGATAAATGCATTACTTTCTGCACAAGGCATGCTACGCGCACTTAATCAACTGAATTCAGAATTGCGCGCAGAAGGCGGCGACAATGCCATCACGATTGATATTGGAATCGGACTCAACACCGGACGCTGCTCTGTGGGAAATATGGGATCAAAACAACGCTTTGATTATTCCGCATTGGGCGATAGCGTGAATCTCGCCTCACGCTTGGAAGGACTTTGCAAAACCTATGGCGTCACTACCATCATCGGCGAGGCCACAAAAGCGAAATTAGGAGAAACACATCCGCTTTTGGAAATCGACCGCGTCGCAGTGAAAGGCAAAGCGGAGGCCGTGTCGATTTATACATCACTTCCAGAAAATAACGACTTCGCAAGCATGCTAAACGCTTATCGCAACCAGCGCTGGGATGAAGCCGACCAATGGCTTTCACAGTTTGAAAATACAAACAATCGCGTACCAGGCTTGTGCGAACTCTATCGCACACGCATCAATGAATACCGAAACACCCCACCAGGAATGAGCTGGGATGGGGTGTATCGGGCACTGAATAAATAATCAAAGGCTATGTGATTTCTCAGAAGAAGAAGCGCTATTTCTACGGGAAAGCTCGCGTTGTCTTGCGCCTCCTTCCCCACTTTCATTAGCAGATTGTTTTTTTACCTCAGATTTTAAGACTGCTAATCCGTCAAAAACAGTACGGGGAGTAGGTAGTGGAGCCTTAGGCCGTGGAGGTGCTTGGGTTTGAGGTTCTGGTTGATTAACTGGAGTTTTCTCTTCCACTTTAATAGCCAAAGGCAACGGAGTTGAAGGACGTGCAGGCGCTTTAGAGATGTGTAGATCGCTCGGTGATTTCTTAAGCTTTTCGCGTTCTTCCTGGAGTTTTCCCTGATCCAACGATTCCGTCAAATTCATGCTGACATTCGCAGAACCTTGCTTTTGGAAAGCAGCACGTTTAGCAGCAAGTTTTTCAATGTTCATCTGCCGAACAGATTCCTGTCTCTCAACGGTTTGGAACTTTAGCGCGGGAGGTGTTTTTGGTTCAGGCTGAACCTCTACTTTTTTTGACTCAGGAATCTCTACTTCAGTCGCCTCTAACTTTACCGCTGCAAAACTAAACGGCGCGCGCTCCACACGAGACGACACCGTAAGATTTCTGTTTATAGGTTGTTTTCCTTTCCCAGTAGGTGTTGTTGGTTCAGATGGAAGCTCTACTTTTGCTGGCTTAGGCAGATCCTCCCTTTCCGTTGGAACACGCAACAGTGGATTCCCCGTACGACCCTGCACCGTATAATTTCTCTTTATAGGGTTCTTTTTGCGAATATCTTCAATTTCCTTTGAAAATTTCTTGTCCAGTAGCATATCGTACTGAGTTCTTGTCAGCGGATTGTTTTTACTACTACCAAACTTACTGCTATCCACCAAATCACTAACTGGCGTAAGAGAATCATCTTTTTGCGTAACAGAATCTAGAAGCAATGAAGCAACTGGCAATTCCGGAATCGAATTATCACTTGGAAGAGGAGATGGTAACTCATGATCCCCCTCAAGCTTCACTACCGGCAAAAGACGACTTCCGCCCAGCCTTCTCATAGTACCACCCTTCGACGCTTTGGGATGGATTCTTGAAGGAGTAGTAGAGGCTCGTGGACTATCACTAAAGCTTTTATCTTCCAAACTCTTATCATCACTACTATTATCTAATGATCTTCTTGGAGAAGGATCTGTCAAAGAAGGGGTAAGATCCTCAGAAGAATCCATTAAATTCTGAGATTTCTCCAAAAGACTAGAGGATGGAACTTGCAGACTTTTCTGACTACCTTTTTCTGATTTTACTGCGCTCACAAGCAATTTAGCCAGTTTAGATACATTAACGGAAGCATCCTCTTTAGTTGGAATCAACTTTTGGATTTCTTTAGCCAACCCTTTAGCTGAAGTAATTATCGTAAAACCATCTTTAATTTCAGATTTTACAGTGCTACCTACGGAATAACGTTTATCCAATTCGGCGTTTTCAATAACTAGCGTATCAAGCTGAGCTTTATCAGCCTGCTTATTATTCTTCGCTTCAAAATAGGTTCTAATATTTTTATTGCCTGCATAATATCGAGACAGAATCTCTGCAAACCGTAACGCAAAATTATCCGGTTCAGCACTATACTTTTTTACTTCCTTTGGTGTCACGTATAGCGTAAGCGCTTTTTTAAGTGATTCATTGTGAACGGCAGTGAGCTTATCGAAGCTAGGGTCAAGTACTTCTGTAACATGTTCGTCCTTCCATTCCATAGCCATAGTTTCGTTGTAAAAATCATATTTTTTGCCATGAAGCTCATGGAAATCCTGGAGCGCGATATGATAGCGCTCTACTCGACGCATAACATTGTAATGGAGAAGGGTTGTTGGCGTACCATCAGAAAGCACAGACGGAGCATTAATACCATCTTTAATAGCACCTTCTAATTCTTCAATCAGATAGGCATCTAATACACGTCTACGATCTGCTTTGATGGCTTCAAGATTTTCAAATTTTGTTAAGTCGGTTACTTTTATTTGATGTTCAAGAAGCTCTTTTCTTTCTGCAGTAGGCAAACTATCACTATTTAACCCCTTGCCCAAATATATCTCTTTTAAAAGACTTTTAATGCCTTCTTTTAACGATGTCTTCTCCTGAAGTAGTTTATTAACAAAAGCCATTTTGGTTTTCTGGAGTAAATCCGCATTAACATCACCCTTCTCATTTTGGCAATGCTTCGCTATCTCACTATACAACGGATTAATTAGATTATCAGAGGCATCTTTTTCCTTAAAAGCATCAATAATATAATCTGCAACACGTTCTTCGGTAATATGTGCACTAAATGCATTAAACCAAGCGACAGGCTCTTTATAATCAATCGCATTCGCCTTCATTTGATCAAAATGCTTACACATTTGTTTGAAAAAGGCGAGCCTGGTTCCATTTACCACCTCCGGAAGCTTAGCAACAATATCTTTATACAGCTCAGAGTTCTCAATCTCCGAAATAATCGATTTTTTCTTAGATTGAGCAGTTTTAAGTGAGGGAATTTGTGAGGGAGAGTGATTTTTGGACATGGCTTTGATTCTATCTGATTATTACTAAATTAGAGAAATTACTTCTTTATTTAGAATAAATAATTAAATGAATCAAGAAAAATAATAGATTTTCAATCTACTAAGTAAAGCAGAAAAACTGTAAATCTGTTAGGCAACTTGCGATAGAAGAGCAGCCAACCGCGCCTCTGCCAGCGTATCCCAGGTGGCACTCAAGGTTTCCGGTGCAAAATGACGCTTGAAAGCCGTTACAACCTGAGCCGTTTCTGTGCCATAAGCTCCATCTTCCTTGATAAGATACCCATAGCGCGCCAGCCCTTGCTGCATGAGACACACCGCCTCTCCTGAGTCACCTTCTTTCAAGAGGTCTTTTGGAGTTCCGATATCACGAATTTCCGGCCATATACCAATACCTTCGTTGGCAAGCCACGGCCACTCAAAGAGCTCACCCGGATCTTCTTTGCGATCGGGCGCAATATCCGAATGCGCTATCACATTGCGCGGCTCGATCTTCGGATGCCGGCTTAATATGCCCTTACATAAGGTAATCACGGCTTCCATCTGCTCTTTCGGGAAGGGCTGATAGCCCCACTCATGCCCTGGATTCACGATCTCGATACCAATCGATAAATCATTGAGCTTCTCATAGCCCCGCCAGTAACTTTTCCCCGCATGCCAGGCGCGTTTCCCTTCCTCAACCAGCTGCGTAACCGTACCATCTTCATCCACCATATAATGCGCACTGACTTTAAAGGCCGGGTCGCACATACGTGCAAGCGCCTGGATTGCCTCTGGCATACCGGTATAATGGAGCACGAGGGTATTGATCGGATAGCCTTTCGGGCGGTCATCAAAATTGGAAGATAAAGCCATAATTACACTGTCTTTGACATTAAAAATTATCACCCAAGGAGGTATTTTTCAGTATACGTCCCTGCACTTTACTCATAAATAACGCAACCAATGAGCGCCGCTGTTTGGCAAGGAGCGTTTCATAAGCATCCGTAATACGAGCAAAACGCTGAGCCAGCAAGGGCTTTAATTCCTTTGCCACATTTTCGCCTAGACGGTCAGGATGGCAGTTCCGGGCCTGAGCACGATAAGCTTTTTTCAGCTCCTCCTCCCCCACTCCCTTCTCAACACCGAGCACACCATAAGCAGAAACTTCCACAGGAATCAACACCTTTTCTGCGTAATAAAGCACGGTTTCTTTCTGTAATTCAAATACTTTTGAGATTTCATCTAATACCACCATATCCTCTGCTGTGATCATCCGATCCGCCAGTACAAACCGGACCAGCCCATCCAGCACTTCTCTTAGCACATTCGGATATTTCCCGTAGGCCCGCATAATCCGCCGCGCATGATGGATTGCTGGGAGTGTATCCTCATGCGCATCCGTAAACAAAAGGCTGATGGTCTCTTTTTGGTTCAAATGGATAGGAAAAATCGTCGCAAAAATATCGATCTGACGCGCCGTCTGGAGAGGATCAGATTTCGAAAACTTGACTGCAAGCGCCACCACCGAATGGATAAAGGTAATGGCGGGAGTGTTATCGATAGGTTCAAGCGGGTTTGGACGTAAAAGTTCTTCTGTCTTAGGCGCCCGAAAACGAGAAAACGCCTTTTTTAGTCGTTGAAACATAACCCGATATACCCTTTTTCCGTGACAAACCGTCACTACTCCGATAGAAGAACATCATCACCATAATGGAAACCTATAGTATTTGTCATGAAGAATTCTTCATCCCCCGAAGTCTCTGGAAAAGGCTTAGAAGCAGAGAGATTTTTAGAAGACCCCACCCGCAGAGCCGGAGTGTACTCAAAAGTACATGAGGATTCGAGGACGGGACCGACGACAAAATCACCTGCAGATAAGCATTTAACTGAGGCTCCGCTTTGGCATGTCACACTATTTACTTTATTTCCTGAAATGTTCCCAGGAATGTTGGGCTTCTCCCTTGCAGGACAAGGACTTGAGAAAGGTATATGGAAGCTCGACACCGTTGATATTAAGAATTACGGCATAGGTAAACACCACCAAGTGGATGACAGCCCCTTTGGTGGTGGAGCGGGAATGCTAATGCGCGCAGACGTCCTGGAACCTGCGATTGAAAAATACCTTGCCTCTTCATCTGAAGGTTCCCACACGCCTCCCCTCCTCCTGTATATGTCCCCGCGTGGAAAATTATTGACCCAAGGCGATGCTTTGGCGTTTACAAAGCAAAAGCAGGTTGGTATAGTCTGTGGCCGCTTTGAAGGTATTGACGAACGTGTTCTAGAACATTATGGAATACAGGAAGTTAGTATCGGTGACGTGGTATTATCGGGTGGTGAGCCTGCCGCGCAAGTGTTAATCGATGCTTGTGTACGGTTGCTTCCCGGAGTGTTGGGTGCAGAAGAAACTCTTGAAGAAGAAAGCTTTTGTGGCCGTTATCAGCATCTCCTGGAATACCCGCATTATACCCGCCCCCGTATCTGGAAAGAGCGGGAAGTCCCGGAAGTTTTACTTTCCGGTGACCATAAAAAGATCGCGGATTGGCGTTATGCTCAGGCACAAAAGCTAACCCGCGAGCGCCGCACGGACCTATGGAAGCTGTTTGAAGCTTCTACGTACTTGCAGAACAATTGAGGTAAACAATTATGACTACTAGCATCATTCAACAGTTTGAAGCAGAGCAATTAACAAAGCTCACCGAAGGCAAAAAAGTAGACGCGTTCGCGCCAGGCGATACAATTCGCGTGCACGTGAAAATCGTAGAAGGCGGTTCTGAGCGTGTTCAGCTTTTCGAAGGCCTCTGCATTGCAAAGAAAAATCGTGGCTTACACTCCTCCTTTATCGTGCGCAAAATCAGCCACGGCGAAGGTGTTGAGCGTATTTTCCCACTCCACTCTCCACGTATTGACGCAATCGAATTGGTACGCCGTGGTACAGTACGCCGTGCGAAACTTTACTACATGCGCGATCTGCGTGGTAAAGCTGCACGTATCCGTGAGAAGCAAGACTTCCTTACCGATGAAAGCGGCAAATCTGCTGCAGAGTAGTTTCCTCGCGAAATTATTTTTGGTGTGACACTCGGGCCTAAGCCCGAGTATCCATCCTATAATAAACGATGGACCTTCAGACCGAAGGCGGCCAATATAGAGTTAGCCCCCTAGCCTTGCCATGAGGTTCTTTTTTCGAACTTAAAGGAACTAAACGCCATGAATAGCCCCAAAACCTTATTTGATAAAATCTGGGAACAACATCTTGTCGATCAACAATCAGACGGCACCTGCCTTTTGTACATTGATCACCACTTGGTACACGAAGTAACAAGCCCACAAGCATTTGAAGGACTTCGGATGTCTGGCCGCAAAGTGCGCCGCCCGGAAGCAACGCTCGCAGTTGCGGATCATAACGTCCCAACCACACCGGATCGCTCCGAAGGTATCAAAGACGAAACCTCACGGATTCAAGTTCAAACACTTGAAGATAATTGCGATGAGTTTGGCGTACAATATTTCCGTATGGATGATAAACGCCAAGGCGTGGTGCATATCGTGGGCCCTGAACAAGGCTTTACCCAACCGGGCATGACGATTGTGTGCGGCGATAGCCACACCTCCACCCATGGTGCCTTTGGTGCACTTGCATTTGGCATTGGAACGAGTGAAGTAGAACACGTTCTTGCAACACAAACATTGATCCAATCCCGCGCGAAAAATATGCGAATTACGGTGGACGGTGCGTTGCATGAGGGTATCACAGCCAAAGATATCGTACTCGCGATCATTGGAAAAATCGGCACTGCTGGCGGTACAGGTTATGTGATTGAGTATGCGGGCCAAGCCATCCGCGAACTTTCCATGGAAGGCCGGATGACGGTCTGCAACATGTCGATTGAAGCCGGCGCTCGTGCTGGACTAATTGCACCGGATGAAAAAACTTTCACCTATTTGAAAGGCCGCCCGATGTCTCCGCAAGGAGCTGATTGGGATAACGCCGTTGCTTACTGGAAGACACTTCCTTCCGATGCAGGCGCAAAATATGATACAGAATTTACACTCAACACCGCCGATATCATCCCACAAATCACCTGGGGAACCAGCCCACAAGACGTATTGCCAATTACGGGTGTTGTTCCAAATCCAGCGCAAGAAAAAGATCCTGCGAAACAAGCGGCACTCCAACGCGCTGTGGAATATATGGGCCTTACACCGGGCACCAAATTGCAAGATATCGCAATCGATAAAGTCTTTATCGGCTCTTGCACCAATGGCCGGATTGAAGATTTACGCGCCGCGGCAAAAGTCGCTGAAGGCCATAAAGTTGCAGCGAATGTGAAACTCGCGATGGTCGTTCCAGGGTCTGGCCTTGTGAAAGAACAAGCGGAAGCCGAAGGTCTGGATAAGATTTTCAAAGCCGCAGGATTCGAATGGCGGGAAGCGGGATGCTCAATGTGCTTAGCGATGAATGCCGATAAGTTAGAGCCTGGTGAGCGCTGTGCTTCCACTTCCAACAGGAACTTTGAAGGCCGCCAAGGCCGGGGTGGACGTACGCATCTTATGAGCCCTGCAATGGCAGCAGCAGCAGCCATCACAGGCAAGTTTACCGACGTACGGGAATTGGTATAAGGCTGAAGGAAGGTTGTGTATGTCTATTCCTAATACTACACCATCCCCCCCTCCATCTGCCCCACAGCCAAAAGATTTTAGCACACAGGGCTCTCAGTCGAAAGACGTGCCTCAGTTCTATTACCTAAAGGATCAAATCAAACACCCGCGTGTCTTGATTGGGGATTACACCTACGGTAATGCAACTATCCGTTGGCTGCTGGGAACCGACAGAGTTATTTTTGGCAAATTCACTTCTCTTGCAGAAAATATTGAAATCCTGATGAGCGGAAATCATCGTACTGATTGGGTATCGACCTATCCATTTGCCGCACTGAAATCCACATGGCCAAAAGCGGAAGGGAAGCTTCCCGTATCCAAAGGCGATGTTGTAATTGGCAGTGATGTATGGATCGGCAGAGGCGTGACGATTATGTCCGGTGTTACCATTGGAGATGGTGCTGTTATTGGTGCATGTTCCGTTGTTGCAAAAGACATTCCACCCTATACTATTGCTGTCGGGAACCCTGCCCGCCCCATCCGTAAACGGTTTGATGATGAAACCATCCGCCGCTTACTGGAACTGAAATGGTGGGATTGGCCAATCGAAAAAATCCAGCGTAATGCTGATATACTTTCTAGCTCTAATATCGAAAAAATCTTTACATGTGAGTAGACCTTATGCAAAAATTTTCTTCTCTTTCCGGCGTTGCCGCACCGTTGCCGATCATGAATGTCGATACCGACATGATCATTCCAAAACAGTTCTTGAAGACGATCAAACGCACGGGTTTGGGCGCGAATCTGTTTGATGAGATGCGTTTTGATACAAGCGGCAAAGAGATTGCCGATTTCGTCTTGAACAAAGAACCTTACCGGAAGGCGCAGATCCTTGTTTCCGGAGAAAACTTTGGATGCGGCTCTTCGCGCGAACATGCTCCCTGGGCACTGCTTGATTTCGGAATCCGATGCATTATCGCTCCAAGCTTTGCGGATATTTTTTACAACAACTGCTTCAAAAACGGGATCCTTCCCATTGCAATGCCGAAAGAAGATGTCGAAAAACTTATGGATGATGCGAAGCGCGGTGCAAATGCGATCATTACGGTAGACCTCGTGAAGCAAGAAATTTCTGGCCCGGATGGAAAGACGTTACGCTTCGAGATCGAGCCTTTCCGCAAGAAATGCCTGCTTGAAGGCTTGGATGATATCGGACTTACTCTTGCAAAAGCGCCATCAATTGACAATTTTGAGAAAAAGAATGCAGGCAGCCTTCCATGGTTGTATAAGAAAGCCGTATAATTAGAGATCAAAGAGTTTCCCATGACAACAAAACATATCCTTATTCTCCCTGGCGATGGTATCGGCGTTGAAGTTTGCGCACAAGCAGAACGCGTGATCGAATGGTTCAACAAAAACCGCAAAGCAGGTTTCACTACCTCCAAAGCATTGCTTGGTGGTTGCGCTTATGATGCAACGGGCAATCCATTCCCAACCGAAACCTTGGAAGCCGCAAAGAAAGCCGATGCGATTTTGCTCGGCGCTGTGGGTGGCCCGAAATGGGAAACACTTGATATTTCTGTTCGTCCGGAGAAAGGCTTGCTCGGCATCCGTAAAGCGCTCGGACTCTTTGCGAACTTGCGCCCTGCTATCGTATTTGAAGAACTGGTCGCAGCATCGACCCTGAAACCTGAAGTCGTTTCCGGGCTTGATATCATGATCGTGCGCGAACTCACCGGCGGTATTTATTTCGGCGAACCTCGTGGTGTGGATACACTTCCCGATGGCACACGCAAAGGCTATAACACGCTCGTTTATACGACTCCTGAAATCCAACGCATCGCACGTGTAGCATTTGAACTTGCACGTAAACGTGATGGACGCGTCTGCTCAGTGGATAAAGCAAACGTACTGGTCAGCACCGAGCTATGGCGAGAAGAAGTGCAGAAAATTCACGATACTGAATATAAAGACACCGCCCTTTCACATATGTATGTGGACAACGCCGCGATGCAACTCGTGCGTAATCCAAAACAATTTGACGTAATGGTCACCACCAACATGTTCGGTGATATTCTCTCCGATTGCGCAGCAATGTTGACAGGCTCTTTGGGCATGCTTCCTTCTGCATCGCTCGGTGCAGTCGATAGCGACATCTGCAATGCGCTTTATGAGCCTGTACATGGCAGTGCACCGGATATCGCAGGTAAAGATTTAGCCAACCCACTCGCAACGATTTTGAGCGTAGCGATGATGCTCCGTTATAGTTTCGACATGGGCAAAGATGCAGATCTCTTAGAGCAATCGGTGAAGCAAGCCTTAGCGAAAGGTTATCGTACCGGAGATATTATGCAGGATGGCTGCACAAAAGTTGGCACCACCGGTATGGGTGATGCAGTATTAAAGGCACTTGATAGCCTTAGCAATAACGCAGCAGCAGCATAAAACAGGAAAAAACGCACATCATGGCATTCGACGTAAAAAAACATAAAGGCGACCTCCTCTTTATTCCATTAGGAGGTTCCGGTGAGATTGGCATGAACGTCAATCTGTATCAGCTCGATGGCAAGTTCATCATGTGCGACCTTGGCGCCGGCTTTGCCGATGATTGGTTGCCAGGTGTAGACATGATCGTGGCGGATATCAGCTTCATCCGCAAACACAAAAAAGACCTGCTGGGCCTCGTCCTCACTCACGCGCATGAAGACCATCTGGGCGCAGTACAGTATCTTTGGGATGAGCTTCGTTGTCCGATTTACGCAACCACCTTCACCGGAGAATTCCTCAAAGAAAAACTTGGTGATGAAGGCTGGAAAGTCAGTGATGTGCCGATTATCGAGATGGCGCCAGGAGCACGTTTCAAACTCGGGCCATTCGATCTAGAACTCGTACAAATCACCCACTCCGTTCCTGAAATGAACGGGATTTTCATCCGCACCGAACACGGCAACGTGCTTCATACCGGAGATTGGAAACTCGATGACACGCCAATGCTTGGTGGATTGACCGACTACGACAAACTGAAAGCCTTCGGAAAGGAAGGCGTGCTCGCGATGATCAGCGATTCCACTAACATCTTCAATCCCGGTCGTTCTGGGTCAGAAGGTGATTTGCGTGAAAGCATGATTAATCTTGTCGCCCAACAAAAGAATCTTGTCGTCGTCACAACCTTCGCTTCGAACGTCGCACGTATCGAAACCATTGCGAAAGCTGGACACGCGGCGGGACGTCACGTGGCGCTTGCAGGACGTTCACTCCATCGCATCACCCGTGCGGCTCGCGCTGCAGGGTATCTGAAGGATATTAAATTTATCGACATGCAACAGGCCAATGATTATCCGCGCAATAAGGTGCTGATAATCTCTACAGGCTGCCAGGGCGAACCACTCGCGGCGACGAACAAACTCGCAACGAATTCGCATCCCGTGCTTCGCATGAAACCGGATGATACGATCATCTTCTCCTCGAAGATTATTCCGGGTAACGAGAAGCGCATTTTCCGCCTGTTTAACCTTTTCGCTAAAATGGGCGCAGAGGTGATGACCGAGAAAGACCATTTTGTCCACGTATCGGGCCACCCGAACCAGGATGAAGTGAAAGAAATGTATGAAATGGTGAAACCACAGATCAGCATTCCGGTGCATGGTGAACTCGTGCATATGCACGAACACGCACGGCTTGCAAAAATTTGGGGCGTACCACAAGCGATCCAAACCGAAAACGGCGAAGTGATTAAACTCGCTCCTGGAAATCCAGAATGTGTTGGGTTGGTTGAAAGCGGATATTTTGCTATCGATGGAAATTACTTACTCCCAATCGATGGCCCGGTGATGCGCATGCGCCGCCGTATCCAACGCGATGGTGTGATCGTTGCCGTGATTCCGGTTAATAAGCAAGGACAACTCTGTGGAATTCCTGTCATTACTGCACCAGGTGCATTAGACATCAGCGAAGATAAAGAGTTCCTTGGCATTATGGTTGAAGAGGTAACAGAGGCGCTGCGCAGTTCTGGCCAAGGCAGCAAAGGAAAAAACCGCGCGGAGACAATGGAGAACATCACCCGCTCAGCAATTCGTCGTCTCTACAAAGACGAAGTGGATAAAAACGCACCAATCGATGTGCATTTTATTACAATGGGCTAGCCTAACCAAATATAGAATAAAAAAAGCATCTCCTTCGATAAGAAAGAGATGCTTTTTTATGTTCATAAAGGCATTAGGCAGTGAGCGTTTCGCCGGATAATCCAAGATAGATTTCCTCCGTCACCAACGGCAACAAAGGCGCCGAAGTTTGGCAGATAATCATAAGCACGGTATAAAGCGTATCATACGCCGCCTGCTTATCTGCATCTTTCTCTTCACGCCAAAAACGCTCACGCGAACGGCGAATATACCAATTATTCAAGACCTCAAAAAAGCCTTCAATTGCATGGCACGCCGTTGGCGTGTCATAGGCATCCAATGAGCGCTCAACTGTCTCAACCACTTCCCGCGTTTTAGCAAGGATATAGCGATCCATTAGGTTCGCACTATCGGTACGGTATTGCGCTTTAATCCCATCGCTATTCGCATAAAGCACGAAAAAGTTATAGGCATTCCAAAGCGGTTTAATTACCAGACGAAGCGTCTCGCGGATCGCATTGCCTTCCTTATCGATTTGCAATTCACCGCCTTGCATAATCGGGGATGACATCATAAACCACCGCATCGCATCGGCACCATATTGCTTAAAAATATCCTGCGGATCAGGATAATTCTGCAAGCGTTTGGAAAGCTTTTGTCCATCTTCCGCGAGTACCACGCCGTGGCAAATGACATTTTTAAACGGCGGACGATCAAAGAGCGCAGTCGAAAGTACCATCAGCGTATAGAACCAGCCCCGCGTTTGTGCGACATACTCCACGATGAAATCAGCAGGAAAATGGCTCTCAAACCACTCCTTGTTTTCAAACGGATAATGCGCCTGCGCATACGGCATTGAACCGGATTCAAACCAGCAATCAAGCACGTCTTCCACGCGTCGCAACGTATATTTTGGATCCATAGGATCGGGCTTGGTCAGCGTATCGATAAATGGACGGTGGAGGTCTTCCACCTTTGTACCAAAAAATGCCTCGAGTTCTGGAATTGAACCAAATACATACAACTCTTTATTGTTCGGATTATCTGATTTCCAAATCGGCACAGGGCAACCCCAGAAACGGTTCCGGGTAATCGACCAATCGCGCGCATTCTCCAACCACTTCCCAAACAAACCATCTTTGATATGGCCAGGGATCCAGTTAATCTGCTGGTTGAGTTCCACCATGCGATCTTTGAAATCCGTCACGCGCACATACCAGCTCGGCACAGCTTTATAAATCAGCGGCGTATCGGTACGCCAGCAATGCGGATAGTTATGGATATACTGATCCGTCTTCAACCACGCGCCAATCGTCTTCAAATATTTGATGATGTCGTCATTGGTATCAAATACCTGGCGGCCTTCGTAATCCGGAACTTCCGCAGTAAACTTTCCGCCGGAATCCACGGGGCACACTAATTTGATGTCATGCGCATCGCAGGCCGCTTGGTCGTCCTCACCAAAACCTGGCGCAAGATGCACCACGCCTGTACCATCCCCTTCCTCGACAAAATCCGCAGCCAATATTTTGAATGCGTTTTTGGTGTCTTTAAAGTACGGAAAGAGTGGTTCGTAAGAGAGGCCTACAAGCGCAGCACCTTCTAACGTGCCAGCACTCTCAACTGTACCTAAATCTTTCTCATAGGCTTTAATCGAACTCGCTGCGAGGATATAACACACGCCTTCTTTCACGATACACGCATACTCAATTCCCTTCCCGATCCCTAGCGCCAAATTACTCGGCAATGTCCAAGGGGTGGTCGTCCAGGCAAGGAGTTTATAACTCGAACAGCCGTCCGGAGCGCCTTTGGGTTTTTCTTTCAAGGTGAATGCGACCGTCACCGCCTTACTCGTCTTCTCCCGATACGCATTATCCATGCGGGTCTCGAAGTTCGACAGCGGGGTTTCGCACGCCCAGGAATAAGGCATCACGCGCATTGCTTCGTAAAGCAGCCCTTTCTTATAAAGCTCCTTAAAGGCCCAGAGGACGGACTCCATATAATTGGTGTCCATCGTCTTATAGCCGCCTTCGAAATCCACCCAACGCGCTTGGCGGTTGACGTAAGCTTCCCACTCATGGGCATATTTCATCACCGAAGTGCGGCAATGGTCATTGAATTTATCAATCCCGAATTCTTTGATTTGTGCTCGGCCCGAAACGCCAAGCTCTTTCTCCGCACCCATTTCTGCAGGCAATCCATGGCAATCCCATCCGAATTTCCGCTCGACTTTCTTGCCTTTCATGGTCTGATAACGGGCAAAGACGTCTTTCACATAGCCGGTAAGCAAGTGACCATAATGGGGCAATCCATTGGCAAACGGAGGGCCATCATAGAAAATGAACTCGTTGTTATTCGCACCCTTCTTGGCCGGACGATGGTCAATTGAGGCCTGAAATGTGCCTTCTTGTTGCCAACGGCTTTGAGCAGCTTCTTCGAGCTTTGAAAAATCAGGGCTGGATTGTACATCCGGATAAGGTTTAGTCATGGGCTTTTCCTTAAAGGTTCTTTAAGAAATCGGGATCATACAGGATAATACACCGGTTGCAACGCTTTCGGTAGGGTAAAAATGAGGGCTAAAACCTAGGTTACGTACATTATATGCCTATATCCACACGATCGCGCGCGCATCTCATCGGATTTTCCTTAGTATTTTGGGCTTTCTATGGCTTTCATCCCCTTCTTTCGGAGGCGAACAACCCCATCGCCGCCCGGACACGGCTTCATGAAGCCGCAGCCCATGGGGATATGGAAATCATCAATATCATCTTAGAGAAGGAAAAAGATGTTGATATAGATGCCGCCGATATGGATGGACGAACAGCACTTCATGAAGCCACCATTGCGGGATATATCGAAATCATGAAGCTGCTCCTTGAGAAAAAAGCAAATATAGAAGAGCCAAGCTACTCAGGAAAACGTGCACTCCATTGGGCAGTGGTAACTGATCAAAAAGAAGCGGAACAATTCCTCATTGAAAAAGGCGCTAATATTGAGGCAGGCGATATGCTGGGTTATACTCCACTCCATCTTGCAGTGGATGCCCAATATCTCGATATGGTCAATTTACTAATCTTACAGAAAGCCAATATTCAAGCAACATCCACTGACAAAATAACACCGCTTCACCTAGCAGCGAGAAGAAATAACCCTGCCCTCATTAAACGTCTCCTGGAAGCAGGGGCGGATCCTCAAGCAGAAGATATACACGAGAAGAACCCTCTGGATTATCTTAATGAGAATGCTACTCCTGATCCTGATGCCGTGCGACTGCTAACGCTTCATGTTAAAGAAGTAAAATAGAAAAAGGGAGCCTGAAGCCCCCTTCTTGAAGAGTATGTATGATGTCACTGAAAACTACTCACTTAGGTAGTGACGCACTTCATAGCGATTACTCATGAAGATATACTGTGCAGCCAGTTTGTTTTTCACATCCACCATCACAGGCGCCCGTGTGTTTACCGAAAGCTTCACGGAATCCAGACCTTTATGAACAGATGTAATCAAAAGGAGCAGCAAGTCTTCATGATGAATGGCAAGCGCCTCACAGGCTTCTTCGATATCTTTCCGGTCGATGAGCGAGTTATCTATTGCAAGCGGTAATACCACAAATGACAGAGATTTTTCTTCCAATGATTGGAGCAGCTCAAACTGATCTAATTTTACGGCATCCGGAAGATCACTAATGCAATAATGATGCTGCTCAGGAATCCCTGCAAGTCCATAAGGGAAGAATACCCTGTTCTTTTCGGTTACTTTGACAGGCCCGAAACGGCTTTCCAACGTCAGTTCTTCATCGATAATACTACGTTCCGTGCGAACCATAATACGTGCTTCGGCGGTGCTTACGCTTTGGTTAGGTGACATACACTTACTCTCCTGTTTGTGTTATCGTACAAAATCTTTCTTAAAAAAATAAAAACTTATAAACCAATTACTTCAGATAGTTCATCAGTGATAATTGTGAAATCCGTGAGAAAGCCATGAACGAGGCCTGCAACACGGTTTGGTTAACAGAAAGCAATATCGTTGCACCGGGAATATCCGTGTCCATCACCTGCCCAATCGCATCTTCTACCAGTAATCTGTAGTCCTCATGCCCTGTATTTACCCGTTCAATGGTAGATACATCGTTCGCTGCATCCGTCTTTAAAGCGATCAATCCGCTGATCGCGTCATTGATCATCACAAGTGCTTTCTCATAATCCTCATTATTGCTTGTTTCATTCCCCCTTTTAGCAAGATGCACAGCTCCGATAAGTTGCTGAAATGCAGGATCATCCGCCGTAGTGCCATAACTAATTTCTAACGTAGTTGTAATCCGTGCAGTAAAGTTGACGCTATCGCCGTCGTAATAGTAAGCTGTTGGCTTACCTTCACTATTAAGATTGGTGCTTGAGGTAATATTACCCACGGCAGGGAGGTCCGTTTTTGACCCAGCAAAAATATACCGGCCTGCAACGTTCGTATTTAATTCCCCTTTGATCTGCCCGAGGGTGCTTGCCACAATCTCTTGCATTGGGAGAGTGTTCCCACCAGGGCTGCGTTGCACGATTAAGGTATTACGGAAATCTTCTGCAAGTTTAACGATGTTATCCATCGCCGCACTTGTCGCAAGCAAGCGTGTGGAGATCACTTTATTGTTCTGAAGAAAATTATTCGATTCGCGTAACTGGCCCTGGAATGCGAGCACCCGCTCAATATTTCCACCTTCACTTAAACCACGGAAATCTGAGACGCGTTTACCACTAGAGATTTGACTGTTCAGTTCTCCCACTGCAGCCATGTTCCTGGTGATATTATTCAGGTTCTGGGTATGTATGGATATCGTACTTACACGTGAAATTGCCATATATTTTCCCTATAATTAACCTACAAGTGCCAACAAATCATCAAAAAGTTCTTTTACAATATTTATAATCCGGGAAGACGCCGAATACGTATTTTGGAAGAGAATGGTGTTCGCCAACTCTTCATCAATATTTACTCCACTTCCCGCCTGGAAACGCTCTTGATACGAATCCCTAAACAAATTTTGTTGCGTTAAATTATCGCTTGCGCGCAATGCTTTTGTAGAGCTTAGCGCGATGATATCCCCTGTGTAATCACTCAATGTTCCAGAGGTAGCAGGCAACGTTCCAGCCGATGCAAAAGCGATACTGGCTCCGCGTAAATTCGCTAAGCGCGAGACGGTCTGGTTACTTGAGCTCCCCACTTCATAGGTATAGATTGCAGTATCATCATCAAATGGCTGTGCAGAAAGCGTTAAATCCCCCATACTAATCAGGTTAGGATTATCCAAGATATCTTCACGAACATGAAGATTGATTGCGCTATTCTTCAGCGTATCATTACGGACAAAGAAATCATTCAATTCAAAGAAATGAGAGAAACCCCGGTTGGTGGCAACGATAGCCCTATCAGTAGAACTTCCTACCTCCTTGCTATCCATCTCATCCATTGCCACACCATAATCGCTGTTGGTGGCGCGAATGCGTAAGAAACCTGGTTCATTTGGATCCGTGATAGTATTCCCATCTGCATCCACAATTTCCGCATAAGCCAAACGTTGACCACCAGGAGATGGGATAATCTCAGCATTTCCTGTTCCAGAAATTGCACTTGCAGCAACACGCTGGTTACGTAATCCTGGGCCAGTAGCAGGTACGCCATTACCAATGGTAAATGTCAATGTATCGTTATACGATTCATTACCATTCTGCACCAAAACATTCACCGTAATCGTATAAGGCACATCCGGCGCACCACCGGTATCCGTGAAACTCACATTAAAATCAGATCCTGTGCGCGTCCTATCGCCTGCCTCAATAGTAAAAGGTGTGTTGGAGAAGGTAGCTGCGGCACCTACCGCATTACTATCCGTAACAGTGACACCTTGTATCGTCACAATGGCATCCTTAGCGGAAGCATTATCGAGTTCCAAATCAAAGGAAACCGTATTGCCCGTGCTGATATTATCACTCTTCATCGCGAGCTTGATGTCCGTGAGAGGCCCAAGTGTCGCACGAGGCTGTGGCGGGCCATAATAGTAATTAATCTCGTCGATAATATCCTGAACGGTTGGGCTTCCTGCACCATATCCACTTTCAATCGCTCCAAGATCAAGCGTAAGCGGCCGATAACCACTTTCCCCATCATAAGGGCTAGGAATGGGACGTCCGGTTTCATCGAGCAACGCAATCCTTACTTCACCTGTAAAATCATGCTGTTCATTCGCGAATACTTCACGCGTACCGATCACATCATTACGTGAAGGCAACCCGGTACCATCATTATGAATTGCATTAAAGGCATCGCGGAAACTTGCCGCCAAATTATCAAGCTGTGCCAATATTCGAGGAATCTCAATATCCCGCATATCGGTCAGCGCACGGACTTTTCCGCCCTTTGCCGCGTTGGTAATATCTGAACTCACACCTGAACTTACTAGCACTTCCGGTTGCCCTACACGGGTTCCATCCTCGCGAACGCTATAAACCATCGCAGCGGACAAAGTGCTTCCATTAACAAAGGATTCTGCACTTCCTACACCTGGATAATCAATTTCACGTCGGAATGTATCAAGCAAGGTTACCCCGCTAGAGGTAGAAATATTCACCCGCCCATCCGATTGCTCGAACACATCGATGTTTATCTTCTCTGCAAGTGCCGTAATAATTTGTTGGCGTTGTTCCACAAGATCGAGCGGAGCATTGCTACCATTTGTGTAGGCATCTTTGATTGCATTGTTCAAATTATAGATACGATTGATATCGTTATTGATCGAGCTGAAAGTAGAACGCAGCTCCTTATCCGCACTTAAGCGCAACTCTTCAAGCTTGCGTGCTGTCGTAGAAATTTGATCCGCCAAAAGATCACCTTGTGTCACTGTATCCAAACGCACGGAAGGCAATTCTGTATTGGTTGAGAGTGTTCTCAGAGAGTTAAAGAAACTATCGATAAACACATTGAGGCTGTTATCTGCACTCGGTTTTCCAAGAATATCCTGAATGCGGGTGTAATACGCATCCGTGTGGTTTGCAAACCCAACATTTCCAAGCTGTTTGGTTATTTGTGAAACGAGCAGGGCATCCACATTTCTGCGCACATCCCCAACATTCACCCCTTGGCTTATGCCCCCTTGCACTTCGGAGGTTTGTATGGCAATACGGCGCGCATAACCTTCCGTATTGGCGTTCGCGATATTATTGGAAATAACGTTCAAGTTTTGCTGACTAGCCCTTAAGCCCGTCAATGCGATATTCATGGCTTGATCAAGTGTCATATGTCGTTCCCTGTCTCTCTATGCCCTGAACACTGTTTATATTTGCTCACTAAATGCGATGGGAGGAATACTTACCGAATCCCCTCGCGTACCTTTTGGGTTATAGCCTGTCTGCGTTTCCAGATGTTCCTGGAGCGCATTGCTCACGGCTTCCACCACTCTTTCATTGATCGCGCGGACTTTAATAAGCTCGAGCTGATTCTCTTGCGTCACTTGCTCAAACAAAACAAACAACGCCTTGAGTTCTTGTTGTTTTGGTAAGAACAAGGATTTCAATGCCCCTTGCTCCCGATGCAGACGCGCCTTATAGAGTTCAAGAATCGAGGTAAGGCTGTCTTTTTCTTCTTGGAGTGCTTTGAGTTTTGACACTTCCCGTTTACGTAAATACGCAGTCTCAAATGAGAGCAACTCTGTTAAACGTGCGATAACAGAGATCATGTTATCAATTTCGGTAGACCACTCCACCGCCTGTCCTTCTTTTTCATTGCTCGTCAATTTATCGAGCAGTGCCAGCGTTTGTAGAGTTTTCATGACTCTCTGCCTCCTGTAATTTTAAAATCTCTTTTTGCACATGATCGGCAATCCCGACACCACCACGCTCAGTAAGTATTTTTGAGTACTCATCAATCATATACGAGCGATAGATATTTTCCGAAGCACCACCACCAAACATCGGGTCTGTGCTCACCCCTTCAAACATGTGGCTTAACATCTGGGAAAGGAAAATCGCTTCAAATTCCTTACCAGCAGTAAGCGCATCGGTTTCATTAGGGGCGGCAGGATCGTTTAACGCAGCAAGTCCTTTGCTGGCTTTATCCATACGGCTCTGGCCTGCAATCCCCAGCGCAGCATTCAAGTTATTATTAAGATAGCGAGCGTCATCGACCATGATCGAATAATCCTAATTACCGAGTTTCAATTTCCGCCTGCAATGCACCCGCAGATTTTACCGTCTGCAAGATTGTAATGAGATCACGAGGACCCACACCGAGTGCATTTAAACCAGCCACCAACTCTCCGAGTGTAGCACCACCGTCTAAGATCGTCATCCGACTTTCATCATCTTCTTTTACTTCAATAAATGTCTTTTCCATCATTGCAGTTTCACCTTCGCTAAACGGCAATGGTTGTGATATATACGGCTCTTCGTTGATACGTATCGTCAAGTTTCCTTGCGCAATCGCAACCGTATCCACCCGAACATTCTCGCCCATTACAATCGTGCCAGAGGCTTCATCCACCACAATACGGGCCACTTGATCGGTTAGAACACGAAGTTGCTCTACATCGGCAAGTAATTCCATCACATCGCCCTTATAAATTTCTGGAACTTTGAGCGCTACCGTGCCTGGATCAATTGCAGTCGCCGCAAAAATATCTTCTTTGGATAAGAGCTTGTTTTTAATCTTGCGATTAATTGTCGCTGCAATCACTTTTGCTGTGCTGATATCAGGATTTCTGAGTGCAAGATTGATTGTGTTCATTGAATTGAGGCTGAAATCGATTTCTTTCTCGATAATACCGCCTTGAGCAATCTGACCATTCGTCGGCACACCTTTACTGACCGTACTGCCAGAGTTCCCTGTCACCGTAAAGCCACCCACCGCAATCGGACCTTGCGCCAAGGCATAGACTTGGCCATCAGCACCTAAGAGCGGAGTTGCGAGTAACATCCCACCTTGTAAACTTTTTGCATCGCCCATGGTGCTTACACTCACGTCGATGCGGCTGCCGTGCCGGGAAAAGGGAGGGAGGGAGGCGGTCACAGTTACGGCAGCCACATTCTTTGTCTTGAGGTTCGCACCTTTGGTGTTTACCCCAAGGCGTCCCAAGAAATCTGCTAACCCTTTTTGGGTAAAGACAGAGTTGGTAAGATTATCTCCGGTACCATTTAACCCCACGACCAACCCGTAGCCGATCAAGAGGTTTTCCCGAATACCTTCCACCTGGACGATATCTTTAATACGTGCTCCTTCGCCTTTCTTAAGCGTTGGAAGCGATGCGGAATACGCTGTTCCCGCTGTTGAAAAAGCGATCAGGATATAAAAGAAAATCACAACCAGTGCGCTCATCATCAAGCCCAGCGTCGAATAAAGTACATAACCGAACCAAAGATCGACCGGTACTTTCATTGTGGATTTTCTTCTCATATTCATTTGCATACCCAATTTCCTCAACCTTTTATTTAATCCGCCTTGTGGTTTCCCACGGTAATCCCTCTCCTGTAATAATGCGAAATTCGTGCCAAGTTTTATTATCTATAATATTGATATATTACAGCATGTTATATGGTTAATTGGAGGTTAACGGGACGGTGACTAGGAAAAAACTGCCGGAGAAAAGGAAGATTCGGCAGTTTTCTGCCACTTTCAAAGGATAAATCAGAGATAGCATTACAATAAGAAAAAACCCCGCATCGAAGCGGGGTTTTTCTATTTCAGATCTAGTAATAATCTTAGATGAAGAACGGATCATGATCCGCAAAGACAAAGTGACCATTATTCAGCGTATACTTACCCGTCATCTCAATCGAGAAGTTCGAATCCGCATCCGTAATATAGGTTTTACTGCCTATGATTTGATAACCTAAGACAGACTCATCGTGTGAAACTCCTGCGATAATGCCAGTGAATCCTAGTCCCACTAAGATGATACGGTCGTTTACCCCATCGAAATCCTGAATAATGTCGCGGAATCCTACGGTCGAATCATCGAAGCTATCAAAGACGAAGTAGTCCGACCCTGCTTCACCGTAAAGGAGATCTTTCCCACCGTTACCGTAGAGAATATCATTACCTATTCCGCCGCGTACCGTATCAGCACCATCACCGGCTACCAGGATATCATTTCCCGCTTCACCCATGACACTGTCATTACCAAAGCCTGCGAAAATAAAGTCATCACCTAAGCCACCATAGAGCTTATCAAGGCCACTCCCGCTGGTGATTGTATCGTTACCATCATCGCCTTTGAGGATGTTTCCACCATCGCCGGAAGTAATGTTATCGTTACCTATGCCGCCATACATGGTGTTCTTACCATCGCCCGCAACAAGCACATCATCACCATCATTACCTTCGAGGTAATTATTGCCTGCATCTGCAGAGAGGGAATCGTTACCTAAACCACCATAGAGTTTATCGTTACCGATACCGCTCGTGATCGTATCGTTACCATCATTCCCTTTCAAGATATTGGTACCCACGCCAGCAGTAATCACATCATCACCTGCGCCGCCGTAAAGGGTATTGTTACCATCTCCAGCGATAAGCACATCATTGCCTTCATTGCCTTCGATATAGTTATTACCGGCGTCAGCGTTCAAGATATCATCGCCTAAGCCACCATAAAGCTTATCGTTCGCAATACCGCTGCTGATCGTATCATTGCCATCTTCGCCTTTGATGTTATTAACACCATCGCCAGAGGTAATCACATCATTACCAGCACCGCCTTCGAGCCTGTTTTTACCATTACCACTAATGATAATGTCATCACCTAAGCCGCCATCTAAGAAATTGTCTCCGTCTCCAGCAACCAGGCGATCATCTCCATCGCCACCATCGAGCGTACTTTTGCCATCACCTACGAGGAGAACGTCATTACCCGCATCGCCATAAAGTCTGCTGATGCCGCTGCCTGAAGTGAGCCTATCATCTCCATCACCACCGCGTAAGGTATTGTTTCCATCGCCAGCGGTCAGGATATCATCGCCTTCATTACCCTCGAGGCTATCGTTTCCATTGCCGCTTATAAGTACATCATCACCTAAGCCGCCGTAGAGTTTATCATTTCCATCACCGGTAGTGATACGGTCATTGCCGCCCATAGCACTGATGATATTATTGCCACTTAAGTCAGTGATGGTATCTCTACCGCTGCTCGTGGTAATCGTATCATTACCCAAACCACCTTCGATAGAAGAACGGTTATAGGTCCCTAAAAGCGTTACTTTATCGCTTCCATCCCCTAAATCCATTCGGATCTCGGTGCTGGTTTGTGCCGCGATGAAAGTAATCGTATCGTTCCCAGCGCCTGAGTTGATGGTAAAGTTATTGGAGTAATCGCTGTTGTTACTTTCCGCAGTAACATTGATCTTATCACTACCATTACCGGTCGTGATATCTCCACGTTTCGCACCATTGATGGTTACAACACTGTTACCGCCATCACCCAACGTCACATCGGTATGGACGAAGTTGTTGGTCATGAGCGTTTTCGCCGTATCAAACGCAACTTCGATATTCTTCACGCTATTCCACTCAGAAAGGAGCGACACGGCAATGTTTTTACCCGATACTTGGTATTGGATTGAAGCATTATCCGCAACGCCCGCAATCGCAAGCGCCGCACCCGTCACAACATGCGCTTTGGTATCCAAAGGCTGCAGGGTATAGCCATCGCTATTGAGAATATGATTCTGATCCGTCGCATTGCTGAAGCGAATGCCATTTATAACATTCACAGAAGGATCTGCTGCGGGAGGGATGGTATCATCTCCACCGCCAACAATGGTATCTTCATCACCGCCGGTCACAGTATCATCACTGCCACCGCCTGTTACGGTATCATCACTGCCACCACCAGTCACGGTATCATCACTGCCACCACCTGTTACGGTATCACCACTGCCACCGCCTGTTACGGTATCACTACCACCGTCACCTGTTACGGTATCATCGCTGCCACCGCCAGTCACAGTATCGCTGCCACCACCAGTCACGGTATCGCTGCCACCGCCAGTCACGGTATCACTGCCACCGCCTGTCACAGTATCGCTGCCGCCACCTGTTACGGTATCATCACTACCACCGCCAGTCACGGTATCGCTGCCGCCACCTGTTACGGTATCATCACTGCCGCCGCCGGTCACGGTATCACTACCACCACCGCTGGATACAGTATCATCTCCGCCTGACGAACCGTGATCATCATTTCCATGACCATGATGATCTTTATCGTCGTGTTTCTTATCCTTGTCGTCTTTATCTTTATTGTCGTTCTTCTCTTTTTCTTCTTTTGCTTTCTGAGCTTTTTCTTGTTCTTTCTCTTTTTCTTTCTCAACTTTCACGGATTCACCAATAGAAAGATATTCAGCAAGCCCCTTCTCTACATGCGAAAGAATATTTGAATGCTCCGCAGAAATAATTTTCTTAAGATCCACACCCTCGCTAGGATTACGCAATTCAAACTGCCCATATAAAAGGAAATGTTCAAACGCACTGATCTCATTGCTCGCAAAGGCTTTCGCAAGATCTGGATTGGTTTTGATATAATATTCTGTGTTAAACAGCTCGCTTGGGGAACGCCCTTCATACACCCCAATCGAAATAAAATGCTCAAGAGCGCTAATTTTTCCTGCTGCTACCGCCTCTGCGATATCAGGATTATGCTTTAAGTAATAAGCCTCATTAAAGAAAGGAAGGCTGCCATAACCATCTTTCTTTGCCCATCCCATAAAGTCTTTTAAGGTCGGATGTTCTTCAAAAGCAGCCGCTTTATATGTGTGCGTATTCTCTAAAGGAGATGCCGAACGACCTTCATATTGGCCATAAGCAAGGTAATGAAGTACTGGACTAACACCGGATTCATGTACATCCGGGTTATTCTTCAGGTAATGTCCCACATCAAACGAGGCTAAATGCCCAAGGACAGTTTTACCTGGATCTGCTGACATTTTCGACTTCATGCCGTTACTCCAAATCTCTAAAGGACTACGAGTTTAGACAGGTTCCAATAACCATCCCTACATATTCAACAGCCTAGAGTTTATAAGGAATTAGTTAAATCAATGCTAAGTGGGGGTTAATTTTCCATTTATATTTCAGTTTATTAGCAGACGCCTTTACCGCCTTATTATATTCTAGAGATCCATCAACAAGAGATTTTAACGTATTGTAATGTAGAAAATTTCTACCTACAGTTACTATTTTTCCCTAGAAGAAACTTTCTAGCTTTAAATGAAAAATCCGGAAAAAATTTCTCCTTGTTAAATAGGGAGGATTTTTTGCTGTTAAAAAAAACTTCAGGGTGTTATGATCCGGCCACGTGTTCTTTTTAAGAAGAAGCCACATAGATAATTTAGAACTAGAGAAGATGGTTGATATGATGATGGATGGGATGTTACTGGATCAGGAAAATATTTCTGAAACCTTACCGGGAATGGAAAACACTGCCACAGGCGCAAAAAAGAAAGCATCCTCCGTTGCACTCACAATTGATCGTGCACAGTTGTTAAGATCACTTGCGCACGTTCAGAGCGTTGTAGAGAAACGTAACACGATTCCAATTTTAAGCCACGTAAAGCTTGAAACTGAAACCGGTGTGCTTCGCCTAACCGCCACCGATATGGATATTGCGATCGTGGAAGAAGTGGACGTCGCGGTACAAAAATCCGGCGTGCTTACCGTTCCTGCACAAACGTTTTATGATATCATCCGCAAACTTCCTGAAGGTTCAGAAGTAAACCTCGAAGGCGATACCGGCACCGGCAAACTCTTTATTAAATCTGCGAGCTGTAACTTCACACTTCCTTGCCTGGATGCTACTGACTTCCCCGCAATGGATCGTGGCGAACTTTCGCATAATTTCGTACTTCCTTCACGCGATTGCATGGCGCTGATTGATAAGCCACGTTTTGCAATTTCTACCGAAGAAACACGTTATTACTTAAACGGGATTTATCTCCACGCAGCCAATGCTGATGGTAAAGCCGTGCTCCGCAGCGTTGCGACCGATGGCCACCGCCTCGCTCGTATCGAAGTGGATCTGCCAGAAGGTGCAACCAATATTCCGGGCGTGATCGTACCACGCAAAACCGTATTTGAACTCAAGAAACTTCTCGATGAAGGCGTTGAGCAAGTGATGGTATCATTATCGCAAAACAAAATCCGTTTTGTATGCGGCAAAGCAATCCTGCTTTCTAAGCTGATTGATGGTACGTTCCCTGACTACGAAAAAGTCATTCCAAAGAGCAATGACAGACTTCTGGAAGTAGACACCGATTTCTTGCGTCAAGCGGTTGACCGTGTATCGGTGATTTCTTCTGATAAACTCCGCGTGATTAAATTCTCGCTTGAGAAAGGCACACTCACACTTTCTGCCAACAGCCAGGAAAGCGGTGATGCACGCGAAGTGGTGAATGTTCCTTACGATGGACAAGGCTTAGAAATTGGCTTTAATTCACGCTATATGCTGGAGATGTTATCTCAGCTGGAAGGCGAAGTGGTGCAATTCCTTTTCGCAAACGGCACCGCACCTGCGCTTGTAAAAGATACGGCGAATCTCGGAGCATTATATGTCGTGATGCCGATGCGCGTATAATTTTTAGGCGTATAATGAATTTCATGATCACCCTCCGAGCTTCACACTCGGAGGGTTCATTATTTTAGAGTCATATATATAGAATGAAACCTAAGCTTCTCTTTTTAGCCAAGTTCGCTCTCGCCGCGGCGTCACTCGGCCTCGTGTTCTACGAGATCAACGTTCCACAGATGATGGATTACCTCACGGCAGTGCATCCGTTCTACTTATTCCTCTGCGCAGCTGCCCTCACTCTTGGTCAAATCGTGAGCGCATTTCGTATGCGTTATTATTTTGGAGCGGAAGGCCTAGAGATGTCGCGCCATTTCGCGATCCGTCTTTATTTTATGGGCGCGTTCTTCAACCAGATGCTCCCAGGCGGCATCGGCGGTGATGGCTACAAAATTTTCCTCGTGTCACACTTACACGGATTCTCAAAACTCACCGCATTCCTGCGAATGCTCTCGAATCGCGCGAGTGGACTTTTTCTTCTGATCCTACTCACCGCCGCACTCGCTTTCTCAAGCCGCCTTGTCGATATCATCCCTTATGCATCCTGGCTGATTTCCGCTGGGATAATACTCCTCTTTCCCTGCTACTTCATCAGCGCAAGAATTTTGCTGAAAGAACCAATCGCAATGGCACTTAAGGCTGCGGAGTATTCGCTTGTTGTTCAAGGACTGTGCATTGTCAGCGCATACGCATTATTCATTGGAATGGGATTAGACAAAACACATGTTCCTCTTGTCGCCGACTACCTTGTCCTCTTTATGATATCATCCATCGTCTCTGTTTTGCCAATCTCGATCGGTGGGGCAGGGTTACGAGAATTGACCTTTCTTTATGGCACCCACCTCATGGGGCTCGATAAAGAATTCGGGATTGCATTTTCCTTGACCTATTTTATGGTGAACCTTCTTATTTCGCTCCCCGGAGGTTATTTTTTTATGACACGGGAACACAAAAAAGAGGCACCGACACATTCTATTGTGGATAAATAGGTCATTATTCTGATTCTTTTTTAAGAAATGGCGCATTTATCTCAAAAATAGCACCGCTTTCACCCCTTCTCACTCAAAAATTGTTTGTCTCAAGGGTTGGAAGCTGTATAGTGTTTCGCTAACGATAATTAGCATGTGGCATGATACGTGTTTAACAAAAGCAAGCTGAAATCCGTTGTTATTTCTGGTCGGGAAGTATTCCCTATCATAGAAGGCGGAAAAGGAATTGGTGTTAGTAACGGTACAAGCTCCGGGGCATTTGCCCAGGCGGGAGCCGTTGGAACCTTTTCGGGGGTCAATGCTGACCGCTACGATGCACAAGGCAATTACAAAGAGCCCGTGTATCAGACCACGACCCGTCGTGAGCGCCATAATGAACTTATTGAAATGAGTATCGAAGGCGGCATCACCCAGGCAAAAATCGCGCACGAACAATCAAATGGCGAAGGGCGAATCCACGTCAATATTTTATGGGAAATGGGCGGCGCTCAACGCATCCTCCACGGTCTCTTAGAAGGCGCGAAAGGGATGATCCACGGCGTAACCTGCGGTGCGGGGATGCCTTATAAAGTCGCTGAAATTTCAGAACATTACGGCATACACTATTATCCTATCGTTTCCTCAATGCGTGCATTCCGCGCACTCTGGAAACGTTCTTATCATAAACATTCAGCCCTACTTGGCGGAGTGGTTTACGAAGATCCATGGCTTGCGGGCGGGCATAACGGCCTTTCAAACAGCGAAGATCCGAATGCACCGGAAGATCCGTATCCACGCGTGGCAGAATTGCGCAAATTCATGAATGAAGTGGGCCTTCAACATGTCCCTGTCGTGATGGCAGGTGGCGTGTGGTATTTGCGCGAGTGGGAACATTGGCTCGATAACCCAGAAATTGGCCCGGTAGCCTTCCAATTCGGAACGCGCCCGATCGTCACCAAAGAAAGCCCGGTATCCGAAGCTTGGAAGCGCAAACTTCTGTCGCTTAAAGAAGGCGACGTATTCTTAAACCGTTACAGCCCAACAGGCTTCTATTCATCTGGGGTTTACAACCAATTCATCAAAGATATCGAAGGTAGACACAAACGTCAGGTGGCCTATGCCTCAGTACCGGAAGGGAATCTCACGGAAGTCATTCCTTTTGGCCCAAGAAAACGCCCAATTTATGTCACCACCGGCAGCCAGGCGCTTGCAGAAGAATGGATTTCCCAGGGCTATAATGAATTGATGAAAACACCTGAAAGTACGGTGATTTTCGTGAAGCCAGAAGAAGCCGCGTCTATTATTAAAGACCAAGTCGATTGCATGGGATGCCTAAGCGCCTGTAAGTTCAGCAATTGGTCGGACCATTTGGAGAATTATACCACCGGTCAGAAAGCAGACCCGCGGAGCTTCTGTATCCAGAAAACATTGCAGGATATTATCCATTCGGACGATACCGAGAACCAGCTGATGTTCGCTGGGCACAACGCGTATCAGTTCGGGAAAGATCCTTTCTATAGCAATGGGTTCGTGCCAACCGTGAAAGAGTTGGTTGATCGGATTATGACCGGCGATTAATTCCGTTTTCCACAAAGCTGATGACGGGCCGGCTTTGAGCAACCCAGAGCAGAACAACCTTGTAATCCAACCATTTTCTCGATTTACGCATATAGTTATTGCACTTTGAGCCCCTATTATGTTACAAATTCGTGAATAAATAGGGAAATCACAATCCGTCATCCATATGCGCACACGACTTCGTCATAAGGCTAGCTTACCCCTTTTCACTGCCCTTGCAGGAGGACTCTTCCTTCTCATGAGTTCTGGTGCGACATCTGCCTATGCCGATGCATCGTCTTACCGCTCGGTGATGATTGTAAATCCAGAAGTGCTCGACGCGCTGCGCTATAGCCAACAACCGGCTCCCACACGTATGCCGGCACGGGATTATCGACCAATTATTGTCCATGTACCGCAAAATGGCCCGATTTCTAAACAAGAGATCGCAGAATTTGATACATACGGTGTTAATATTGTACCAGGCAACCAACTTCCAAAACCGGATGCTTCGGCTATACCACCGAAATCAGGACTAAAAACAGCAGCACCGTTGCAACCAAAAGCAGAAGCGGCCCAAGTTAAAATTCCAGAACCCGCGGCTCCCAAAAAACCTAATAATGTAGCAGAAACAGCTCCAAAAACTTCGACGCTCGCGGTTCCCAAAGCGGTAGAAGTCACGCAACAACCACTTGCTGAACTTGCACCACCACGGCCTCCTGTAGCACTAGAAGAAGCTCCTACCCCAGCTCCGACAGAAGTTGCAAGTACGCCTGAACCAACATTTTTGGTACCTCCGGCCTATCCTAAACAACGGCCAGAAAATGTTCCAACACGCAAACCTGCGGTAGCGCCAAAATTCAAGCCTACAGGCATTGTAGCACCGGCGATTACCGCAAAGACGGATCCTCAACCAACCGCGCCGCCTAAACTTCCAACCACCAACGTATCGGAAGGTATCTTAGGAACGGAGAATGCCCTAAAGTCCGTGAATACAGGCAAACAGGTCGCCTCCGTGGGCGCAGCAATTGAACCGATTGCGATACCAACAGTACCTGCTGTAGTGCCAACCGCTACGCCACAGAAACAAGCCGCTTCCATACCTCCTTTAGCGCAAACAACCACGCCACAAGCGGTAAAACTAACTCCAGCAGTAGCTCCTGTTGCAGCAGTATCCACTCCTGCGCAAGTGCAAAGAGCACCAATAGCTCCTGCCGTACTAGCTGCCGTAGTAGCTCCCGTTGCAGCAACAGCGCCTGCGGCTCCAGCTCCAGCAGCCAGCGCTCCAGCCACTTCAATTACAGCCTCTGCGCCTGCAGAGGGTATGTTTGGCGATGTGGCACCCGATACCGTATTTAGCATCGTATTTTCTGGCCAAGAAAAGAACCTGTCCGATGTCAGCAAAGGACGGCTGGTGCAGATAGTTCATGCGATTAACGAAAAACACCCGAAAGCCACCTTGCGCATCCGCGCTTACGCAAAACCGGATAACCAAGATGCAGGCCTTGCCCGCCGGGTTTCTCTTGAACGCGCGATTTTGGTTCGGGACTTTATTATGAATTCAGGACTCCCTTCGGATCGCATTCAGGTACAAGCCCTTGGCCTGCCTGAGCGTCCAAGTCCGATCAGCAATCGGGTAGAAGTCGTATTCTTTGATACCCCCACTTCCTAGAATTTTCCGTCTAGCCCCCTTGCTAATGTCCGCAAAAACGGGTATGACATCCCTTCACCCCTAACGTTAGGGCAATCAGTTAGTAGATAAGAGGAATGTTATGTCCTATAAAGTCGCAATCGCAGGAGCAACCGGCAATGTAGGCCGCGAACTGTTAAGCATCCTTGCTGAACGTAATTTCCCTGTGTCTGAAGTTGTCGCGCTCGCGTCGCGCAGATCACTCGGCAAGACAGTAAGCTTCGGCGATCATGAGACACTTACATGCCAAGTACTTGAAGATTTTGATTTCTCCGGTACGGATATCGGCCTTTTCTCTCCAGGAGGAAATGTCTCTAAAGTCCATGCACCGCGCGCGGCTGAAGCCGGCTGTATCGTGATTGATAACACCTCTTACTTCCGTATGGACCCAGACGTCCCGCTGGTCGTGCCTGAAGTAAACCCAGAAGCAATTGCGGATTATACGAAACGCGGCATCATTGCGAACCCTAACTGCTCGACCATCCAAATGGTCACAGCACTCAAACCTTTGCATGACCGCGCGACCATTAAACGCGTTGTTGTAGCAACTTACCAATCGGTTTCTGGCGCTGGCAAAGCCGCGATGGATGAGCTGTATAATCAGACGAAAGGTTCTTTTGCATATCAGGAAATTCTTCCTTCCTCTTTTAGCAAAAAAATCGCCTTCAACGTGATTCCTCACATCGATGTATTCATGGAAGACGGTTCGACCAAAGAAGAATGGAAAATGGTGGAAGAAACCAGAAAGATTCTTGATCCACGGATCAAAGTCAGCGCGACCTGCGTTCGCGTTCCTGTGTTCGTTGGACATGCGGAAGCGGTTAATATCGAATTCGAAAACCCTTTGGAAGTCGAAGAAGCATTTGAGATTCTCAGTGAAGCTCCGGGCGTTACCCTCTATGACCGCCGCGAACCGGGAGGATATGCAACGCCGATAGAATGCGTCCGTGAAGATGGGGTATTTATATCCCGTATCCGTAAAGACCCATCCGTAGAACACGGGCTAAACATTTGGGTAGTGGCGGATAACTTACGCAAAGGTGCTGCTTTAAACGCCGTGCAAATCGCGGAAGAACTGATCAAAAATTACATTTAATTCGCGATCTGGCCGTGCTATTCTTTGGAGCATCGCTCTAATCAAAGAAGAGGAACCATGAATAGCCGGCCTTCACGCCTTATTCTCAACGCCTTGCGTATGTCCTTTGGGTGTGCGCTCCTCCTTTTCCCGTTAGCATCGCATGCAGGCGTGCCAACAAAAGGCGATATCCTTCATTATCTCGAAGCGCAACGTGATGCGGGCGAACCACTCGATCTCGTAGCAAAATTCGGAAAAGAGCTCGCCGGCGCGGACTTGTCCGAGCTTGATCTACGTGGTGCAAATTTAGAAGGGGCGAATCTCCAAGGCGCAAACCTTCGCGAAGCGGATCTTTCAGAAACTAACCTCAAATCCGCAAATCTTTCGGGAGCCTCACTTCCGCATGCAGATCTTTTGGGAAGCCATCTTGAGAACGCAAATTTATCACGCGCCATGATGCGTTATGTTGAAGGGCAAGAGGCCGTCTTTACAGGCGCTACACTCGAAGGGGCAGACCTTTCCTTTGCCAATTTTGAAGAAGCGTTTTTCGATAATACCAAATGTGCAAAAGCACAATTCACGAACACCATTATGACAAAAGCCAACGCAAGCGGCGCGGATTTTACCGAAGCCGATATGCGCGGGATCAACCTCAATCATACCATCCTGGATAAAGCAATCTTCGCACGCGCATTTCTCTATAATGCCGATATCCGTTTTTCCTCTGCGAAAGAAGCGGATTTTACCGAAAGCTACCTTGAAAGCGCATTCCTTTATAAAAGCGATTTCACCGGCGCCCTCTTTAAGAATGCTAATTTAAGCAAAACCAACTTAAAAGAATCTGTCTTCCAAAAGAGTATCATGGAAGGAGCGAATCTTTTTAAAGCACGGATGGCACAAATCTCCGGACACGAAATGAATCTCCAACGAAGTAATCTCGCTTACACTACCTTACGGGAAAGCGACCTCCGCGGCGCATTGTTTGATTTTGCAATCATGACGGAAGCGAATCTCACCCAGGCACGCCTGGATAGCGCACAACTCCATAACGTATATTTGCGTAAAGCGAATTTAACCGGCGCACAATTAAACGGGGCCTATTTCACCCACGCAAATCTTGCCTATGCGAATTTAGGCCATACCTCCGCAGAAGGTACGAATTTTTCTCATGCGGATCTTTCCTATTCCAACCTTTCTCACTCAGGGCTCGATGGCGCACAATTTAGCAACAGTAAACTTTATCACGCCGATTTCGATAAAGCCTCGATGAAGAAAACGGATTTCAGCCACGCCGATTTAAGTAGCGCTTACCTGCATGATATCAGTCTTTCCAAAGACACCATCTTTGAGCGCGCAATTTTATCAGGAGCTAATCTTTCAGGCATTATGATCACCGACTTAACGCTGAATCTCACCACGGTTCGCTATCTTATCCTTACGAATATTGATCTAACGCCTGAGCAAGAAAAAGTCCTGACCGACACCGGCGTTTTCATCTCTCCTGAGCAAATCGCCCAAGCGCTAAAGAAAGGGGTAGACCTCGGATATCTCAATCTACGCGGACTCGATTTCAGCGGACTGGATCTCTCTTCGGCGAAACTACGCTTTGCTGATCTTTCCTTTGCGGATCTCACCGACACGACCATGAATAAAGCGGATCTCACCGGCGCAGACCTCAATCACGGCATTCTTAAGAATGCACAATTGAGTGAAGCGAACCTAAAAGGCGCAAATATTCGTAACGGCATGTTGGATAACGCAACACTGAGCAATGCGAATCTATCACAAGCCTCGCTCACACACGCTTCGTTACAAAATGCAGCACTGATTCGAACGGATTTTAGTTTCGCTGATTTAAAAAGTGCAAACCTTCAAGGCGCCAATGGAACGCAAGCCGTTTTTGATAAAGCCTCGCTGCATAACACCTTATGGGCCGGAGCTATCTTAAACAATGCGTCGTTTAAGAATGTGATTGGCATTACAAAAGACGAACTCGCCGCGCAGCTGAAAGCAAAAAAGTAAGAGCCTGCTAGCTTTCCTTAATGCTTTGTAAAATCTTCGGTGCCAACCCCGCCTTCACCAACTTCGCAGCATAACGCGCAAGGGCATCCACTTCGATGTGGAAACGATTCCCTGCTTGGGCATGATGGAGTGCCGTAAACTCCCACAAAATCGGCACAACATACGTTGCAATCCAGGCTTCCTGATTATTCACCTCATGGACTGGCAGTGCAACACCATCAACAGTCACAGAACCTCCCGGCACAAGATAGGGAAGCAATTGCTTAGGCACATTATAGGTAAGCTTATGCGTATCCCCGACCTTCAGCACATGAGAAAGTGTGGCCATACCATCCGGACGGCCATTGACGATGTGCCCTGTCATATAAGCACCATGCACGAGAGGCAGCTCCAGATTTAACATCTGTCCACGCTTCCATTGCCCGACTAATGTATTTTCAAACGCCTGAGTAGAAACCTCAACCGTACACCAGCTTTCCTCTTCATCATCAAGTGCGCGTCCCGTTGCGCCTCCCTTAGCAATAATAGGAAATGCTACGCCATTACATGCAATCGTATGATGTTCTTGCATTCGATCAGGATGATAATGCGCGGTAATAGTAAGCCGGCGGCTTTGCGCCACCTCCTCAAGAAGAATCACCTGCCCTACATCCGTAATAAGACCGGTATACATTACCACTTCCTCCATTCCACCCGCAGGAACCCTATCCTTCCTTAATTGTCACGCGAACAGCGGCAGAATTCAAGAAGAAAATTATTTCCCCATCCCAAACAGCAGAAAAGAAACGAAAACCTATTCCCGAAACAGGAAGAAAGCTTTATAATTATAAGCTATAGTTGTCTCAATTTAGATTACCATGAAGCGAAAATAACGTTTTGCGAGCACCGCAGCGGAGTGTACATCAAACGTACATGAGCAGCGGAACACAGCATAAAGGACATTTGCAGCCATAAGTAATCTTAAAGTGAAATGACCATAGAAGAGGGTTTAGATGGACATCGGACGTATCACCATTATCGGTTTTGGATTGCTGGGAAGCTCATTAGCGCGCGTGATCCGCGATGTATTGCCCTCCTGCCGTATCACCGCCTGCAGCCCTTCGGAGGCAACACTCACACAAGCCATGGCCTTAAATCTTGCAGATGAAGTCACCACTCATCCAGAAAATTCGGTTAAAGACGCCGATATGGTTATTATTTCCACACCACTTGGTGTTTATGAATCGATCGCAACAGCCATCGCGCCGCATCTGCCTGAAGGCGCAATCGTAACCGATATGGGCTCTGCGAAACAGCATGCGATCGACACATTCTTTCCGCACTTAACGCCCGAACAACAAATTTTATTCGTTCCGGGCCACCCGATTGCAGGCTCCGAAAAATCTGGAGTACAAGCCGGTTTTCGGGAAATATTCCAAGGGAAAAAAGTCATCCTCACCCCACTGCCCAACACCTCACCGCTTGCACTCGACCAGGTCACGCAACTCTGGAACCTCGCAGGCTCACATGTTGAAGAAATGGACCCAACCCAGCATGATACACTCTACGCAACCGTTTCCCATGCCATTCAGCTAACCATCTCGAGCTATGCGATTTTCATGGATAATGCAAAGCATGACCCAAGCGCGCTCCTTTCCCATCCGCTTTACCAAAAATTCATTCGTATTAGTGGCTCCAATACTGCCATGTGGCGGGATATCTGCCTTGCAAACCGCAAGGCAATCCTCTGTGCCTTGAAAGCACTGCACGCCCATTTCTCAACACTCAAACGGCTGCTGGAAGAAAATGATCTAGGCACATTAGAGCG
Organism: Rickettsiales bacterium; assembly: GCA_021156175.1. GTDB lineage: Bacteria > Pseudomonadota > Alphaproteobacteria > Rickettsiales > JAJNBL01 > JAJNBL01. The sequence continues at coordinate 103,278 of JAJNBL010000005.1, forward strand.
CTTTATGCAGCAAGCGCAAAGCACGCGCGAACACTTCCCTCATGTGCTCGATAACGCAATGGAGACAAGCCCTTTATCATTACTCCCGCGCCTGATTGGCTGTGCGACACTCTCGAATGTATCTTTTTACGATATGCCCCACGCCGCAGGTGGATTCCTTGATGTAACCAATATTGTGATGGCAGAACCTATCCCAAACGCTGCCACCCTCTCTGAACACCGCGCAGCTCTCCTTGTCCATGTATATAATTTCCTGGAGGCTTTCGATGCCCTGACCTATGCCATCGAAGAAGGGAAAATCACCGCCACGGAAACCCTCCTGAACCAAGCCCATCACTGGTATGAACGGATGACCGCTTTTCGTTAGTATTTTACTTCCCCCCCACGCCCTGCTATAACAAGCCAAAATCTGGAGCATTGTAATGGCTAACGTCCTTGATACTATTTGCGAGAAGAAGCGTGCGCATATCGCCGCACAAAAAGCACGCGTATCGGAAGTCATGCTGCTTGAACGCCTCCGCACGGTTACTCCACCACGAGGTTTTCTCAAAGCCATTGAAAATACCATCTTCCACGGGAAACAAGCATTAATCGCGGAAGTTAAAAAAGCTTCTCCTAGCAAAGGCATTATCCGCGCGGATTTTAATCCTCCTGTGCTCGCAAAAGCCTATGAAGCCGGCGGTGCAACGTGCCTCTCCGTCCTCACCGACACTCCCTATTTCCAAGGCGAAGATGCGTTCCTCGCACTTGCTCGTGATGCCGTGAAGCTTCCAGTGTTACGCAAAGATTTTATGCTCGATCCCTACCAAATCCTGGAAGCACGAGCTTTAGGTGCCGATTGTATTCTCCTGATTATGGCCGCACTGGAAGATGAACAAGCCAAAGAACTGGAAGCAACCGCCCAAGAACTTGGAATGGATGTTCTGGTGGAAGTACATGATGTAGAAGAGCTCACACGTGCGCTGAACTGCCTAAGGTCATCGCTGATTGGAATTAATAACCGGAATTTGAAGACACTGGAAGTATCGCTTTCCACCACCGAATCCCTATGTTCCCAGATCCCTCAAGGTTATAGAGTTGTGTGCGAAAGTGGTATTGAAACCCATGAGGATATACTCCGCATGAACCGTGCGGATGTGCATTGCTTCCTGGTCGGAGAGTCACTGATGCGTAAAACCGATGTGGAAGCGGCGACACGGGTTCTTTTAGGAAAACAATAAATTCGCTAGGCCGTTAGCGAAAATGTGCTTTCTGAGTACCGAAGCGGAGCGTACATTAAAGTACGTGAGCATCGGAACGCAAAAAAACATCATTTGCAGCAAGGCCTAGTAACATTTATCCGAATCTCTTAGGATCGGCGGGATAAACGCCAAGCACTTTTACATTTCTGCAGAAAAAGCCCAACTCTTCAAGCGCCAGCTGGACATTCCGCTCTTGCGGATGACCTTCGAACGTCACAAAAAATTGTGCGCGATCCGAAGCTCCACCGGGAATATAGCTCTCAAGTTTTAGCAAGTTTACATGGTTCGTCGCGAATCCACCGAGCGCCTTATACAGTGCCGCAGGGATATTGCGCGCCGTAAACAAGAGCGACGTCACAATCCGCTGGGTTTCAGGATCTGTATCAATAGGCTCAGAGGCAATGGTAACAAAGATTGTCGTGTTCTCGTTGCTATCTTCCATATTCGGTTTAAGCACGGTCAAGCCATAAAGTTCCGCTGCCAATGCGGATGCCAACGCACCTTTGGAAGGATCATTCCAGCGCGCAACTTCCTCAGCCGCAATCGCAGTATTCGAAGCATGATGCGCCTCCAACCCCATCTCCCGTGTATGCCCACGGCACTGCATCAAGGCTTGAGGATGGGAATAGACATTTTTCACCGTCTGTAAAGTGGCTCCCTTTGGCGCAAGCAGATGGTGCTCAATACGTTGGAAATATTCCCCCACAATCGAAACATGCATGCGTGGCAGGAGATTGTGGATTTCCGCTACTCGTCCGGCTTGTGAGTTCTCAATGGGTAACATCCCCAAGGCTGCCTTTCCTTCCTGCACCGCTTGGAACACATCCTCAAACGAAGGAAGCGGCATCGTATCCATATACGGATAGGCCTGGCGACAGGCCATATCGGCATGCGCCCCTCTAACCCCTTGGAATGCAATAATGTTATTGGATGGTGCTTTCATACGATGTCCATTTTCTTTATATAAGGCCAGAAAGGGCATACTAATGCCCGACAAAGCAAGACGCAAGCAATCCGTATGGCATAAGAATCAAGCCTACCCCAAGACTATTCACAAATCCCCTGTTTTTTGCTGACTTTTATAGGGTTCCTGCTATGTTTAGGCTTATGAAAAAGCGCATCCTTCTTATCATTACTGGCAGTATCGCAGCCTACAAGGCGCTCGATCTCTTGCGCCTGCTCCAAAAAGAGGGACATGAACTTAACGTTGTGATGACGGCATCTGCGCAGCGTTTCATCACCCCCCTGGCCGTTGCCTCGTTACACGGCAAGGAGGTTTATACCGAACTTTTTTCCTTAAAAGACGAATCAGAAATGGGGCATATACGCCTCGCTCGCGATGCCGACCTTATCCTCATTGCCCCTGCAAGTGCGAATATCCTCGCCAAAATGGCACTTGGGCTAGCGGACGATTTAGCGAGCAGCATACTCCTAGCCACGCGAAGCCCGATAATGATAGCCCCTGCGATGAATCCCGCCATGTGGGAAAATCCTGCCACCCGCCGGAATATTGAACAATTAGAAGCCGATGGTAAAATTCTCCTTCGCCCTGAAAATGGCCTGATGGCCTGCGGCGAGACAGGAGAAGGACGGCTGCTTCCTCCTGAAACAATAGTGCAGCATGTGCAATCTTTTTTCGGAACCACGTCAACTTCACTTCCTTTAAAAGGCCGTAAAGCATTGGTCACAAGCGGCCCAACGGTCGAACCGATTGATCCTGTGCGCGTGCTGACCAACCGCTCTTCCGGGAAACAAGGCTATGCCATTGCCACAGCTCTGGCCGAAAAAGGTGCAGAGGTGACACTGATCTCCGGCCCTGTCAGCATCCCCACGCCTTCTAATGTCACCTTGATACGGGTTGAAACGGCAGAAGAAATGTTAAAAGCGTGTGAGCAAGCCCTCCCCGCTGATATCGCGATCTGCACCGCCGCCGTATGCGATTGGAAAGTGGTTGCTTCGCCCCAGAAAATCAAAAAAGGCGGAACCTCTGCACCTTCTTTCTCTTTGGCAGAAAATCCAGATATTCTTAAAACGCTGTCCAAACACCCAACCTCACGTCCAAGCCTGGTGATAGGATTCGCAGCAGAAACGGAAAATCTCCTGGAATATGCTACTGCAAAACATGCAAAGAAAGGCTGCGACTGGCTGCTTGCTAATGATGTATCCCATCCGGAAAGCACCTTTGGAAGCGATACTAACTGTGTCCTTTTCTTGGATAATTCTGGAGCTGCAGAACCTTGGGAATCCATGACAAAGAAAGCGGTTGCAGAGAAATTGGTCAAAAATATTATAGATTTCTTTGGTTCAAAAGAAGGCATTACCCCCCTTCCAAACAACCAGCGACGACTTGCATAAACACAAAAACACCCCCTTTTTACTCCCATTTCAGCAGGAATCCGTATAATTTCCCTTCAAATCATCATGTTAATGCTTGACGATTCTCTTTGGGGGCGGTAGAACACCCTGTAACATTAAGAATTACTCTTCGAAGAATAAAGTTCATAGGAAGTTATATTTATGTCTAATACTCTCACCCGCGCAGCTCTTACCGATGCAATCTATAAAGAAATTGGTTTATCTTTGGCAGAATCAGCAAGTCTCGTTGATGATGTACTCGAAACCGTTATCATTGCACTCGAAGCGGGTGAAGATGTCAAAATCTCTTCATTTGGCAGCTTCCGCCGTCGTCAAAAAAATGCGCGCATCGGCCGTAATCCTAAAACAAAACAGGAAGCGGTGATCACTCCACGTACCGTAGTGACCTTCCATGCCTCGAATCTCCTGAAACAGTATCTTAACGACAATAAATAGTATAGATTGCTGTCGACACGCTCTTGAGGAGGGGCAAGAATGACAGAACATCTGATTGACAATACCGAAGACGATATTCTTGACCTCAACCTCGAAGAAGAGGAAGACGGTAAAGCACCAGGCGCGTTTCGTACCATTGGTGAAGTCGCCGAAGAGCTTGGCGTTGCGCAGCATGTCTTACGGTTTTGGGAAAAAAAATTCCCGCAAGTAAAACCTATCAAACGCCGCGGCCGCCGTTACTACCGCCCGGACGATATAACCTTCCTTACCCGGATTAAAAGCCTCCTTCATGAGCAAGGCGTGACGATCCGGGGAGCACAAAAATTCCTGAAAACTCATCCTACTGCCAAAATAGACAAGGATTTGTTGGACGAACTTCACACTTTTAATACCGGCCCGGCATCTTTTAAGAAAGAACCGATCCTGGATCCAAGCCAACCACGGCCACGCATCCTGAACGTACCGCTTACCCCTATAGAAATGGCGGTGGATACGGTGATTGATGACCTCACGCAGATTCGTGATCACCTAAAAGACGCGCTTAAAGACGCTAAAAGCTTAAGAGTAAATAAAACCGAAGCGGCGGATGCTTAAAAGCGCCTAAAGCTTTACGCTGAGATTGCCGTTGGAACGTAAACTTCTTCCTCTTTTATCGCAGGGAAAGAAAGAATAAACTTTGCACCCGGTTCACGTGCGCCGGGATACAGCTCCGTCAGAGTAATCATCCCGCCGTGAAGATCCATAATTGCCCGGCAAATCGTGAGCCCAAGCCCCGTCCCAGCAATATGCTTATCCCCTTTGCCTGAACGATAAAATTTATCAAATACCCTGGCTTTGCAACCCGATAAAATCCCCGTCCCTTCGTTAGAAACAGCAATACATCCGTAATCCCCGTCCCGATAAAATTCTATGGTGATATTTGCCTGAGGAGCGCCATATTTTACCGCATTATCCACAAGATTCTGCATGATCTGCTCAACCAAACCCGTATCCATCAAGAATAAGGTACCTGGCGCGGCATCATTTACCAAAACTTTATGGTTAACCGTGCGATGCTCCATACGCTTTAATACCTGATGCACCAGGGTCGTAGGCCGTTGCCAGTCTTTATCGAGCTTGATCCCTCCGGATTCAAGCCGTGTCATGTGCAGAATATTATTGATAAATTTATTGAGACGCTCCGCCTCTTCATGCGCCATGACCAGCAACTGATCTTGCGCCTCTTTGCTTAAAGAATCGACATAGCGAATAGACGAAAGCGAGCCAATCACACTGGCGAGCGGCGTTTTCAAATCATGCGTAACCGAAGCAAGCAAGGCAGAGCGTATGGTTTCCTGCTCTTTCTCCATGCGTTCTTTATGCACTGTATCCGCCAACATAATTCGTTCAATCGCCATCGCTGCCTGGTCTGCAAGCGTATGGATAAAAATCTTACTGGATGTATGGTGTGTCCATTCCGAAATTTCGACTCCCAGAATCCCTTCTTTTCCGGAATCATCTTTGGTTGGCATCTCCTTCGTCGGCATCCGCACACAATAGAAAAACGGCCATGGATCATCTTTATGCAACTTTGGTGGAACTCCGGTTTTCCAGACTCTCTCCGCCGCCTCTTTATACCGTTCTGGGCATGCCCCACCTGGATAACAATACTCCAAAACCCCTTTATCATTGGGCAGGAACAGGTACACTTTACCTTTGATAATCTCGCTTAACCCCTCCCCCAGTGCCTGCACTACTTCTTCCTGGCCATGGCATAGGATCAAGCGTCCATAAAGCTTACTGAATGCAAAGGTCGTACGCCGCCGTTCGCGCGCTGTCTCCAGTTTCGATTTCGATTGCGCACCAATCAGCGCTGCAACAAGGGAAGCTGCAATAAATAGGACCAGATTCAGGAGATCATAAAGAGTATCCTTCAAACTTGTATGCTCACCCACAAGGTGATGGAAGAAAAGCTGATAAAGCCCAAATCCCACCATCGAGATAAGAAAGCCCACCCATAAACCCTGAGTAATAGAAGCATATACGGTCACAATGATATAAAGCATACCAATGTTGACAAGGTTATCTTCGGTGTAGCTATCGGGGACTAATATAAAAATATAACTAACAACAGAAGCGAGAAACAGCGCGACTATTGACCCACCAAACCGTTGCACCACCGGGCGGAGCATTAATGCTAAATTCCAGATATTTCTCATACGGTCTTAGCTTCGGGGGTTGCTTGTTTTAAGAGGCTTCGTAACATCCAGGCTGTTTTCTCATGAACTTTCAAACGCTGGATAAGTAAATCAATCGTGCCCTCATCCCCAGTTTCTGGGATTTCATGGATAATGTCACGGCATTCTTTGGCAAGCCGCTCATGGCCCTTATCCAGATTTCCTACCATCGCACGCCAGTCTCGCGGGACTTCCGCATCTTCTTCTATCACTTTAAGTTCAATAAATTCGTGGAATGTCCCAGGAGAAATAGCGCCTAATGCACGCATACGCTCCGCAATCTCATCCACCGCTTCACGCAACTCTTTATACTGTTGTTCAAACATCAAATGCAGATTATAAAACTCCGCGCCCACCACATTCCAATGGTAATATTGTGTTTTAAGATACAGCGCGTAGGTGCTGGCTAAAATCCTCGCCGCCCCTTCCGCCGCATGTTTCCGATCTTTTTCCTGCATTCCGATATCAATATCGGACTGTTTCTCCATTATCGCGGATGATTCATGCATGGCAATGCTCCTTGGCTTCGTTATCCTACACGACAATAAGCGTCTCACATTGGAAGTAGCTTTTCTATCCGGGAGCAAGGAGCTGCCTATAAAATCTTCATCAGCTTAAGCAACTGCTTGGACCTCATCCTGTTTTTTATCCTGAACTGCTTGCTTTGGAGCATCGAAACGGTATCCAATCCCCGCTTCTGTTATAATATATTCAGGGTTCTCTGGATCCGCCTCTATTTTCTGGCGCACCTGCATGATATAGACGCGCAAATACTGCTTATCTTCCGCATGCGCATCGCCCCACACCGCTTTTAATAGCTGGCGATGGGTTAACATCTTGCCTTGATGACGAATAAGGTAACTAAGCAGCTCATATTCTTTTGGCGAGAAATCCACGCGGGTTCCACGCACCGTCACTTCATGGCGAATAAAATCAATCACAATACCACCCGCTGCTAAGGTGCTATCCCCCAGTTCTTTCTGATAAATATGCTTCATTGCAGTATTCAAGCGTGCAATCAAGACTTTCATATCAAACGGCTTGGTCATATAGTCGTCAGCACCTTGTTCAAAGGCATCGACGATATCGCTCGCATCCGACCGCGCCGAAACCACAACTACTGGAATATCACTCCACTGCCGTAGGCGCTTTAATACTTCAATCCCATCCATATCCGGCAAACCCAGATCAAGGATAATCACATCTGGCTTATGGGAACCCGCAAGGCGAATACCCTCATTCCCCGATTCGGCTTCCACTACTTTAAAATTACACGCGGAGAGCGTCACTTCGATCATTTTCCGGATTTGCGGCTCATCATCAATGATAAGCACGGTAGGTTTCGATAGTTTCATAACGGACGCTCCTTGTTACATGCACACTTTAATAACCCTTATATTTACCGGCCTTGAGGCCATAAATACACGTTAGGCGAATACAAACCGAATAATATAAAATCTGGCGCTGAATCTCAACGCAACCTAGTGACGGTAAAGGATAATTTGGTGGGATGCAATAGAATAATTATTACAGTTATAACCATTTCACAATAGCTTCTTTATACCCGAAACCCTAAAGCCCTGACGGATGAGACGGCTGGTACAGGTTGTTTCCTCTCTATGTTTAGACTATAATTGGCTATCTTCAGCTCCCTTACCCTCAAAAACAAGGCATATCCCATGCAAATTCTCCCTATATTGCTTGTTATTTTAATGATTGCAACACTGGGGGTATTAGGTGCAGGACTCATCACCATGGCACGGGATGGCCAAAAACAGCGGGAACGCAGCAACCGCCTGATGGTCGCACGGGTGGTTCTTCAAGGTTTGGCTGTGCTTATAGTGCTCGCGATTGCAGTGTTTTCGCATAAATAAAAAGAGCAGCGCAATGGCTGCTCTTTTTCCCTGATTATTCCCCTTCCAGACTAATCTTTGAAAGGATTCGAATGTTTCGCAGGCGGGTTTTTGCACGAATAATAGTTCACATACGCACTACCTAACGGAATTCCACTTACCGGGCCAGCCTCCACTTCATTAGGTATATCTAAGAAAACGTAGTTAATTTTAGACTCTGGATGACTATTGGCATAAGCAAGGGCATTTTCGGTTAACACCGAACGCCCACCACCAAGCTTAAGCGTCCCTTTCATTTGAGCTGTAGTCCAGCTTTCTTCCGTTTTATTAACACGTAAGCACTCCGCTTCTGCAGCAGGATCTTTATACCCCACCATCAAACTCTTACCATTGGCAAGCTTCTCTTCAGAGACGACACGGCCTATAAACGAATTCTTGTTTTGTGTAAAACCACCACTAATACAGGCACTTAAAGAAAACAAAATAAGAGCAGCAGCAAAATAATTTTTATGAGACATAATACATACCATTGTCAATTTAACCGAAGAACACACCAAATACACCAGTTCAGGCCATTTAGCAAATGTGAGTAGGCCGTTAACCCCTCCTCAACCCAATATCCCTATAATTTACCCAAAATATGGGTAAGTTATGGCACCAAACCGAAAACCTAATCCTCACGCAACGATTCGTCTGGTTCGCGCATTTATGCGCTTCCTCCTGTTGCCCGTGATCCTTACATATATCATCACCGGCAGCAAAGAAACCCTGCTGGTACTAGCGGCACTCCCAACTTTTGCCGTCATCGCACTCGATATTTTCCGTTACCGCCATGACTGGCTATGGAAAATATCCGACAAACTCTTAGGAAAATGGATGTTTGCACGGGAGAAGAACCGCTCGCATGAGGCTCTAAGCGGCGCAAGTTTTACCATGCTGGCTTTATGTATATGCCTTGTAACTTTCCCCAAAGACATCTTCATTATCACCTTCCTGGTGCTGATTTTTTCTGATTGCATGGCCTTGATAACTGACCTTGTCCGCGGTCGCATCCGCTTCTTCGACCGGAGTTTTGAGGGTGCCATCGCGTTTTTTATAACCACAATGGGACTCGCCGCCTTGTTCCCTCCCCCGCAAGCGACCATAGAAAGTGGGAGTTTGCTTATTTTTTACCTCGGAGTTGCCACGGGAGCCATCATGGCCGCGATCTTCCAAGGTGCATCGACCATCTTACGCATCAACCCTAACTTCCTGATTCCCCTTTCCTTTGGCGGAACGCTCTGGGCGTTTATGATGCTGGGTGGTATAACGGGCAATTAGTAGTTCCCATTCTTTCCCCCCTCCGTTATAGTCAGAAAAAATGATTCCAGATGATACAATCACTATGTCCGACGCAGCCGTGCACTTAGATACCTCCTCCTATCCCTATCTCGAAGGGCTTAACCCTACCCAACGGGAAGCCGTCGAGCTGACTGAAGGCCCACTCCTGGTACTCGCTGGTGCTGGTACCGGGAAAACACGCGTGTTGACCACCCGTATTGCCCATATCATCGCCCAAGGCAAAGCCTGGCCAAGCGAGATTCTGGCCGTCACCTTCACCAATAAAGCCGCCAAGGAAATGAAGGAGCGGATCACCCGCATCATCGGAGATCAAGCCGAAGGCCTATGGATTGGAACCTTCCACTCGATTGCCGCCAAGATGCTGCGCTATCATGCCGAGCTTGCTAACTTAAAACCGAATTTCACGATTCTCGATACGGATGACCAGCTCCGCCTTATTAAACAAATCATGGCCGAGCATGATATCGATGAGAAAAAACTCCCAGCACGCAAACTATTGGGGATTTTGCAGCGCTTTAAAGACCGCGCATTGCTGCCACATCAGCTTACGGAAAGCGATATACCGACACAGGCCTATGCCAACATCCGCAAGCTTTATGAAGACTATCAAGCCCGCCTTCAACAGCTGAGCGCCGTTGATTTTGGTGACTTGCTCCTACATGTGGTAACGCTGCTGCGGAACCATCCCGATATTTTGAAAACCTACCAAAACCGCTTTCGTTACATGCTGGTGGATGAGTATCAAGATACGAATATTGCACAATATCTCTGGCTGCGCTTGCTTGCTCAAGGGCCAAATAAAAATATTTGCTGTGTAGGTGATGACGACCAATCTATCTATGGCTGGCGCGGTGCAGAAGTCGGGAACATCTTACGCTTTAGCAAAGATTTTGAAGGCGCATCTACCGTTCGCTTAGAACAGAATTACCGCTCCACCACCCCGATCCTGGAAGCCGCTTCGGCGGTCATCGCAAATAACCGCGGAAGGCTTGGGAAAACCTTGTGGACGGAAGATAAAGGCGGCGAGCAGGTTAAAGTTGTCGGCTATGAAAATAGCTTTGAAGAATCCGATCGTATCGCTGATGAAATCAGCGCGCTTAGCCAAATCCAAGGCATACGCCCGAAAGAAATGGCCGTGCTGGTACGTGCAGGCTATCAGACTCGCAGCTTCGAATCCGCTTTCACCGCACAAGGCATCGCATACCGAATTGTCGGCGGTTTGCGTTTCTATGAGCGCAAAGAAATCCGAGACATGATTGCCTATATGCGCCTGATGGTGAACCAAAGTGATGACCTCGCCTTTGAGCGCATCATCAACACACCCAAACGCGGCGTGGGTGATACAAGCCTGCAACAAATCTTCAAAACCGCAAGCGAACGCCGAATTTCGTTGTTCAAAGCGACCAAACAACTGATCGAAGACAAAGCCCTTCGTCCTAAAATTGTGGATGAAATGCTGAAATTCGAAGACCTCCTTACCCGTTGGTTTAAGATGTTGGAAACCCATCATCATGCAAAAGTGATTGAAACCATCGCGGAAGAATCAGGCTATGTATCAATGCTTCAGGAAGAAAACACGGCGGAAGCCGACGCACGGATTGATAACATCCGCGAACTGATCACTGCACTTCAGGATTTCGAAAACATCACCCATTTCCTTGAGCATGTGAGCTTAGTCACCGATGCCGATGAAACCTCAAATAATCCGGATAACGATGACTCACACATGGTGAATGTGATGACACTCCATGCCGCCAAAGGCCTGGAGTTCAACGTGGTGTTCTTGCCCGGTTGGGAAGAGGGCTTGTTCCCAAGCCAAAAATCGATGGATGAAAGCGGCTCGGCGGGCTTGGAAGAAGAGCGCCGCCTGGCCTATGTTGGAATCACCCGCGCCCGCAAGAAACTCTATATTTCCTACGCCGGTAGCCGTCAGATGTATGGCCAGACACAGATCGCAATCCCCTCGCGTTTCTTGAATGAATTGCCCGATGCACATTGCGAAAAAACTACCCGTCATCGTACTTATAATGCTTACGGTCAAGGTGCTAGCGTAAGTCCAAGCCCTTACCGTTCAATGAATGCAACCTACAGCCCACGAAATGAGGCAAATAGCGGCATTGGTGGAGGTTCACTCATGAGCGCCTCGGAACTCCTTGCCCGCCGCGCAGGCTCTACTCCTTCTCCGGCTTCAGCCCCAAAGAAAGACGGAAGTTTCTCCGTCTCCGATCGCGTATTTCATAGTAAATTCGGCTATGGTCGCATCCGCTCTGTCGATGGGAACCATCTGACCGTAATGTTTGAAAAAGCCGGTGAGAAAAAAGTGATTGATAGTTTTGTCACAGCGCAAAAAGAATAAGCTCGTGACCACTCCCCTCCCCCTTGCCAAAAGGGCCAAACTCCAGTAAGGATAGACGCTTTACAACCAACCACATAGAAGCGTCCATGAACATCTTTTATACCATTCGGGAAGTCATCCTTGAAACACTGGAAAATCTTGTAACTGAGGGCGCTCTACCTGGCGGACTCGATACCACCGCCATTACCGCCGAACCTCCACGTGATGCCTCCCACGGCGATATCGCCACCAATGCCGCGATGGTGCTTGCAAAACCTGCGAGCAAAAATCCTCGTGAAATCGCTGAGCTAATCGCCAAGAAGCTCAAATTTCATGATGCTATTGAACATGTCGAAATCGCAGGCCCCGGATTTATCAATCTGCGCTTGAAGCCCTCCGTATGGCAATCGATTATGCCTGTGATTCTGGAAGAGAAAATCGGCTTCGGAAATTCGGAAATAGGCGCGGGCAAAAAGGTAAATGTTGAATTCGTCTCCGCCAACCCTACTGGCCCGATGCATATTGGCCATTCGCGCGGCGCCGTATTTGGCGATGCACTCGCACGCCTGATGATGAAAGCAGGTTACGATGTAACCCGTGAATACTACATCAACGATGCAGGCGCACAGGTTGATACGCTCGCAAAATCAGCTTACCTTAGATACCGCGAAGCACTTGGCCACAATATCGGAGCGATTCCTGAAGGCTATTATCCCGGTGAATATTTAATTCCTGTTGGAAAAGCGCTTGCCGATACCTATGGAAACACTTTCCTTTCCCAGGAAGAATCAGAATGGCTGCCGGTTATTCGCCGTTTTGCAATCGATGCAATGATGGCAATGATTCGCGAAGACCTTCTCGCGATGGGCGTGGAACATGATATTTACAGCTCTGAAAAAGCACTGCATGAGCGCGGTGCCGTTGATGCAGCACTCGAATATTTAGAAGCCAAAGGATTGGTTTATCGGGGGATTTTAGAGCCACCAAAAGGCAAAACACCGGAAGATTGGGAACCGCGTGAACAGACGCTTTTCCGTTCATCTGATTTTGGCGATGATGTCGATCGTCCACTCAAGAAATCCGATGGCAGCTGGACCTATTTCGCATCCGATATCGCCTACCATTTGGATAAGTACCAACGCGGATTTAACCACATGATCCTGGAGCTTGGCGCGGATCATGGCGGGTACTTAAAACGCATGAAAGCGGCTGTCAAAGCATTAAGCGGCGGTGAAGCAACGCTCGAAATAAAATTCCATCAGCTCGTGAATTTCCTTGAAGGCGGTGTACCTGCAAAGATGTCCAAACGTGCCGGCACTTTTGTGACCGTACGCGACGTGATGGATAAGGTGGGACGCGATATTTTGCGCTTCATCATGCTCACCCGCAAAAATGACGTGGTATTGGATTTTGATTTCCAAAAAGTTCAGGAGCAATCGCGCGATAATCCGGTGTTTTACGTACAATATGCCCATGCTCGGGCACGCTCTGTGCTGCGTCACGCGGTAGAAGATGCACCAGAAGCTGTACAGAAACTCGAATCGTTAAGTACCGTTGCACTACAAAAAATTAACGATGAGGATGAATTACAGCTCCTTCGTCTGCTCGCGTCATGGCCAAGAACGGTCGAATTATCGGCACAACATCTCGAACCACACCGAATTACTTTTTACTTACAAGAAGTTGCAGCATCTTTTCATGGACTCTGGAATAAAGGAAGAGAACATGCTACCTTACGTTTTATTATCGCTGACGATAATGAACTCACCGCTGCGCGCCTTGCGCTCGTAAAAGCGGTTTCGTTAGTCATCGCGTCCGGATTGAACGTGTTAGGGGTTAACCCCGTAGAGGAGATGCATTAATGGTAATACGTCGTAAACAGACAGAACAGGAACTTGGACATTATCAAGAGCCGGGAGAGGGTTATGAGGAACTTTCGGAAGAAGAAATTGATGAGTTCGTGGATGATTATCTGATCGACGACCAGGAGCGCAAAAAACATTCCGGCTTCCGACGCTTTATCCGCGCGGTCATTACACTTGCCGCCTTTGTATTCTTTGGAGTGTTGGCGTTCTATGCCTATGAATTCGGGATTATCCCGCGTGACCCTTCTCAGCTCCCAGTTATCAGCGCCGATGAAGCGCCATTCCGCGTCAAACCAGACGAGCCCGGTGGAATGGAAGTGCCTAACCAGGATAAAACTGTCTATGGCGCAATGCAAGGAGATCAAACACCTCCACCAGTAGAGCAAGTCCTTCCTGCTCCAGAAGAACCTGTATCCGTCGATACCATCGAGAACCAAGAGAAAAAACCTGAGGATGCTTCCAAAAAAGAAGGACTTCAAAAAGAGTTAGGTGCACTGGAAGACGGATGGAAGGATCAAGGCACTCTGAAAGACGATGAGTTGTCGCCACTTGATGAGTTAAGCGCTGAGCCTACCGATTTAGCGCCTTTAGGAAAAGATGACGAAGATATTGAGGTCGTAGGCACTCCACCTGCTGCTGTACCGGCAATCCCAAGCCCTGCACCAGTTGTAACACCTGCAGCCCCAGCTCCTAAAGCAGAAAAACCGAAAACAGCAGAAGCTGTGAAGCCTAAAGCTGCTGAGGTGAAGAAAGCTACTTCAGAAAAAGCAGCGCCTGCACCGAAAGTGGCAGAAGCTTCAAAACCTGCTCCAGCGCCTGTTCCTGCTAAGCAAGAGGCAACATCTTCGATGGAATATTTACGCCAGCAGGAAGAAGCCCTAAAGGCCAAAGAGGCAACAGCTGCCCCTGTCAAACAAGCGAGCACTGTGCCTTCTGCGCAAGAGAGAATGGCAGAAGAACTTCCTATGAAACCACTTGTGCAAGCTGACGTGACGAAGGTTGAGAAACCTACAAAACCGTTGAGCGGTGCTGCGACAGGAGCCTACCGTGTTCAGCTCGGCGCCTTTAAATCAGAGCCTGAAGCCAAAGAACAATGGCAACAGATTGTGAAACGCAACACTTCGTTGCTCCAGAACCTTACCGTATCTATGGAGCGCGCAGACCTGAAAGAGAAAGGCATATTTTATCGCTTAAAAGCAGGCCCATTTGCTTCGCGTTCTGAAGCACAAGTCGTCTGTGATGCCTTGATAAAAACGGGTCAGGGATGCTTTGTAGCGAAATAAATGGTTCGGCGCGTACAGGCTTGATTTCTGAAAAGACAAGCCTATACTCCCTCCATAGTTTTTAGGGTCTATAATTTTTATCAAATCTCTGCAAAAACAGCAGAGAGGTATTCACTCAAGGAGGAATCTATGCAAACCACTCTGCGTAAGGGATTATTACTTTCTACTATTCTTGCAACCACCATTGCACTCTCGGCGTGCAAAGAAGAGCAAGGTGCCAAAACGGCAGATACCAGTCCAGTCGTTGGCAAATATGAGGGCGGCACCATCACGCTCGATGAAGCAAATACAAAATTACAAGAACTACTGAATTCTCAAGGCGCACAAGGCCTGAATCTGACCTTCTCAACACTTGAGCCAGAAGCCCAAAAAAATCTTTTGCTTGAAGTTGCCATCCAACGCACAATTGATGAAGAAGCAAAGAAAACCGATTTCTCCAAAGATCCTGATATCAATGAGGCAATTGAAAATCTTCGCGCACGTCTTTCTAAACAAAAATTCTTGATGAAAAAAGGCGAAGAAAGCGTTACCGATGCAGCGGTTCAGGCAAAATATGACGAACTCAAAAAAGACCTCGAAGGCAAGGAAGAATTCCATGTCCGTCATATCCTCGTGAAGACAGAAAAAGAAGCATGGGATATATACCGTAAAATCCAATCCGGCGAAGATTTTGCAAAATTGGCGGAAGAACATTCAACCGACACTTCAAATAAAAGCAAAGGGGGTGATCTGGGTTATGTAATGAAAGGCCAGCTCGTACCAGAGTTTGAAAATGCAGCTTTCGCACTTTCTGCAGGACAAGTCTCTCAACCGGTGAAAACCGATTTCGGGTTCCACGTGATTCGTTTGGAAGAGAATCGTGCGGCTCAGGCTGCTGAGTTTGATAAGGTGAAAGACCGCATCAAACAAACGCTTGCAGCACAAGCGATCAAAGAGTACATGAAAACGCTTTCTGAGAAAATAAATGTGGAAGCTGTAGCTTCAGAAACACCTACCAAAACCGAAGAAGCAGCTCCTGCTGAAAGCGCGGCTCCGGCTAAAGATGCGGCTCCGACTGAAGGCACAACACCGGCGGAAGGCGAAGAAAAATCAGAAGAGCATAAAGACTAGTCTTCTTTTTAAGAAAATATTTTTAGAAAAACCGGGGCTTATCCAGCTCCGGTTTTTTTATTTCCCTCGACGTAATGTACGCATCAGAAAACGTCCTGGATGTAACGCATCTACCAAGTTTTTCGGCAAAGGCAGCGGCTCACCTTCAATGAGTGCAGCAAGATATTCGGATGCAAGCGGCGTCGTTGTAATCCCGCGCGCACCATACGCGGTCGAAATATAAAGTCCTGGCTGATAATGCGCTACCGGATACAGTGCCGACCCTCCTTTTGCTCCACCTTCATGGTGTCCCACATATGCATGCAAATAGAATTCACTCTCCGGCACCGCACCTATCACAGGTAATTTATCTTGTGTTGCCACACGGAAACCCACTTTTTGTCCAATCGATTCCGCTTTTCCTCCCAGCGAAGAAAACCGATTCTGATTTTCTTCTGTGTCTTCGTGTGTTGGAGTAGAATTTCTATTATCAGGATGAAAACTTGCTCCCACCCAATGCGTACCTTCATGAGCCGGTAATATCTGCCCATCCTGAGAGAGCACCGTTTTAAGCCCACGGCTCAAAGCTGTTTGAGGAAATTGATCAAGCTGTCCACGAATGACTCTCAGAGGCACCCAAGAGGTTTCTGCTAGCCGTGTCACCTCCTCTCCTTGCGCAAGAACCACCACCGGCGCAGAAGCAATAAGCTTGCCATTCTCCGCCCTCACCTTCCATTCTCCATCTCCACGAACAAGAGAGAGCGCCTCCGTATGCAAGATCAATCGTATCCGATCCGCATAGGCTTCCACCTGCGCCTTACACAACTCCCGTGGGGCAATCCACCCAGCGTTGGGATAAAATATTCCACCTTGTGCAAGCGTAACTCCCGCAAGCTCGGATGCCTCTTTTGCATCTACAGGATATGCCACATCCGGCAACGAAGATTCGCTCTCTTCCACCTCGAGCACTCCACATGCTTCACGCAAGACATGAGGGAAAGCATCGAAGTGATGATGAGCATATAAAAAAGCAGCCAGTGTCGAATGCCCGATCGGGTCTTCTGCCATCGAACGATGCGGCAGAAGCGGCATATAAATACCTTGTGGATTTGATGAACTTTCACGCGCCAATTCCGGATGGCGTTCAATAAGCGTGATGTCCCAACCGCGACGGCCAAGCGCATAAGCCGCGCCTGTTCCCGCAAGCCCACCACCTATAATGATTGCCCGTTTCGTTTCACAATGAGAGGAGGGAGGAAAATACCACGGCTTTTCCGATTTTGTATAAGTGCCAGTTCGAGTCCGACCCGAGGCATCAAACTTCCCCACCAGCATCTGCCATTTCCGGCCAAATCCCTTTTTCCGTGTTACCTCAAATCCTTGAGCCTGGAGTGCTCTTCTGACAAACCCCGCCGCGGTAAAACTACTGAAAGTGCCAGCCTCATTCGTGAGCCTGGCGATATGCGGAAATAACGTCTCTTCCCACATTTGGGGATTCTTTGCCGGCGTGAAACCATCGAAGAACCAAGCATCAACCTGGGCATGAAGCTCCGGAAGCACATCAACAATATCGCCGAAACACAAAGTGAGCGTTACCCGATCGTTTAAGTGATGGCGGTGATATCCAGAAACTAAGAGGGGGTAGTGGGATAATAAGATTTGGGAAAACGCCGCAAGCTCGGGCCAATTCTGATACGCCCGTGCTAGATCCTCACGCGTAAGCGGATGTTTTTCGATCGAAACTAGCGAGAGCCTGGCACTCTTAGGAGCTGTCTCCTCCCATAATTTCCACGCCGCCAGGATATTCAATCCTGTGCCAAATCCCGTTTCTGCAATGGTGAAATGCGCATTTTCTGGAAGCGCAGAAAAACGTTCCGCAAGCCTGTTTCCTTCCAAGAAAACATACCGCGTTTCCGCCAAGCCTTCGCCTGCAAAATAAACATCATCAAAGGCAACAGAATAAGGAAAACCTTCCTCTGTCCAGGTGATATGCGCAGAGCTGATAGATGTAAAGGGCATGCGTTAGAATTATCTCCGAGAAACTAAGTCGCATCCCGCATTCGCTAGCACGCAGTGAGAAGGTTTCATGTTCCCGTCAAGCCCGTGAATACACTATCTTTTTCTGCCGTACTCTGCCATCACATCCGTGATGCTGCGGTAATCTGTATCCGGCAACCCTTGGAGCATATCAAGCACATCCGCTTCCGCTCTATTTTTTTGTGCCTGGGTAATTAAATCTCTCTTACGCGCAGGGAAATGTATCCCTTTTAAATGCGCCGTAATATTTGATGGCGATTGGCCGCCCATTCCGCGTGTCATAACCTGTCTCCTTTGACCAAAAAATAGACTTCATATGAGTCATAAAATCAGGTTAGGAAGACCGCAATAAAATGGCTATTACAATAGAGACTTTAGCCTATCTTTTGCGCGACATATTCCCGCACAGCCTTGGGATCATTCGGCAGCACTTCGTAACGTTCTTCGCGACTCATTAGATCGGAAAGATGTGGCGGCAACCCGACTTCATCTAATCCCGCCTTCTTTACGGCCTCAGAAAATTTCGCCGGATGCGCCGTCGCAAGCACGATCATCGGAACTGTCTTATCCCACCAGGTTTCAATTCCGGCTTTCACACCCACCGCAGTGTGCGGATCGAGGATTTCCCCACCGCATGTCTTAAATACATTAGCGATCGTTTCAATGGTGGCCTTATCATCCACGCTATAGCTCGTAAACAGCGCTCTAGCTTTTTCCAAACGATGCGGTTCAATCACCATTTTTCCGTTCTTGGAATCATCCATCAACTTCGCAATCGCCACCCCATCACGATCATAAAGATCAAACAACAAACGCTCAAAATTACTCGACACCATAATATCCATACTCGGCGACAGCGTGTGCTCCAGCGCATGGCGGCTATAATCATTTTGGGATATGCACCGATGCAGGATATCGTTCTTATTCGTTGCGACGACGAGCTGCGTAATCGGCAGCCCCATTTTGCGCGCCAAATAGCCTGCAAAAATATCCCCAAAATTCCCGGTGGGCACTGAAAACGCAACACTACGTGCAGGCGCGCCCAAGCTCAAGGCAGCATAAATATAATACACGATCTGCGCCATAATCCGCGCCCAGTTGATTGAATTGACCGCCACAAGCTTCCGCCCCTTAAGGAACGATTGGTCGGCAAAACTTTCCTTCACAATCGCCTGGCAATCGTCGAAATTTCCTTCCATAGCGATATTAAAGACATTATTCGCCAAAACAGTTGTCATTTGCCGGCGCTGCACATCGGACACGCGTTTATGCGGATGCAGGATAAACATATCGACGTAATCGGAATGGCGGCAACCCTCAAGCGCGGCAGAGCCCGTATCGCCTGACGTTGCGCCCATTATCACCACGCGCTCTTTGCGCTTTTTCAGCACATAATCCAGCAACCGGCCAAGGAGCTGGAGGGCAAAATCTTTGAAGGCCAGCGTTGGCCCATGGAAAAGCTCCAGCACCCATAAATTCCGGTCAAGCTGAACCAGCGGGGCTATGGCCTTATGGCTAAATGTGGCATAGCTTTCCTGAATAATCCGGCGGAAATCAGCCTCAGGAATTGCCCCTTCCACGAATGGGTACATAACCTTGAAGGAAAGTTCGGTATACGAAAGGCTGCTCCAGGAAGCTAAGGTTTCAGGCGTATAAAATGGCAATTTTTCAGGCACATAAAGCCCCCCATCGCTCGCAAGCCCTGCAAGCAATACATCCTCAAAGCCCAAAACAGGCGCTTTCCCTCGGGTACTGATATAACGCATCATGGCTAATTACCTGCAATTAGGGTGTTATGGCATCTTCTGGCATCATACGAATTTCAGCCTGGAGTGCAAGGGGGCACATATGGCTATATATAAGACTTCTGGTGTTCTCTCCCTTAATATGCTAGGATTCTGCCAAATTCCATGAACGAACCAAAAGAGTATACGGGATGAGCGTCGAGCCCATACAAACCACCGAAAACCCTCCGGTGAAAGAGCGTCTTAAAAAGCCAGACTGGATCCGGGTGAAAGCGCCTATCAGCCCTGCTTATAACTCTACGCGAGACCTCATTCGCGCGAAAAAACTCAATACCGTCTGCGAAGAAGCAGCGTGCCCGAATATCGGCGAATGCTGGGAGAAAAAGCATGCGACCGTGATGATTTTGGGTTCTGTGTGCACCCGCGCTTGCGCCTTTTGTAATATCCTCACTGGCATGCCCGATAAACTTGATCCGCATGAACCGGATCGCTTGGCCGAGGCCGTTGCCGAACTGGGCTTGGAGCATATGGTGATTACATCGGTTGACCGCGATGATCTGCCCGATGGCGGAGCGCACCAATTTGTCCGATGTATTGAACGTATTCGCGAAACCTCACCTGGTACCACGATTGAGATTCTAACACCGGATTTCATGCGTAAACCCGGCGCGGTAGAGGCCATTGTTGCTGCAAAGCCGGATGTCTATAACCACAATATCGAAACCGTACCGGGCTTGTACCCCAAAATCCGGCCAGGTGCGCGTTATTTCCACTCGCTGAACTTACTCTATAATGTGAAGCAGCTTGATCCTTCCATCTTCACCAAATCCGGCATCATGGTGGGTTTGGGCGAAGAGAAAGCGGAAGTCCTTCAGGTAATGGATGATTTACGCGCGGCGGATGTTGATTTCATGACCATTGGCCAATATCTCCAGCCAACGCCTCGCCATGCCACCGTTGAGCGCTTTGTGACGCCCGATGAATTCCGCTATTATGAACGTATGGCAAAGTGCAAAGGATTCCTGATGGTTTCATCCTCGCCGCTTACGCGTTCTTCGTACCATGCGGGAGATGATTTCGCGAAACTTCGTGCTGCACGGGAAGAAAAACTTGCATCCAAAGCCTAAACACTTAGGCTGCAAAATCTATCGCTTCTAAAAATGCCCGCTCCAGGCTCTTACCCGGATAACGCGTTGTGAACTCTTCCGGCGTTCCGGTAAACACAATCTGGCTCTCATGCAAGATCGCAATCCGATCACAAATTTCTTCAATATCGGACAAAATATGCGAGCTGAAAAAAATACTTCTCCCTTCTTTGCTTGCGGCTTGAAGGAGATTTTTCAGTTGAATCCGCGCACTTGGATCCAAACCACTCATCGGCTCATCCAAGATCATCAATGGCGCATCGGATAAGAAAACCGAAATTAACCCAAGTTTCTGTCCCATCCCTTTGGAATAAGTATCCACTCGACGCTCGAGTGCTGCATTATCCAAGCCCAGAGCAGTCGCATAACGGCAAGCGCACTCTTTATCGTACGGCTTATTATAAAATCCAAGCGAAAGCGAAAGAAACTCATGACCTTTAAGCAATGGTGATGGAGTGAATTTTTCAGGCAAGAAAGAAATATGCCGACGGCTGATCGGAGATGTGGCCGCTTCGCCAAAGAATGTGACATTGCCTGCACCGGCATTCAACAAATTCAGCACAATTTTAATAAGCGTTGTTTTCCCCGCACCGTTTAAACCGATGAGTCCCAGTATTTCGCCTGGTTGTACGGATAGTGATACATCCTGAAGCACCTGACGTTTGCCGAAGAATTTGAGAACGCCTTCGATAGAAAGCGGCAATGACAACCCCATAGGCACCCCCACCTAAATTCTGTTATGGTTGAGCAAGAGTTTGCTTTAACGCTTCGCCCTGAGGGGACTTTACCACATTTTGCAGTTCGTTCAATGCATTGTAACGCTGTATACCTTCCTCTGCGATAGTCTCGAGGCTCTTAGGTGTTCGCGGCGTGGATGGTACTGATGCAGGAGCAGAGAGAGTTTGCTCCTGGCCTTGTTGCGTCTCTTGCACTTGCAGCTCCTCTACAGAACCTTGTTGAACAAGCGGTTTGCCTTCTTCTATAGTAAGATTACGGGCAACAAAGCGTTGATTAGAACGCAACCTCACAGATACTTCACCTTTCTCTTGGTCATAAATAATTGGATATTCTTTTGAAGAGTACATTCCTTCACGGAAAGTGGGTAATTTGTTACGCCAACTTGGCACTTGTATATCCAACTCTCTGGTTTGCCAAACAAGCGTCACTCGTTCGCCGCTTACAGAAACCACAGAAGGTATCGTATCCTTGGTTTTATTGGTAATTTTCTGACCATTCACCCACACGGACCAGTGACTTGGATTTAGATACATAATTGAATTCACAAAATAACTCGGAAGTTCCGGTCGTACTACCGCTTCAGCCGGTGCACTCTCTTCTACTCCCGTTGCAACCTCCACTTGTTCGGGTTCTATGGACACCCCTATAATGAAGGCATGGAGTGCTGCCTCAATAGAACTGATTTCTTCCGGCCTAAACATCAATGAGCCCTTCCAGCGGAGCGTTTCCTCAGGCGCAACAACAGCCACCCCGGGCAATGGGGGGCCTTGGACTTCGCCTCCATCGGGATTAACAGCAGAAGGCATATTACCCGCCTGTTCGGGTTGGATTGTTCCGATTGTAGAAGTCGCTTCTGCTTGAGCAGGAGGGGTCGGCAAAGAGGGAGTACCCGTCACGGGATTAGCTAAAGCATTTTCTGGAACAACATCTGGAATAACTGTTGGAGTCGTTTCCTGACCGGGAATTACAGGAGGAGTAACATCCGGAACTTCCGCCGTACTCGGCTCTGGTGTAACAGGCGATAACAAATCCACGTCCGAAGTATCCGTAGAAGGCAAAGGAGCCACTGGAGTTGTTGATTCGGTTGGAACAGTTAACACTGGTGTTTGTGCATTTTTTTCTGGAACACTTGAAGCAGGAGGCGTATTTGTCTCTCCATTCGTTGTCACTTCAGGAATTTCTGGCACTGAAGGTGGAGTGACTTCAGGTACTGCAGCTAAAGGAGGGGCATCGGGAACAGAAACCACTGGCGCCGAAGTATCCACAGGTTCAATTGATACAGGAGCTGGTGCATTTTTTGTCTCAGATCCTTCTTCTTCGAAGAACAAGGTATCGATATCCGTCCCCGAAGATGCCGCAGGAAGCGCTGGAGCAGCAGGCTCTGCTACCACCTTGAAAGCAAAAAGGAGTAACAGACCAACGATGAGGATCAGGAAATAGCGGTATCCCATAGCCTAACCCGCCCCTCCCTCTTGGTTACTGACTTCAGGAACAGCGGGAGCTTCAGGGATAGGAGGAGTTTCAGAAATAGGTGAAGTTTCTCCTGCTTCTGGCTGATTCTCTGTAGTCTTCTCGGCACTATCTACGACAGGCGCTTTGCTTGGAATGGCTTTCAATTCCTGCCACTTAAATGTCAACTCGCCCAGAACTAAGGCTGGTTTTTCCCCTTTGCTAATACGAAGGAGTGAGTCATGATTAAGATCCTGAGAACGACTAATTTTCAGATATTCTATTTTCACATAGCCCGGCAAATCATGCAGTATGCTATCGACAAACGAAAGCGCGTATTCATCCGAAAGCGCAGAAAACCGAAGACTGACGGTACTTGCCTCAACAAACGATGTTTCCGTTTCATAGAGACTGCCAAGCTTCTCTGGGGGGGTAAGCTCAATGACCATCTCTCCTAAATGATAGCGGCTCTTTGCATCTTCAAGCCACTGCTTCCCTTCATCGATTTTTAGTCCCTCCAGACGTTTGCTTTTATCATTCAAACGCTCCCATAGTTTAATGGAATCCGCAAAATTCTTCTTCTCTTCAATAAGTTTATTGAGCTGCCCTTGTTGACCCAATGCTTCATTTTCTAGTATGCGTCTTTTTCCTTCCTGGCTGCTTCCAATAGTATCCGTAATCACATAAATGATGATAGAAATACTGACTCCCCCCAGCAATAAGAGGAGTTTCTTGATGGTTTCCTTTTTGATGTTTTGGAGTTTCATGAACTTCCCCCTGACGGTTGCGCGGGATCAGTAACTTTCTTTGGCCCTTCGATATTGATCTGAATCGGGATTGGCTTACTGCGTTCATCAAAACTGATCTTCGAAGGAAGTCGGGTATAGTTAAGCGTATAATCTGAAAACTGCTGCTCTAGACGTGATATAAAGTCCTCAAAGTTCTCAAAAAGAGAATCAATGCTGCTTTCGCTATTTTGGAACAAAATATCGAATGTCACACGGATAGTGCCTGATGGAAAAGTCCCCGGAGTAGGCGCTGCTGTTCCATCCGTTGGAGGTGTTTGTGCCTGTTCAGTATAATTCCAGACGATGGTCTTTACCATGATGTCTTTCCCTTGGATCCGGTAAAAATCCTCAATAGTGGAAAGTGGAGAATAAGCGCTTCCCGATAACAGCTTGTAAAGTGCCGTCACATCATTAATCTTCGTGACATCTTCCAAGCTCCGCTCACCCATGAATTCTTTGGCTTGTGCATTATATTGAGTAAGAAGTGCAATTTTTTGGTTTTCTGCTTCCCCCGCTTTCGTTGCATCACGCCATGCACTAAACAGGTTGAGCAAACTCGCGATCATTAACCCAGGGATCAACACCCCCGCAGTGGCCATAGCTCCACGCTGTGCAAAATGCAGGAGTTGGTATTGCTTAATACTTCCTGTTTGTAAGGTCAGTACGGGCCGGCGTGATACAAAGAAACTGGCAAATACGGTATCGGAAAAACGATCCCCTTCATCAGCACCGTTGCGGATTTCGAGTATGTTTGCCAATTCATAAGGCGTAAATAAGGATATATGCGTTGCCTTGATTTTGGCAGGATCAATACGCTTCTTAATATCCTCCGATACGGTAACAATCACATCTAGCGTATCATCCGCCTGCAATGAAAGCCTCCGGAGATACTCAATCGTATTCGCAATTTCCTGTTCGATATTTCCTGCGATAATGGCAGGAACATTGTCCTGCGTATCACCCAACATCCGAGTAAAGACAAGCTTATCTTTCTTCACCACGATGAGACGGAACCCACCCGTTTTATTGTGGGTAATCATAAGCTTCCAGATACTCGGCTTACCTTTAGCTTCCCTTGGAACAATCTCCATAAGTTCATTAAGAAGTGGTGCAGATTCCACCGGCAGCAAATGTATACCTTGTAACGGGTTATCGACCGTTTCAATAAACGCAAGCCAGCTAGACAATGGCGGCTCATTAGGTACAGCAATGAAAAGATAGTGCCAATCTTTACGCCCTGTTGTGGCACGGCCAAGCATAATGGCGCCTTTCAAATCCGTTGGCGCATAGTCACGCTTCAGGCGATTATTCACAATTTTCTTAATCCCAAGAACCCCTACCCCAGGCAATGGCTGCTGGACATAAGACTGGTCGACGACATCGACCAAAATCAGTATCTCACCGCTCTTATAGCGATTGAGAAGTTCTTTAAAGGCATCGGTATCTTCTGTAGCCGCGGAATTCGCAAAGAGACGTTTAATCAGAACATTTTTCCGGAAATAGGAAAGCACAGCGCCATCATCGCCCACGCTGAGGACAAAGCGGTCACGCTTTCGTGAAAAGCGGCTCATGATCGAGAGTTTCGCGTTCTTTTTCATCTATTACGAGGCCATTCTCACCGTTCCTCCAAAGAGTCGTACCCTTGGAGTGTACAAAAAAAGGGCTAATATCTCGTTAATAGAGCGAAATGTAATAAAGCTTAGGCGATAGGTTAACGATCTGTTACCCTTTAAGATGAGCGCACACGAGGAATTCGGTATTTCCTTCCGGACCCTTGATGGGGCTAGGAGTAACACCTAAAACTTCCCAACCAGGCAGGCTTTTAAGCCAGCATACGGTTTCTTCGCACACACGGGCATGCAGTATCGGGTCGCTGACCACTCCCTTCTGACCCACTTCCTCTTGTCGAACTTCAAATTGCGGCTTAATAAGTGCTACCAGATAGCCACCTGGCGTGAGTAATGAAAGCGCCGAAGGAAGCACTGATTGGAGAGTGATGAAACTCGCATCACATACAACCAAGTCAATCGGATCAGGGACGAGTTCATGGGATAAGTGTCGAGCATTAGTACGCTCCAAGACAACCACCCGCTCATCTTTCCTAAGCTTCCATGCAAGTTCTCCATACCCCACATCCACCGAAAAGACTTTTTTTGCACCACGATGCAGCAAGACATCGGTAAAGCCTCCTGTCGAAGCCCCCACATCAATAGCCGTCCAAGCGGTTACATCGAGTTTAAAATACTCCAACCCCGCATCGAGTTTTATCCCGCCGCGCGATACCCATCCATGCGGCTTTCGCCCTTTGACATGCAACGGAACATCCGGAGCATAAAGCTCACCAGATTTACTAAGTTTGAGTGTATCAGAAAAGACTTCACCCGCCATGACAAGCGCCACCGCATGGGCAAGCGTATCGGCAAGCCCCCGCTCGACGAGGAGGGCATCCAAGCGTTGTTTTGGTTTTTTAGGAGACATCTAGTTTTGGCGCTCTACGACAAAATGCGCAAGCTGGCGCAGGAGGTCCGCACGTTCATCAAACACAGAAAGATGCGAAATCGCCTGATAAGCCAGAATCTTTGCCTGTTCACGCGCTTTATCTTCACCCAGCGCCGTTACAAAGGTCGCTTTCCCCACTGTTTTATCGGTGCGGTACGAGAAGTCAGTATCAGCATCGGTCACACCGGCGGCTTCAGCATCAAGCAAGTCATCCGTAATCTGGAAAGCAAGCCCCAAATCGTTGGCATAACCGCGCAGCGCATTGCGTAATCCACGAGACGCCTTGCCCAAAATCGCCCCAACTTCACAGGAAACCACAAACAGTGCCCCAGTTTTCATGCGTTGCATGCGCGTGATTTCATTAATGCCAAGTTTCGAGTGATCAACGCTCATATCCAGCATTTGTCCACCAACCATTCCTTGATGACCCGCCGCCTGAGCAACCGCGCAAACGAGCTCTGCTCGAACGCTGCTATCATAGTGCGTCGATTCGCTTGCCAAGACTTCAAAGGCAAAGGTGAGCAGTGCATCGCCGGCAAGGATCGCCGTGGCATCGTCATATTTTTTGTGACAGCTGGGTTGCCCACGACGTAAATCATCGTTATCCATCGCAGGAAGGTCATCATGCACAAGGGAATAGGCATGAATAAATTCAATGGCAGAAGCGGCTTGCAACGCTGAGGTCCGGCTTACGCCAAAAAGATTCGCACTGGTTACCGTTAAAAAGGGCCGTAAACGCTTACCTTCCGACAATGCAGAATAGCGCATGGCTTCTAAAAGCCGTCTGCCTTTGCCAACCTCAGGCTCAGGAAGAATCATGGACATTTTTTCAAATAAAGCGTGTGATACATCCAGAAGTGTTTCTTGTAAATCTGGCGCCGTGCGTACTTGCCTCATGATTTTCTCACCCTACAACCTATAACTTTACCCTCAACTCCTCGATCTGCTAAGAGACAAGGAAACCGCGACATCGAAAGCCGTATTACTTTACGCTCGAAGTGCGGGCTAGTTTTAAAACAAACTGACCCGATACGCAAGAAAAACATGCGATCACCGCTGCGCATTACTTATAGAAAATGTTTGGAAATACAAAAAGTAAGAAGGGAGACATAACGTCCCCCTTCTTAAGTAATTTGTCCGAGAAGAAACGGATTATAGCAATCCTTTCTCGCGGAAATAACGCTCTGCACCTTTATGGAGCGGAGCAGAATTTCCTTCTTTCACCATCTCTTTTGGATCAAGGTGAGCAAATACTGGGTGCAGGGTCTTGAAGTTTTCGAAGTTATCGAATACTGCACGAACCAACTGATACACTACTTCTTCATCAACCGTATCGGTGGTTACGAAAGTAGCTTTCACACCAAAGGTCTTAACATCTTCTGGTGTACCAGCATACATGCCGCCTGGAATGGTCGCATAAGCATAGAATGGATTCTCTTTAAGCAGCTTATCGATTTCCGGACCTTGTACGTTAATGATACGTGTCTCGCAAGAGGTTGCAACTTCTTGTACGGCACCATTTGGATGACCCGCAGCATAAATCATTGCATCAATCTTGTTATCGCACAGCGCTTGTGGTTGCTCAGAAGCTTTCAGCTCAGACGCCACTTTAAACACGCTGTTATCCCAACCTTTTGCAGCCATGATAACTTCCATGGTCGCACGCATACCAGAGCCTGGGCTACCGATATTCACACGTTTGCCTTTGAGGTCATCAAAGTTTTTGATGCCGGAATCTGCACGAGCAACAACAGTGAACGCTTCATTATGGAGCGAGAACACCGAGCGCAGATTTTCCATTTTACCTTGTGGCTTGAAGAATCCGGTACCGCCGAAAGCATGATGCTGCCAATCAGACTGTACTACAGCAAAATCCATTTCGCCTTTGCGAAGTGCGTTAAGGTTATAAATCGAACCACCCGTTGATTCTACGGAGCAGCGAATGCCGTGTTCTTTACGACCACGATTAACCAAGCGGCAAATTGCTCCGCCGGTAGGGTAATATACCCCTGTTACGCCACCCGTTCCAATCGAAACGAACTTATCTGCTTGCACCGGCGCAGGAGAGAGCACAAGGCCCGCCACTAGCGCGGTAATCGCCAAAGAGGTTAATGTTAAAATCTTCAGTTTACTCATAATTCTACCCCTCAATGTTTTCAACCTTCAAAAGGTACATGTCGACCTCACACGAGAAAGACACATACTCTAAGAATTCTGTGGATAAAAAAGTCCCGTGCCCCCAGCACTAGCATGTTTCTTTCCGCAAAACAAGTTGAAATTCACCCTTTACGCGTTTTACAATCACAGGACAAATAAAAAATCTATTCATCTCAATAGAGTAGCTCTCATCGGAATTTTCTAAAGTGATTCTAACTTATTCTTTACCATTATGCGCATTGAAGCCATTACTTACAATTAGGAAATTTTTCCGATGCGGTATATACTGCAAACGATGCTAACATCAATATAACGACGATGAGATCTCCCGCACTTTTTCCACTCTTCACGGATATTAACGTACTGCATGGTGTCGGAGAGAAAAATCGCGCACTCCTTGCAAAGCTTGCGGGCCCTCGTGTGATTGATCTTCTTTTCCACTTGCCTGTGGGAACAATTGATCGCCGCCCGATGGAAAGCATTCATCTGGTGCGCAGTGGCGATATACTCACCTGCATTGTTACAGTAGAAAAACATTTTCCGACCAATGCTTACAGCCGAAAAAAAGCACCCTACAAAGTACGCTGCACGCATGAAGACGGCATCATTGATGTGAGTTTTTTTCATGCACATGCGGATTACATCAAACAGTATCTTCCTGAAGGACAAATGCGTGTCTTGAGCGGACGGATTGAACGTTATGGGCATGGAATCACTATGTCGCATCCGGATTACATTACGCCGATAGATAAGCTCGATGATATCGCAAAGCTTGAGCCTGTGTATCCGCTAACCGCAGGCATCAGTCAAAAGCAACTGGGGAAAATTATGGAGCGTGCAATTTTGCAACTCCCTACCCTTCCTGAATGGCAGGATCCGCTTTATCACAAGAAACAGCAATGGATGAGCTGGAAAGAAGCGCTTCTGCAACTACATCATCCTGAAGTGGCAACTGATATAGCGCTACAATCACCTGCACGCAAACGCCTTGCCTATGACGAATTATTCGCAAGCCAATTAGCACTGCAATTATCACGGCAACATATTATCCAAAAAACCGGAAGACGTACAAAAGGAAACGGCCAGCTTCAAACCGCGCTTCGTGCACAATTAGGATTTACCTTAACGCAAGGCCAGGAGTCGGTGATCAAAGAAATACTCTTCGACATGGCATCGGAAAACCGCATGTTCAGACTTCTGCAAGGTGATGTGGGAAGCGGGAAAACGGTAGTTGCCTTAATCTCGATGCTCAATGCCGTTGAAGCAGGACGACAGGCAGCGCTTATGGCTCCAACGGAAATACTCGCCCGTCAGCATATGCAATGGATTGACCATATGCTACTGCCACTGGGGATTCGCGCACGGTTGCTCACCGGTAAAACCCCCACAGACGAACGGCAAGAAACATTGGAGTTACTAAAACGTGGGGACGTGCATATCCTCATTGGAACCCATGCGCTTTTCCAAGAAGAAGTGGATTTTCAGGATCTTTCGCTTGTGATTATCGATGAACAGCACCGTTTCGGTGTTGAACAACGCACAAAACTTAGCGAGAAAGGCGAAGCGGTGGATATACTTCTCATGACCGCCACACCAATCCCACGAACACTCACAATGGCCTCTTACGGCGATATGGATTCCTCGCGCCTCACCGACAAACCCGCCAGTCGAAAACCCATTGATACTCGCACTATTCCTTTATCGCGCATGGAAGAGGTGATTGAGGGCTTAAGGCGGCCACTTGAGAAACGCGAAAAGATCTACTGGATATGTCCTTTGGTCGAAGAATCTGAAAAAAGCGACTTGGCCGCCGCTGAAGACCGCTTTGCCGATTTCCAAGCACGTTTTGGGAGCCGCGTTGGGCTTGTTCATGGACGGATTAAAACCGAAGAACGGAATAAAACCATGCTGGCCTTCCGCGATGGGGAGATTGATATCCTGGTCGCAACTACCGTCGTGGAAGTGGGGGTTGATGTGCCCGCTGCGACGATTATCGTGATTGAACATGCTGAACGATTTGGCTTGGCACAACTGCATCAGCTCAGAGGTCGCGTAGGACGCGGAGAGAAGCCTTCCTCTTGTATCCTGCTTTATACCCATCCTTTAGGCGAAATCGGCAAAGCACGACTTAGCACGATGCGAGAAAGCAATGATGGCTTTTTAATCGCAGAAGAGGATTTACGCCTGCGCGGAAGTGGAGATCTGCTTGGCACCCGCCAAAGCGGGCTACCATCTTTTAAAATTGCGGATATATTTGAACATCAGGCGCTGCTCGAAGCTGCGTCAGATGATGCAAAACTCATTCTGCATAATGACCCGCAACTAAAAACTCCACGGGGAGAAGCTTGCAAAATGCTGCTGCATCTCTTTGGCTATGACCAGGCAATGCGGTACAAGAATGGAGGATAATGCCTAAACGCTATTAGGCATTACGCATTATACCTAAGAATTTTGTCACCTCTTGCCCAAGATTGCTTGAGCAACTCGCAAGTTCCAGGCACTTCTCTAACATTCCATGCGCTTCCTGACCAATTTCGCTCGAACTGACGGATACTTGCTGCACACTGCTATTAAAGTGCTGCGTATGCCCTGCCGCTTCCTGGATATTCTTCGCAATTTCCTGTGTTGCCCCTTCCTGCTGATGGATGGCACTCGCCACAGAAGTCGCAATCTGGTTGAGCTCATTAATCGTCATGGTAATTTCTTGAATAGCGGAAACGGAATCGTGTGTTTCCTGCTGAATAGAGGTAATGAGATTGGAAATCTCCTCGGTCGCCTTCGCCGTTTGATTCGCAAGGCTCTTCACTTCAGAAGCCACAACGGCAAAACCTTTTCCGGCCTCTCCTGCACGTGCGGCTTCAATCGTCGCATTAAGTGCAAGCAGGTCAATCTGGTTTGCAATCTGGTCAATAAGCCCAATCACATTACCGATTCTTTCCGCTTCTTCAGAAAGATTTTTTACTTTATGGTTCGTTGTTTCAGATTTCTCTACTGCATTCCGGGTAATCGCTGAGGTCCGGGCAACCTGCTCATTGATTTCTTTAATCGAAGCAGAAAGCTGTTCCGCAGCCGATGCAACCATCGTCACATTCGCGGAAGTATCATCTGCTTTTCTTGTCAGAACCCCAATATGCTGAGAGTTTCCTTCCGACGCATGCACGACCGCATTACTCGAAATTCGCATATTCTCTGAGGAATCCGCAACTTTCTGAGAGATCTGACTCACACTTTTTTCAAATTCTCCAGCGAGCTTCTCCATCAATGCTTTACGATCCGCCTCCGCACGGACACGATTTGCCTCCTGTTCCGCCTGTAGCTGACGAAGTTGCAATGCATTTTTCTTAAATATTTCTACCTTACGAGCCATACTTCCCAATTCCGTACCAGCAGTCACATAAGGCACTTCGATATCGAGTTTTCCTTCCGTTAAGGCACGCATAATTTCGATCAGGTTATTAATGGGCTTGGTGGCTATCTGGGAAATGATCAATCCGACAATCACATTTATCACTAACACAAGAAGGGATTGGATAATAATATCTTCTAGAAATAGTGCACTTTCTTCTACCCCCAAAACGCTTCGCACATCGAGATAACTCTTCACGCCAATCCCTAACCCTACAAGCGAAAAAAATAGGACTGTAGCTTGCAACCTTGTCGATAGGCTACGGGAAAAACGCAAGAACCGTGCAAAAATACTCATATAAAGTGCCTAATTTGTTTATATCGTTACTTAACAACACACACCCTGACAGGGAGCGCTTACACTCTAACAATAGATTAAATTCCTATAAAATTAATTAATGAGCCCATATTTCCGCCTATTTTTTATTTAATCCTCTTTTTTTACATATTGTCTGGTAACCGATTTCAGTGTATATACTGACCTGTAAGGCTTGGCTTTTAGCCATTTGCCGTTATTTCTAGTAAATCATCCTAGGACTAAAGAACATGGCACTCATCGCTTCACGTTTAGACAGTATCAAACCCTCTCCAACCATCGCAGTCAGCAATAAGGCGAAAGAACTGCAAGAAGCCGGCAAAGACGTCATCGGCCTAGGTGCTGGGGAGCCGGATTTCGATACACCGGAAAACATCAAACAGGCCGCCATTGCAGCGATTAAGGCCGGAGATACTAAATATACAGGCGTAGATGGCACCACCGCACTCAAAAAAGCGATTTGCGCGAAGTTCAAACGCGAAAACGGCTTAGAGTATAAAACCTCTGAAATCACCGTCGGAACCGGCGCGAAGCAAGTCCTTTATAATGCCCTAATGGCCACCTTGAACGAAGGCGACGAAGTCATCATCCCAGCACCGTATTGGGTATCCTATCCAGACATGGTGGCGCTTGCAGGCGGCACGCCAGTATTCGTTGAATGCAGGGAGGAAAAAGGGTTTAAACTGACCGCTTCTGACCTCGAAAAAGCCATTACACCAAAAACCAAATGGCTGATTTTGAATTCACCGAGCAACCCAAGCGGCGCAGCCTATAACCAGGCAGAAATGAAGGCATTGACGGATGTGTTAGTAAAACACCCGCATGTCTATGTAATGTCCGATGATATCTATGAGCATGTCCGTTATGGCGGTTTTGCCTTTGTAACCCCCGCGCAAGTCGAGCCAAAGCTTTTCAGCCGCACCCTTACCATCAACGGCGTCTCAAAAGCCTATGCGATGACAGGTTGGCGGATTGGCTATGCGGGCGGCCCTGAGCCTATTATTAAGGCTATTGCAATAATCCAGTCGCAAAGCACCTCCAACCCTTGCTCTATCAGCCAGGCCGCATCGGTCGAAGCCTTAAATGGCCCTCAAGATTACCTCTCCATGAGCCAAAAAGCGTTCGAGAAACGCAGAAATCTCGTGGTAGAGCGCTTAAATGCAATCGATGGCATCACCTGCCGGACTCCAGAAGGCGCGTTTTACGTCTTCCCAAGCTGCAAAGGCGTATTCGGCAAGAAAACCCCTGCGGGCAAATCCATCCAGAACAGCAATGACTTTGCAACTTATCTCCTTGAAGATGCCCTGGTTGCCGTGGTTCCTGGGATTGCCTTTGGATCGGAAGGCTATTTCCGGATCTCCTATGCAACCTCTGACGCAGTCTTGGAAAATGCCTGTGCGCGGATTAAAGCGGCTTGTGAGAAACTTGAAGGGCGGGCAGCGGCGTAAATTCGATGTCCCCATCTGTTTTATGCGCTATCTATCCTGGAACCTTTGACCCCATCACCGTGGGACATGAGAGCATTATCCGTCGCGCCCTTAAAATCGCGGATAAACTAATTATCGCAATTGCAGCAGATACTGCCAAAACCCCGATTTTCAATCTTGACGAACGAGTGGAGATGGTTAAAGAAAGCCTGAAGCCGCTTACGATGCCAGGAAAAACCCTGGAAGTTAAAGGGTTCGAAGGGTTACTCGTGGATTTTGCCAAGCGTAATGGGGCATCGGTGATTATACGGGGTTTACGGGCAGTATCGGATTTTGAATATGAATTCCAAATGTCGTGCATGAACACACGGCTCAGCCCGGATATCGAAACTATATTTCTCCCCGCCTCGGAAGATACGCACTTTATCGCTTCACGTTTTGTAAAGGAAATTGCCCGCTTAAACGGAGATATTTCGGAACTCGTTTCGTCGAATGTTGCCCAAAAGCTAAATGCTTATTACAGCGCAAAACGTACCTAAATCACCTTCAGATAGACCTGCTTGTGCTCATGAAAGCGGGCAGAAAGATCTTCTAATTTATCCAAAAGCTCCTTCCGAATCGTCACATCGGTTTGAGCCCCTTCCCCGTGGAAAATATTATCCACCTCCGGGATCTCTATAAACTCGCGGAGTTCCTCAACTATTAGAACAAATGTATGATCGGCCTGTAGTATTATATGAAGGAAGTGGATGGATCTTAAGACCGCCTGTAACTTCATTTTATTCGTTGTTTTCTTTCCCTCTAGCACATCGATAAAATACTGGATAAGCGCAAAATGAGGCGCAAGCATTTGGGCTAATTGCGTGTGGTGTAAACGGCTTTCTTCACTCTCATGATCCGTGGTATTTGCAGGTGATGCAGCTGCATTAGAATCCGATTTCTTCTTTTTCTTCAGAAGCAATGTTATCCCCGTTACAGCAATAAATGCCATACGTGCAATAACCGTAAACCCACCCTCCATGGATATGAACGACGTCATATTAATCCTAAATGGCTCCCCACCGGAATATATAGCCTACTTACGCACTTCGCGCGCAATCGCATCCACAATTCCATTAGTGAAGCGCACATCTTCTTCGTCCAAAAAAGCGCGCGCCACTTCGATATATTCATTAATCACGACTTTGGTGGGAACATCCGCACGCTTTAATAATTCAAAGGTCGCTGTCCGTAAAATCGCCCGCAATACCGCACCAATTCGACTAATTTTCCAATCCTCTGCCAAGTGACGGACAATATAGCCATCCAATGTCTCTTGTTCTGATAATACGCCAGATATGAGGATTTTCAGTAACGGAGCATCGAGCTGCACACCTTGCCGCCCTTCACCTTCATCCCCTTCTGCAGGGGTATAAAATTGGATAAGTTCAAGCGCGAGCGTCTCAGGATTCTTTCCTTCCGCACCAATTTCGGCACTGTAAAGCGCCTGAACTGCCGCTAATCGCGCCGCACTCCGACGAATGATACCTTTAGGAAGTGATTTTGCCTGTTCGCTTGTCATCCGCTTTCCTTATCCTAAAAACTTTGCCTGGGCTTCCATCATCCGAAGCGCAGCCTTGGCCGCTTTTCCGCCCATATTCTTACCGTTCTTATCCGCCCGGACTTCCGCCTGTTTAGCATTTTCTGCGGTAATAATCCCAAATCCGATTGCCAAATGCGCATGCACCGACAAATCCATTAATGCCCTCGCACTCTGCTCGCAGACATAATCATAATGCGTCGTTTCTCCACGAATCACACACCCAAGCGCGATAAATCCACCATAATTCCCGGTTTCCGCCGCCATGCTAATCGCCGCCGGCAGTTCGAATACACCTGGCACCGCAAAACGTTCATAAGGCACCTTTTCCGCCTGAAGCACTTCAATTGCAGCCTCAACAAGACTATCGGCAAAGGGTTCATAGAAACGTGCTTCGACAATCAGCACAGGTTTAGAAGACTTACGAAAAGGAGATACGGTCATGGATGATAAGCTACTGATGTTAGAGGATTTGATACAGCCAGAACTTGCGCGACTATAGAACTTTGCACGGTAAGGTCAATGGAAGAATATATAGAATACAGGCCTTATAATAACTCTTTCATATTTAACAAATATATTAGCACTTATTGACCTTTAGCCCCTATTTCGTATGTTGTTTACCTCTTTTTTCCCCAGAACGCCCAAAGCAAAAGAACGCACAATGAAAGATAGCACCCTTATTATCAACAAAGCAGCAGACTGCAGTTACATGGCACTTGAGGCATTCATTGTGCGTTTTAACCGTTACTCGGAATGTTGGGCAACATGCTTTCTCGAAACAGAAAGCTGTTACGAAGAAACCCTCAATACACCGGCTATAATAGGAAAGAATTTTTCCAATACCCTGAATCTCTTAAACCAGAAAATCATCCCTTTACGGACAGGCCATTGGGATTACTCTACCTGGGTAGCAAATGGCAAAAAATCCAAAGAAGTCCTATTCGCCGATCTCTGCAACTATCTTTGTGAAAAATATAGAAAAATTGACGTTCAATTTGATAGCCTAATGCCCCCCAAAGGAGAGGTTATTACGGACATCCCCTCCTATTATGGAAGAACTGATTCTTATACCTCCCGCCAAGTACAACACTCCTATAAAGCACTTAAAAACACTTTTCGCATTATAGGCCAGGCATTTGAAGAGCTTGTGAGGAACGGAGAGCTCAAAGGAGCGCCCTACACCACCCTGCTCGCTTCCCTGAAAGAAACGGGAATAGTTGAGACGTCTATGCCATGCATCGCAAAGCTATAGATGAGGTTCAGATAAAGGAATGACGACCATTTTCTTCAAACTCTCCACATTTCATGACGACCACGATGACTTTAGTCTTGCAAATCACCGCCAGACACGGTAGTTTCTGCCTTCTTCTTAGCTAAAGAGCCCTCAAGTGCTATTGTTGAGGATTTTCTATGCGGAGTGGTGGCCGAGAGGCTGAAGGCGGCGGTTTGCTAAACCGTTATACGGGGTTAACCCGTATCGGAGGTTCGAATCCTCTCCACTCCGCCATTTCTTCATTACTAAGGCCAATAGCGCAACAGCGCGGTCTTGGTAATGGAGAAAATGGGAATTGAGGTTCGAACGACGTTCGATCACAAGGCCAACAGGCCGATGTCACGGCGAAGCGCCAGCACAGCCAATCCCCTCCACTTCGTTAAAATCCTTATATTACAATAAGTTAGTATAATCCTCTGTAGAAATTTTCCCACCATCTGGGAGTATTAGGGCTATTTTCCCCTCCCCCTATCCGATCTGAGAGAATCCAATTTTAGAGACATTTCCTTGCAAAATATGGCCAAATTCTCCGTTTGGGATTTCGGCAGTGCGGGTTAGGATTTTCTCACAAAATCACATTCCTAAACGTCAATGAAACCCGCCGTTTGCGTTCTATCACCTGCCCCTGATACCGATCTGTTTTACGGCCAGGAATTCCATGTTTCCAGACATAACGCGCATCTTCCTTCAAGATAACCAAGCTCCGTGATTCCAATAAAACAGGTACTTTTCCTCCATTTGCATGGGTAAATTCCATCAAATAAGCTGAACCCAGACTGATGGAAGCAATCGTACCGCCAAAACAAGGAACGCAATCAATATGCGGCGCAATCCCCTGACCAGGCTGATATTCATTGATAATCACCTGATCCGGCACTTTCTCAAAAACCCCATCACCCTGTAATTTATTACAGTAACGCTCCAACCAGTCGGGCAATGGTCCCAATCGTAAATCACCAGTAATACTCCTGGCCTTATAGTCATATTTCCATCCATAATGCTGCACCCGCCGCTTCAGATCACGCAACCAGGACTGTGCGTCAATGCAGGAAAGTAACTCAGCTTCCTGGTCAGAGGTAATATAATCTGGAATGTACTGAAGACCTGGGATGCGCTCTACAGAAGATGTCTTTGCTTCTTGTAATAGAGATATCTGCACAGGATAATTTTTCATGACTCTCCCTTCATCACTTCTTTCTAAAAACCCACGTACAGAATTCTTTATGATTCTCAATAGCGCTCCCATCTTGATGCGTCATCGTATGATCATATCCGGGAAAATCAGATGGTTCAAACGGATAGGACTCTGGAGGATAAAAACCAGCAGTATCCGCAGCCTCTTCACATTGAAAAGCGCCCTGGTAATGAGGATTATCAACCGCAGAAATAAACACTTTTCCATTCTGAGTGAGTTGATATTTAGCACTCTTCAAGAAATCCCGCATCAAAATAAAATTCGGGTTATGTCCTTCTATCGGCTCTCGACTTCCCACATGAGGGAACTGAAACACAATGTTATCAAATCGCATTCCACGAAATGTAGCATAAAGTTCGGTCGCATCTACACCATGTAACACGGTTACTCCCATTGATTTTAACTTCTTGCCATTATCGCTAGCGATATCACTTAGTTCAGTAATTGTTTCAAATGTCGTCGCCGTTAGGTTGCATCGAACCATAGGATATTTTACAGCAAGGCTACAACAAAAACTTAGATTCCCCTCTCCCACTAAAAGGGTTTTTCCCTGCGCCAGTTCACCTGCAAAATCAAATGGCACAGACTTCTGGAGAAAATATATCAGATACGTATCAATCTGCTTTAGCTCTCTAGCCTCCCCTAACATCCCCAAATCAAGACTGCGGGAAATCAAATATTGGTTCATTACCCCAAGATTTCGGATAATCGGAATAAAGTCCATTGCATCATTTTGCATGATGTTCTCCTTTTGAATGAATAAGTGTTTGGAAATGACCACGAGGACAGTGAGGCCAATTTTAGGTCATGGAAGATGAGGAAATGTAAGTTTAGACTAAGAGATCAAGAATAAGACTTAAGAAGCGTATATTCTACTCACTGTAACATAGCATGTATCAACTATGTAAGTCCTTTAATGCACTATTTTTGTATCGCTGTATCAAGGACAAAAAATACTTCCGATTTTGTAGAATTGTTTGGACTCGATTCATAGAAACAAGAAAAAGGAAAGAACAAGGAAAAACAACTAAATCCCCAACATCCGATACTGCTCTTCCCAATAAAGCGTCTTCACCGAAAAAAGCTGTTCGACCAATCTCCAATAGCTAAGTATATTCGATGCTGAATCTTTTTCCTGCATTGCGACACAACCTTCAATTGTTCCCTAGGTTGTGATCCTAGGACATAGGCAAAGCCCTTGTCAATTAATAAGCTTGGATGCAGAAGTAGAGAAAGGCTTTTAACAGTTGCAGTTATCCTATTTTGTAGAATGCTTTGCCAACCAACTTTCTGCAAGTTTTTTAGAAGAGGCAATTTGTTCAGAAGTCATTTCTTTTGCTACGGCATCGCGGGCATTTGTGTATCTGAGGTTGCTTCCCTCCTGAACTGCTAAATAAAACCATTTATAGGCCTCTAAATAGTTTTTTGATTCACCTGCATCTGTGGCAGATAACATTCCTAAATTGAACATAGCTTCTGCAAACTCTTGTTCTGCTGCTTTTTGATACCATTTCCGCGCTTCTTTTAAATCCTTCTGAACTCCTACCCCACGATTATAAAAAGCACCCACACTGTTTTATGCTTCGGCACTGCCTTTCTGTGCAGCCTTCAGAAGCCATTTAAAGGCCTCTTTATAATTCTGTTGGACACCCTTACCCTCACCATACAGCGTAGCAAAAGCGTATTGCGCTTTTGTATCCCCTTGCTGTGCTGCCCTCATACACCATTTAAAGGCTTCCTCATAATTCTGGCCAACACCTAAGCCTTTTTCATATAGATAGCCGAGATTCATCTGAGCTTCCATGTGACCTTGTTCTGCTGCCTTTGTGTAATATTCCACTGCTTTCTTATAATCTTTTGAAACTCCATCACCGTTCTTATACATCAAGCCAAGACTATATTGTGCCCCAGCAAGTCCTTGCTCGGCAGCTTTTGAGAACCATTTGTGCGCTTCTTTATAATCGTGCTCAGTGCCATACCCATGAACATACATCCCACCTACTTCAAGCTGAGCTTTTGCATCTCCTCGCTCTGCTCGTTGCAAAAACTTCTTAAAAGTCGTAGATGCTTCTGGATTGTTATTTGAGCGAGTATCCCTACTGTCGGTATCATGTAGTTTTATGCCACGTGAATTAATATTGATGAACGTTCCGCCTTTTCCATCTGAAGTAAATTTAATAGGAACAACCCATTTAATCCCACAGGCATCAACTTCCCAATTTTCTATCCACAGAATCCAGAGGCCCTTTGATATTTGATGCATCGCTAATAGTAGTATCAACAACTTTATAAGACTGACAATTAGGTGTCTGCTTTTTAGATGCTACTGCAACAGCAGGTATCACCAATTTCATCGTGTCACTGATAAGTAACCCGCTTGCTATTGAGTTACCTGGAACAGAAGAACAAGCGGAAACTATCGCACAAAGTAGGACAGGTAAATGACGATTTTTTAGAAACATAAATTCTCTCTTTAGGATTATATTTTGGAATTTTCGAACTATAGGTAGCAGAAACCTAATATGATATCGAACAGGACGCAATCCCCCCACTCAACCAATCCGACACCCAATCAAAGCCCCAGCCGGAGGATTTCAAGGAATTGAATAAAAAAGGGCTGGTGTGCGCTCTCGAAGTTGCTTCTAATTAAAGAAATGTATGTCATTTAATTACTAGAAGATTCCGATTAAATCTTTTTTCGTCAAAAATTCCCATTTTTCTGGCAATAGATTCTATTTCAATCCAAACATCAATATTTAGCATCTTTTTCTCTTCTACAAGAATTGCAAACAATGTCTCCAAAGCAAGGCCATATTCGGCTGCATCGATAAACTCTACCACTTCCTTGACCTCTTTGTCAGTTAGGATGATTGAGAGCTTCTCTAACAACTGATTGATCTGTGTGTTTAAATCCTTGTAATATTCTTTCATATTTATCCTTATGGATTCCGGGGAAGATTTGTTGGGAAGCCAGTTACAATTCTTCCATTGCTATCAACAATTACGCGAATATCAACACCATTATATGTACCTTGAACAACCGTCCTACCGAATCTCCCATCAGTTCTTATAGAATCTGGACTTGTAGCAACATCGGATATCCCATTTAATATATCACTATCTGACCATGTAGACGGAAATTCTGTTTTTCCTGATATTCCTGTACCAGGTTTGTGTCCGCCACCCGTTGCATCACCACTTAATATATGCCGCCTTGCCTCATCATCCGTCAGATCAACCCAGTCATTAAAGAAGATGCTTCCTCCACTCAACCACTCCGGCGCCCAATCAAATCCTTCATCACTGTTTGTAGGAACAGAGCCACCGAATCCATCATCTTTCCACAATATATTATCTTTAGGGATCGGCGTACCCAAAATACTTACTTGCTCCTGTTGCCCTGGCTCAAATCCAGGGTTTTGTGGGAGTTCCGGCGCGGCATCCATCCCAAAAACACTATCCCACCAGCCTAAAATCACACTTTCACGTTGACCGGAAGAAGATGAAACTACCACCGGATTCTGGCTGTTATGCGCTGCTCCTCCTGCGGCTAAACCTGCACCCGTCAATGCAATACCTCCCGCTATAAGCGTCGGACACGCAGGGCCACATGCTACTTCATAGCTTCCATCGGGCTTCACAAACGAGAAAACATTGCCATGTTGGTCGTAATATTTTCCGTCATCACCTTTCGTAATCACAAGCTCTTCAGAAGAACCTTTTACTGAAATCTTGACCGAGTCGCCTGATTTCGCTCCCGCTTTATCAACTTCTGCAATCGCCTTCGCTACATCTTGCTGATTAGTATTGGTGGCCATGGTGACGGTAAACGTCCGACGAATCTCTGCCATATTATTGGCAATATTCTGTTTCGCCTCCGCCATCGTCTGCTCATTCACATTCAGCGGAATAGTAATCTCGAATGTTGTCTTCTCAATCTTCGAAGTTTCACGCATGTTATTGATATCACGATTGAGGTCGGCAACATTTTGCTGCTGATTTGCGGTGTCGCGGATGGTGATCGTCCCATTCCCAATGGTGGCTTTGGTCACTCCGTCCACATCCCGGTAGTCGTAGGAAATCCCTGCAGCTGTATCGAACATGGAACCGCCGGAAGGTTGTGATTGGCCAGCACCGCCGCCACTTGATGCTGAAACGCCGACTTTCCGGTAGTCATCGTTCTCGGCGAGGTCGGCGAAGGAAAGCGTGTTGGTGTTCAAGACCAGATTGCCTTGATCGACGCCATTTGCATCGATATTCGCAATCATCGCCCCTTCGATATGGGTGTGGCCTCCGACATTGATTTTCACGCCTTCTCGGCCAACGAGGGTGGTCATGTTGTCGGTGGAATTTTTATCGGCACTTACCGTATAGACGCTTGCGGAACCCTGGCCATAGCCTGACGTTACGTCGAAGCCCCAGCCGGAGGATTGAGTTTATGTAAGCAGCTTAATATCAGAGGTTGGATATCGCTTTAACTTAGAAAAATCTACTTTCCAAATATCCATTTCATAAAGGTCTCCATCCGTATCAACATTAAGAGCTATACTGACAATAACTCCGTCTTCATCAAGATATTCTGCTTTCGCGATTGTATCCCCAAAAGTTTGTTGTTTCTTGTTATAAATGAATCTAAAGCTTCCCATTCCACCATCAGCAAGATCTTTAACCAAATATGTCTCAATATGGCCTAAAAATTTTTGTTTCTGTGGAAATCCCTTCAGCATTGCTCTAAGAAGTTCCTTTTCATCTTTTTTTAAAAGACGCGTATTATTGGGGAATTGTAATTCGTCCGACATTGACCGTACCATTTGGAAGTTTGAAAGCATTGTAATCAAATTTAGTACCATTGACTACTACACTTCCATTATATATCCCTTGAGGCATTGATTGTGCCATACTATTAAGATCGTTTGTTATAGCGTTTTGAACTAAGCCTTTATCAAAACCTGCTGCTTCTACGTGTCGGAATGTGTGATAAATTTGATTATCTACTTTTCCAAATTGAATTGTAGGCTTGGTCACATCCCACCAATTCTTCGGATTCAGCGAAGCGAGTAAACTACTACCCAATGCACTTGCCGCCGCGCCAACCCCTTCTGTTTTGGCAAGTTGGTAGAGGATTCTTGCTCCCACAGCGGTCTCGGCTAACTCGGCACCCCCCATAAGAAGCATTACGGCATCGCTTCGTAACTGCACCTGTTGAGCGCATCCCGCATCATTCATGCATGTATTCCACTCGTACTCGGTTGCAAATTCAGGTCGTGCAATTACCATCGCTTTGGCAAGTTCATCATAAAGCGAAACGGCAATTTGCTGTTCGCGAGGTTCAAGCGTAATCGTTTCTCCATCCACCCGTACCGAACAGCCGGAAGCATAAGCCGGCGCAATAAACCAATCGAGCAGGCTTGCCGAAGCACCACATCCGGCCAGCGTGTTTCGATCAATTTTCCCTTCATCGAGCGCCTTCTGTACCGCATCGATTTTCTCTTTTGAGGCTTCGTCAATATATCCCTGATCTTCCATTTGCGCTGTAATATCTGCAGCGATTTCATGGCGAGGCTCAGTGGCTAAACGTGCTTTATCGAAGGCAATCTCGATACTGCGCATATTATTGGCAATATTCTGTTTCGCCTCCGCCATCGTCTGCTCATTCACATTCAGCGGAATAGTAATCTCGAATGTGGTTTTCTCGATCTTGTTGGTTTCCTGCATGTTATTGATATCACGATTCAACTCCGCCACATCTTGCTGCTGATTCGCGGTATCTCGAATCGTAATCGTCCCATTACCAATTGTGGCTTTGGTAACGGCATCGACATCACGATAGTCGTACGACATTCCGGCTGTAGAATCAAACATCGAGCCGCCGGAGGGCTGCGATTGTCCTGCGCCACCGCCATAAGAACCAGAAACGCCGACTTTCCGGTAGTCGTCGTTCTCGGCGAGATCGGCGAAGGAGAGGGTATTGGTGTTTAAGACCAGATTGCCTTGATCGACACCATTTGCATCAATGTTGGCAATCATCGCCCCTTCAATATGGGTATGCCCTCCGACATTGATTTTCACGCCTTCGCGGCCTACGAGTGTGGTCATGTTGTCGGTGGAGTTTTTATCGGCGCTCATGGTGTAAGCAGAGGCGGAACCTGAGCCATAGCCTACCGTTACGTCAAAGCCCCAGCCCGACGACTTCGAGCTATTTTGTACGCTCTCGACCCACAGATTACGTCCTGCATCAATATCGAGCATTTTGCCTGCCAGAAGATTTGCGCCTTGGATGGCTGTGTCGCGCCCGCTGCGGGTTACGATATTTCCGCCGGCAACTAATCCGGCGTTGGTCATAGTGGCGCCGTCGGTGCGCATACGGCTTGCATCCACGCCAACATACCATCCGCCGTTGTAGCCTACGCGGACGCCTTCGGTTTTACTGGTTTGTTTGAAGCTGTCGGCGTTGGCGGCGATGTTGAGGTCACGTCCGGCGGTTAAGATGATGTCTTTCCCGGCGTTGATTTGTGTACCGCCCAGGAGGTTTACATCAACATCCGAGCCAATCATCACGCTGCCGTTTTTTGCATTGATTTGGCTTAAGAAGCTTTCTGTCCAGGCCTGCTTATTGTTCACCGTACCCAGCCGCACATTTACATCGAACAGGCCGTTTGCGCCATTGCCGCCGTTGGTCACGCCCAATCCTTGGCCGATACCGCCGGCTGTACTCATCACGCGAAGCCCTTCAAATCCAGCATTGGCGAGGTTTAGCAAGCCAAGACCTCCGTCTACGTTTTTAAGGTTATCCAGCACGTGCAATGTGCGATT
Organism: Rickettsiales bacterium; assembly: GCA_021156175.1. Classification (GTDB taxonomy): domain Bacteria; phylum Pseudomonadota; class Alphaproteobacteria; order Rickettsiales; family JAJNBL01; genus JAJNBL01. The sequence goes on from JAJNBL010000005.1 coordinate 147,881, forward strand.
ACCTTGAATGGTTGCATCTTTTGCGCTGTCGAAATCGCCATTTTGCATTGCACGTGCGCTATCCAAGCTCACAAGTCCACCCAGTGCCGATGCACTCAAACGTATATCCCAACCGACTTCTTTAATGTACTTTTCGACTTTCTTGGAGTCAATGGTGGTGCCATTCTTGCCGTATACACTGATGTTCCCGGCATCGGAGTTGAAGAGTACACCTTCGCCGCGGACTTGGTTGGTAGCATAGACGTTAATGCCGTTCTTCGCATTCATCGTGGTGAGTGCGACGTTGTGGTCGTTCCAGGAGATTTTGGTGTTGGCGATGGTGGTATCGGGTATATCGGAATAGCCCGTCAGATGGACGCGTGCGACCATTTCGTTTAAGTCCATGCCGACGTCCCAGGCTTCTTTGTACCAGCTTTTCTTACGCCAGTGGATTTCTTCTTGGGCAACCGCATCCATCACGACATCCTTCGTGGCGATGGTGATGCTTAGGACTGACACGTGCACCCCGCGAGAAGAGGATAAGAAACGGAAAAGCCTATCGGCTTTAGTTTTATTTTAGATTACAACCGAGTTGTTCATTATAATAATCAATCAACTCATCAAACTTCTTAAATGGATGCTCACGACGGATAGGGTTGAAGAAGTGTTTGTAGCCTTCGCCATTCGGCGCATACTTCGGACTTGGCACAACTTCTTTCACGTAAGAGTTTTTGGCTTTCCTTAAGTAGGAGCAGGCAGATATTTTATTGCCTTCTTTGCCGTAAACTTCCATTAACCCCATGTAATTGTCGATGTTGCCCCCCGGAGCAACTTTATCGCTTTTTTCATAAAACGCTAAGGCTTCTTTGAGGTAAGAGATAGACTTTTTTGCATTTCACCTTTCACATTGACGCCTTCACAACGGGCTATAACCTACAGCCAAGCTCTTGATTGTAATAATCAATCAGCTCGTCGAATTTCTTAAAGGGATGTTTTTTACGAACGGGGTTGAAGAAGTTTTTATAACCTTCACCATTAGGAGAATAATCAGAATTCAGAACAATCTTTTGTATATAGATCTTTTGTGCCTTTCTCAAATTGGTACAGGCTGACTCTTCATCACCTTCTTTGCCATAGACTTCGGTGAGTGCAGTATAGCTCGCTAAAGCTATAGGAGCAGCTTTATCATTTGCATAAAATTGCAGTGACTCATTCAGGTACCGAATTGATTTTTTAGGGTTATAGGCATTGGGATTTCTATAGTACGATCCTAAATAAAATTTAGCATATGCAATATCTCTTTTATCCCCACTTTCTTTAGCCAATTGTAATGCTTTTAAATAACGACTCTCTGCCGCTATTTCTCGCCCTGATTTTTCAAGTTCAAATCCTTGACCAACCACTGTATCAAAATTATTACTCTCCAAAAATCCTACCGCAGCACAGCCCTGGAGAATGATAGTAAGACAAGAAAGAACGACTGTATTGCTATTTACCATTAACATTCCCGTAAATCACACTGTTTCTAATATCTGTAAAATTCGTGTTGTAATTCGGAACATCCATTAGTGTTCCGAGTACACCATAATAGTTATAACCAAAATATGGTGGGATTGTAACTGCCTTTACAAAAGCATTCGGATCTCCCATCCGTCCCATTGCAGCATCATGGAGTTGTGTATTAGACGGAAAGCCTGGAAGGATATGATACATTCCTTGCAATATCGGATTTGCTTTTGTGTTGGACATAAAATTTTCTGGGAAAACTGGAATATCGTATTTTCCTGTAACTTTATTATATTTAAAATCGGCTCCAGTTTCTGATTCGGTTAACCCCAGTCCCGGAATAAAATGTGGAGCAGGAAATTCTTTTTCTCCATCATTATTCTCATTAATCACCCGACTCGCATATACCGGCGACACATAATACACCGTCTTGCCTGCCACAGTTGCTACTAGCACTGTCCCATCTCTGACGGGTTCTGCCTACCGGCGACACATAATACACCGTCTTGCCTGCCACAGTTGCTACTAGCACTGTCCCATCTCTGACGGGTTCTGCCACACTCGCCGGAACAGGCACTGTGATCTCACCTTGCGAACTAACCGATTTTGTAATTTCGTTCACCTTCGTCACATCACGATTGAGTGTACGTAAATCCCCTGAACCAACCACAATCGCACCAGCACCCACTGTTGCTCTCGTAACACCATCCACATCCTGATAGCCCGCACCGAACGTACCTGTATGTTTCCATTTACCCGTTTGTTCGCTACCATTTACAGCTTTCCCATCATCGCCTGCAAAGCTCGCACCGATGGCGATGTGCCAGTTGTCGTCGGTGTTCACTAAATCGAACGCATTGAGTTTCGAGGTTTGTAACAGAAGATTTCCTTGGTCGATGCCGTTCTCATCAATGTTCGCAATCAGTGATCCCACCATCGTAGTTTCACCTTTGACGTAGATATTCACACCTTCACAAAGAATTATAAGCCACAACCAAGTTGTTGATTATAATAATCGATCAGCTCGTCAAATTTTCTGAAAGGATGCTGTCTTCTCACCGGATTAAAAAAATGTTTATAACCCTCGCCATTTGGCGCATACTTCGGACTTAACACAACTTCTTTTACGTAAGAATCTTTAGCTTTCCTTAAATAGGAACAGGCAGATGTTTTATTACCTTCTTTGCCGTAAACCTCCATGAGGGCGGTGTAATCCCTTATATTTCCACCGGGGGCAACTTTATCGCTATTTTCATAAAATGCTAAAGACTCTTTCAAATATTTAATTACTTTATTTGGTTCGTAAGCATTCGGGTTACGGTAGTACTGTCCTATATAACTTTTTGCATGAGCTATCATACGTTGATCGCCACTCTCTTGTGCTAGCCTTAATCCTTTTAAGTAGCGTTCCTCTGCTGGCCCATAACGCCTTGCTTTTTCCAAACTAAAACCTTGGGAGAGAACTGTTTGTATGTCTTCGCTATCAAAATAGCCTGCCCAGGCACAACCGTGAAGAAGAGTGATCAGACAAAGGATAAGAATATTATTTTTACTGACCATTGATATTCCCGTATATTACACTGTTTCTAATTTCAGTAAAATTAGTGTTATAATTTGGAACATCCATCAATGTTCCAACAGCACCATAATAGTTATAGGCAAAATATGGTGGTATCGTAAATGCCTTTATAAAACCATTTGGATCACCCATCCACTCCATTCCTGCATCATGGAATCCACTATTCGAGGGGAACCCAGGAATTGTATGGTACATGCCTTGTAGTATGGGGTTCGCTTTGGTACCGGAAGCAAAGCTTGGCCAGAAGCCAGGAATAATTGGCTGTCTATTGTTATCAAGTTCAAAGTCCTTACCAGTTTCGGATTCTGTCAACCCGAGTCCCGGTATAAAATGCGGTGCAGGATTTTCTGGTTTCCCTAATTGATCATTATTCTCATTAATCACCCGACTCGCATACACTGGCGAGACATAATAGATAGTCTTCCCTGCCGTTGTGACTACAGTGATTGTCCCATCTCTCACTGGCTCTGCCACCGAAGCTGGCACCGGAACTGTCACTTCACCTTGCGAACTCACAGCCCTTGTTACTTCGCTTACCTTCGTCATATCCCGATTGAGTGTACGTAAATCCCCGCTTCCCACTACAATTGCACCTGCGCCTACCGTTGCTCTCGTTACCCCATCCACATCCTGATACCCCACAGCACCGGTTGCGGTATGTTTCCATGTGCCACTTTGCTGGCTGCCATTCACAGCTTTTCCGTCATCACCCGCAAAGCTTGTACCGATCGCAATATGCCAG
>JAJNBL010000012.1 GCA_021156175.1 Rickettsiales bacterium
ATGGGTCCAACGGGTACGCCAACGGAAATTACAAGCGGTGAGACAGTCATGCTGGTGGGCGGAGGACTCGGCAATGCCGTGCTTTTCTCAATCGGCAAAGCACTTAAAGCGGCGGGCTCCAAGGTGCTCTATTTCGCAGGCTATAAGAAGGCGGTGGATCGCTATAAAATTAAAGAAATCGAAGAGGCCTCTGATCTGATTATCTGGTGCTGTGACGAAGCAAGTTTTAGCCCCGAGCGCACCCAGGATCGGAGCTTCCATGGGAATATCGTCCAGGCGATTGAGGCTTATGGAAAAGGGATGCTTGGCAACCCTGCGATCCCACTTAAAGAGGTGGATCGGATGATTGTGATTGGGTCGGATCGGATGATGGCCGCCGTGGGTCAAGCCCGCCACACGGTGCTTAAAGGCTTGTTAAAGCCGAAGCACGAAGCGGTAGGCTCGATTAACTCGCCGATGCAATGCATGATGAAGGAAATCTGCGCTCAGTGCCTCCAGAAACATGTTGATCCGGTGACGGGTGAGGAGAAATACGTCTATAGCTGCTTTAATCAGGACCAGTGCCTGGATAAGGTTGATTTCCCGCACTTAAACGAGCGCTTAAAGCAAAATACGGTGCAGGAGAAGCTTACCAGCCAGTGGATCGCTCATTGTTTAGAAAAAGTCGTGTAAGTGGGACTATTCGTCCTCGTCAGCGCCTTTGGAAGTGGTATTTCCTGCCGCAATTCTCTCCACTGTGAGCTTCGCTTCGGCTAGCTTCTTTTCGCAATGGGCCTTCAACAGCGTGCCGGCAGTGTAGTATTCCAGCGCCGATTCAAGGTTCTCTTTCCCGCCTTCTAAGCGGCCTACCACCTCTTCGAGCTTCACCAACGCCTCTTCAAAGCTTAACTTACCGATTGCAGATTTCGAGATTTGTGCCATAGTGGTTACCCTTGGAGCCAATACGAGATATCGCTGGCTATTGTGACAGAACCAGCCCAATTTACAAGTACTGATGATGCCTGAAAGCGCCCTTCTCCCTTCCGGATTTTACGATATTCTCACTGAACAAGCTGCGCTTAAAAGCATGGCATTAGAACGAATTTCCGGCCATTTTCAGGCCTGCGGCTATGATCCGGTCTATCCTCCGTTGGTCGAAGGGGAAACCACCCTGTTTGCGGGTTCTGGCAAGGCGCTCGAGAACCAAACCTTTCGCTTTCTTGACCCACTCTCCCGCCAGATGGTGGGCGTTCGGGCGGATATTACGCCTCAGATTTCACGGATTGCGACCACTCGCTTAGCGAATTTACCCAAGCCTTTGCGGCTTTCTTATGTGGGAGAAGTACTTTCCATTACCGGGCAACATGCCTCTTCCAAACGGCAGCAGACGCAAGCCGGGATTGAGCTTATAGATATCACCTCACCGCGCGCCGATGCGGATATTGTGCTGACCATGGTTGAAGCACTGGAAAAAGCCGGCGTTACCGAAATTACTTTGGATTTCACCTTGCCACGCCTTACTCCTATGATTATGGAAGCGGCAGGCATATCGCTTGAACAACAAGAAGTTATTCAGCGTTTGCTGGATAAAAAAGATATCGCAGGCGTCACCAAACACGGTGGAAAAGCACTGGAAGTCTTGACTGCACTGGCATCCTCGCCTTCGGATGCAGGAAAAGTATGCGAAACGCTTGACCGCTATTCATTGCCTCAGACCGCAAAAAATTTGAGAGATCAGTTCAAAGCGATTATCGGTTATGTGAAAGCTGCACGCCCTACCCTGGTGATTACGGCAGATCTTGTGGAATATCGGGGGTTTGAGTACCACACCGGTGTATGCTTCTCGCTCTTCTCTACCGTTCAGCCGCTGGAGATTGCACGGGGCGGACGCTACCTGATTGAATCAACGGAAGCGGTCGGCGGAACGCTTTATGTCGATACGCTACTACGCGTACTTCCCTCACAGCCTTCACCTAAACGGGTGTATGTGACCGGGGATACGCCGCGCAACCACTTGGAAAGCTTACAGCAAGAACATCACCTAACTACCGTCATGGCATTGGATGACGCAAGCGATCCGAAAAAAGAAGCGAAACGCTTAGGATGTGACAGTATCTATCAAAATGGAAAATGGATACGATTGTAATTAGGAAATCGGTTCTTTATCGCCATTGCCTGATGATTCTGAAGAATTAGGAAGTTGACGAGCACGCTCCTGACGGCGGCGTTCTTGCTGTAAAAGAATCACCCGCTCTCGTCTTTTCGCTTCTTCACTTTGTTTTTTTGATTGGCGTTGCTGATATTGTTGTTCCTGCAATAGCTTCTTTTTAAGTGCATCGGCTTTCGCTTTTAATTTTAGGAATACTTTTTCCTGCTCAAACTTTTTGTGGCGCTCTTCATACTCCTGCTGCTTGTCTTCCCGTACTTTCTCCATTTGCACTTTTTCTTGTTCTTTCTCGTATCGGCGTTCTTCCACTTCTTTTTCATGCCGGCGCTGCCGCTCTTCCTGCATCAGATGCATCTGGATTTTTCCCTGCTCTTTTTCCGCTTTGCGTTCCTGGAGTTCTTTTTCGTATTTCTCCTGCAACACCCGCTGCATCAGCTGCTTTTCTTCTTCACGCTCTTCCTTAACGCCCTTACGTTCTTCGATCATTTGATCGTGTTTACTTTGCAGCTCCTCATGGAGTTTTTTCTGGCGCTCTTGCTCCTTAAGTCGTTTCTCCCGGCGCTCCTCCAATTTACGTTCATGATCCTCCTGAAGCAGCTCCCGCTTCATGCGCTCAAATTCTTCTTTCTCCTTTTTCCCTTGGCTGGATTGTGCTTTTAATGTTTCATATTCCTTTGTAGCCTGATCTTCAATCAGGTGATCAATACGCTCGGAAAAATAATCATACACCCGCCCTTTAATATTGTGACTTTCACTGGTGCCATTTTCCATAGCAGTACGCAGGTGATCCATTGCTTCGAGTGCGCTCTGGATGCTTTCCATGCCATGGATCGGCGGGTCTTTACTTAATGAAATGGCGACACTTTCATGAAACTGTAGATGTGATATCTCTAAATTCGTCAGGCTCATAAAAATATCGATTGCGGTGTTCAATGATACTTCAGAGACGATTTTGGCATCAATTTCCGTAATATCCTGTTGAATTTTCTCTGCCCTACGCTCCCGCTCTACTTTTTCAGCGATGCGTTCTTTGGAAAGCTCGCCCCCGCTTTGCTCTTGGGTAACGACCTTCCCCGCCACACGTTCCAAATACCCCTTTAATTCCCTCACCCGCTTTGAACTATACTCAATAAGCACCTCACGGGAAGAACGGGCACGGTCGCTATCTACCGCCATTTCTGCACGCACCATAGCCAACTGCTGGATGAGAATCATGGTGGTTTTGGTATTTTTGATAGCAGTCTTATTGCTTTCAATAATCCCTTGGATTTTGATCGCAAAGACGGGCGTAGGATACGAAAAATCAATCACATATTCAAAAATCTGTATGGCAACTTGCGGAGATACCGATTCACAGATTTGTTTGAATACGAGATCAATAAATGTCCTAAGATCCTTTTTCTCTTTATCTGTCAATGCCATAGCAAATTCTCTGCCCAATCATAATGGTAGCCATGTGTTAAAAGAGCTTCCCTCTACTAGTATAAGGAATTTTGTGTTATTAAAGTGTTAATATATTGAATCGGAGGCGCTTTCTTGGGGATATTTCTCCCCTACCAGAGGCCTTGCCGTGAGGATAGGAGGATGCTATCCTACAGCCTTACATTAGCGAAGCCACCTATTTACGATGCCGATAGCCCCCCTAACCACCCCTTCCATTGCGAACAACCTCCTTGCGCTACAGGAGCATATCACTACGACGGCACGGGCTGCAAGCCGGCCTGTTTCCGATATTACATTAGTGGCCGTTAGCAAAACCCACCCTGCAGAGATTATCCTTGATGCATTAGAGGCCGGACAACGGGTATTTGGGGAGAACCGGGTTCAGGAATCCTTACAAAAATGGCCGGGTTTACGTGCAAAATTCCCGGATGTGGAGTTACATCTCATCGGGCCGCTACAGACCAATAAAACCCCTGAAGCCGTTGCGTTGTTTGACGTTATCCATACAGTGGACCGGGAAAAGCTGGCAGTAGCACTCAAAACAGAGATGGAGAAACAAGGGAAATATCCCAAATGCCTGATTCAGGTGAATACCGGCAAAGAACCTCAAAAAGCAGGCATTCTTCCCGAAGAGGCGAACCGCTTTATTCCCTTTTGCCGTGATACACTGGGGCTTCCCGTGATTGGGCTGATGTGCATCCCTCCTGTGGAGGAAGACCCGACTCCCCATTTTACCTTACTTCGCACCCTGGCGTCAGAGCACGGGTTATCGGAGCTGAGCATGGGAATGAGCGGGGACTATGAAGCTGCCATTGCGTGTGGCGCGACCTATATCCGCATCGGGAGCGCTATTTTCGGGCAGAGAGAATATAATTAACCCCAGTATCGTTCACGAGGTGCCAGGTGCTGTCTAAGAGGTTATACCCCACTCCCTGAACAGCTTGTAATGCCATCCCCTCATGCCGTAAGGTCGAAGCAATCTCGGAGGGTTTTAGAAACTTTTTCCAATCATGCGTGCCTTTAGGCAACCAGCGCAGGATATATTCCGCTCCCACAATCGCCAACATATAGCTTTTCACCGTCCGGTTCATCGTGGCCACGAATAAGAGCCCGCCGGGTTTAACGAGACGGGTACAGCTTGTCAGGAAGCTTTCCACATCCGCCACATGCTCGATAATTTCCATCGCCAGCACCACATCAAACTGTTGCCCAGTATCCGCCAAACTTTCTGCACTGGTCGCACGATAATCAATCACTAGCCCCACTTCCTTCGCATGGTGAGAAGCAACGGCGATATTTTTCTCCGAAGCATCAATGCCGGTCACGGTAGCTCCCAGCCTTGCCATCGGTTCCGAAAGCAACCCTCCCCCACAACCCACATCGAGGAGTTTCAGGCCGGAAAGTGCGTTTTGGGGAGGAACTCCTTGAGGTGCCAAACCAGAAGCCTTAATCTGGTTGCAGATATAGGCAATACGCACCGGATTAAAACGGTGAAGTGGTGCAAATGCGCCTGTTTCATCCCACCAGCTTTCCGCCATTTTAGAAAATTTCTCGACTTCCTGCGGGTCAATACTGAGTGCATGGGAGGTGTTTGGCATAGTAAAACTCGCTGTCCTTATGTTTAAGGAACTATTTTTTATGGATTTTCATAGACATTTCAACAAAACCGTATTAAAAAAATACCCGGCCTTCACCCAGAAGGCCAGGAAAATCTTTTGATTATAAGAATTTACGTATCCTAACATTATGGCACTGATAGTACAGAAATTTGGAGGAACTTCCGTTGCGGATATTGAACGCATCCGGAACGTTGCCAACAAAGTAAAACGCGAGATCGAACAAGGCAACCAGGTTGCGGTCGTGGTTTCAGCAATGGCAGGCACTACCAACCAATTGGTGGCCTGGGCAGAACAGGTTTCGAAGCTTCACAGCGATGAATCCTTGGCGGAATATGACTCGGTCGTTTCCTCCGGTGAACAGGTAACCTCAGGCTTGCTTGCACTCACTTTGCAATCCATGGGTATCAAAGCGCGTTCCTGGCTTGGCTGGCAATTGGGTTTAAAAACCAATCAGGTTTACAGTAAAGCGCGGATTGAAGATATTGACGCAACCGACCTTAAACAATCGCTTGCGCGCGGGGAAGTAGCGGTTGTGGCGGGATTCCAAGGCATTGACCCAGGCAGTAACAGGATTACTACGTTAGGCCGAGGTGGATCTGATACTTCTGCGGTTGCCCTTGCGGCCGCGCTAAAAGCCGATCGTTGTGATATTTATACCGATGTGGATGGGGTTTATACCACCGATCCACGGCTTGTCCCGCAAGCACGAAAATTAGAGAAAATTGCCTATGAGGAGATGCTGGAAATGGCTTCTCAGGGTGCGAAAGTGTTGCAAACACGGTCCGTTGAGATGGCCATGAAGCATAATGTCCGCGTACAGGTGCTCTCGAGTTTCAGCGATATTCCAGGAACGTTATTAGTGGATGAAGAGGAAGTTATGGAACGACATTTAATCACCGGCATTACCTATAGCCGCAACGAATCGCAAATTACGCTCACCCGCGTGCCAAACAAGCCAGGCATCGCTGCGCAAATATTTGCACCGCTGACCGATGGCGAGATTAACGTGGATATGATCGTTCAGAATATTTCTGAGACGGGCGAGCATACGGATATGACCTTTACCGTTGCACGTACGGATGCCGAGCGCGCGAAAGCGGTGCTTGATAACCAAAAAGAAAAAATTGGCTTTAAGACATTACTTCTTGATAATGGTGTTGCGAAAGTCTCTGTAATTGGGGTGGGTATGCGCTCCCATGCGGGCATTGCACAAAAAATGTTCTCTACGCTTGCCGAAAAAGGGATCAACATCTTGGTGATCACCACATCTGAAATTAAAATCAGCGTGTTGATTAAAGAAGAGTACACGGATATCGCGCTTCGTGCACTCCATACGGCTTATGGGCTGGATGCTCCAGATAAGGCGGCATAAATTTTGGATTTTCCTTTTCACACAAGGGAAACCACAAGGTAACACACGTGACAGACGGCCACGCCAAACTACACTCCCTCTGGAAACGCGGGACCGATTTCTTAGGTAGCGAATACGCGATCCTAGGCGGAGCTATGAGCTGGGTATCCGACCATCATCTCGTTTCTGCTATTTCCAATGCAGGAGGCTTTGGTGTAATTGCCTGCGGCGCTATGACACCTGCATTGCTTGAGAAAGAAATTCTGGCCACACAAGCCCTTACGCAAAAACCTTTTGGCGTTAATCTCATCACGATGCATCCTGACCTCGATAAATTGGTTGATGTATGCCGTGCAACAAAGGTATCACATGTGGTGCTTGCAGGTGGATTGCCTAAAGGCGAAACCATCGTGAAAATCCGCGAATTTGCGCATGTCCTTTGCTTTGCCCCGGCCGTTGCGATTGCAAAACGCGTTGTGCGCGCAGGTGCCGAAGCAATTGTGATTGAAGGCATGGAAGCGGGCGGCCATATCGGCCCGGTATCGACCTCTGTCCTCGTGCAGGAAATTCTGCCGGAGATGCACAAAGACGTGCCTATCTTTGTGGCAGGCGGCATTGGACGTGGCGAGACGATTGCCTCTTACCTTAAAATGGGTGCAAGCGGTTGCCAACTCGGCACACGTTTTGTCTGCGCATCGGAAAGCATTGCACATCCTAATTTCAAAAAAGCCTTTATCCGCGCACAAGCGCGCGATGCAGTTCCTTCGGTTCAGCTAGACCCTGAATTCCCTGTGATCCCGGTACGTGCGATCCAGAATGAAGGCAGCCGAAAATTTATGCAAGTACAGATGGATATGATCCAGGAATTCCGTTTGGGCAAATTAAGCAAAGAAGAAGCGCAGCTAAAGATCGAACATTTCTGGTCGGGAGCTCTTCGCCGTGCCGTGATTGAAGGCGATGTGGAGATGGGTTCGTTGATGGCCGGCCAAAGCGTTGGTATGGTGAAAAAAGAAGAGCCCGTTGCGGAGACTATTCGCGCATTATTAGAGCAAGCTACGGGTTATTTAGCACGGAATTAACGTGCTTTACTTACACCCTCAACAGCACCACCCACCTGGACAACCAACATATTTTCCGACCGGAGCAACTGTCTCGCCACACGATTAACATCCTCTAGCGTTACCTTCTGAATCAACCCATTGCGCTGATCCATAAACTCTCTGGGCAATCCTTCCAGCCGCATGCTCATGAGATAACCCACAAGCGCATCATTGCTGCTGAGTTTAATTGGCAATGATCCTAGCAAATAATCTTTCGCCTGCTGCAATTCCTCTGCCGTAATTCCCTCGTTTTGCATACGACCAATCTGCTTGCTGATGACATCCATCGATTTGGCTATATGGACATTCTTTGTGGCCACATAGCCCTTAATTGCACCGCCGCTCGGGTACATATCCAGATAGGTATACACGGAATAGGCAAGACCGCGCTTTTCACGAACTTCTTTCATTAGCCGAGAATCAAACGACCCGCCGCCTAGCACATAGTTGAGCAGATACGCCGGGTAAAACTCTGGATTCTTACGCCCAATCCCTTCAAATCCAAAAATTGCAACCGCCTGAGGCACTTGATAATCCAACGTAAAAGGCTTTGCGGGATCCGCCTCACGCACCTTTGCAACACCCAGCGGCGGCAACGCTTCTGTCGTAGGATCGACAATCTTTGCAAATTCTCCATCAAGTATCCGGACAACATCTTTTTTCGTGATATCCCCCACCACCGTCATATACACCGTTGGAGATTTTTGTACCCGCCGCAAGAATGCATGCAGATCTTCTACCGTAATCCCATCAATACTGGACTTTTTTCCATAAACAGGGCGCGCGTATGGATGCTCCCCATAGGCTTCCTTCTGCCATAAAAGCTGCGCCATATGCTCCGGGCTTTCTTCTTTCTTGGCAATCATGGAGGTAATTTGTGTCTTCACCCGAGCAACGGTTTCTGGATCAAAACGCGGTTCGGTCAATGCCAGGCGCGTCAATTCTAACGCTTTATCCAGATGTTCTGACAAGGTTTTAATCCGGACAAGTAAGGTATCATGATCAATCTCAAATCCAAGCTGAATGGCATGTCCTTCAAGTTCTTTATTAAAATCCAGTTGGTTCAGCGTCCCCGCCCCTTCATCTAACAAATTAGCAAAGAGATACGCAAGCCCCTCTTTGCCCACAGGATCATAGGCCGCTCCTTGCTCTTTGAAGGCAAGGGTGATGGACACAATCGGAAGGTTATGCTCTTCAACTGCCCATGCGGTGATGCGCGTATTATCTTTGCCGGCAATTTCTTTAATGTCGGTCGCCAAAGCAGCAAACGGTGCGAGCACCAGCACACCGAGAAACAATACTACAGACCGAAATGACGATTTACCGAACATGGCTATCCCCTGCTCCCATTGCATCTGGCATCATCGCCGACTGCTTTGCTGCACCTGGTTTGCTTTTATCCGGCATGAGATACCCCGTCACCTCATTTTCTTCTGCTAACACCACACGCGCCGCATCGAGTACATCCTCGGATTTCACTAGGTCAATCCGCGAAGGCCATGCCTCTACATAATCCATAGGGAGGCCTAAGACGGCAACTTCCCCATAGAGCAGCGCTTGTGTTTTAAATCCATCCCGCCCATAAAGCGCATCGGCTTTTAATACAGTCTTCGCCCGACGCAGTTCATCTTCTGCTATCCCTTCTTTTATCAAGGTAGCGATAACCTCTTCAACCCCCTTCTCAAGAGCTTGCAAGGAAGTACCCTCTTTGGGTATTGCATAGAGTGCAAGAACGCTTGGGCCCAAGGCTAAATCGCTATAGCCTGCACCGGCATTCACTGCAATTTGGCGATCGAGTACCAGAGTCTTGTAAAGACGACTTGTCTCGCCACCACCTAACACTTGTGAAAGCACTTCAAGTGCTTCGGTCCGATGGGTGTCTCCCCACTTCTTGCTAGGCGCTCGGTAATAACGCATCCATTCCGGGCGTGTGACAAGCGGATCTTTATGCACCAATAACGATGCGGTTACCGGCCCCAATGTTTCTGGCAAAACCCGCGGAGGGATTGTGCTTTGCGGGATATCCCCGTAGTATTTTTCTGCTAGTTTCTTCAGTTGCCTCACCGTAATATCACCCGCCACCACGAGAATCGCATTATTCGGACTATAATAGGTTTCATACATTTTCAGCGCATCTTCGCGCGTAAGTTCCTCCATCTCTTCTTTCCATCCGATGACCGGGATACCGTAATGGTGATCGGGGAAAAGGCTATGGCGCATTTTTTCGACCAACAGACTTGCCGGCACGTTATCCGTACGTGAACGGCGTTCCTCTAGGATTACATCGCGCTCGGTCATCACATCATTACGATCCAACAATAGTCCACGCATCCGATCGGCTTCCAACTCCATCACGAGCGGTAACTTATCAACCGGTACATCCTGGTAATAAGCCGTATAGTCTTCTCCTGTGAAAGCGTTATCATCGCCTCCATAGCTTGCCACACGCTTGGTGAGTTCTCCAGGCCCAAATTTTTCGGTGCCTTTAAACATCAAATGCTCAAGGAAATGGGCAATACCTGATTTTCCTGGTGGTTCATCGAGTGCTCCGACCTTATACCACACCATATGCGATACTGCGGGCACCTTGTGAATAGGGATGGCAATGACTTGCATCCCATTGGAAAGCACGAAGGTTTCTGGCTTCTCTGTGCTGGGACTAAGGATATTCCCGACCAAGAATACCACACCGATAATACCAAGCAGGCATACGAAGATAATGGGTAAAAGTAAACGACGACGCACAAGGAAACTCATTTATCTAGGGGTTCAAGAACAGAGTAATAGGGAAGATTATGCCCCTTTTTCTGAACCTGATTTTTCCCTTTCATCCTTGGATGCACCCTTTGAGAGGGTTTCTTGAAGACGTTCGCGCTCTGCTGCCGCATTGATTACGTCCTCTTTATTCCCTATCCATGGAATCATACTGGTAAAGCGTTTGACTCCCTTACTTTTTTCCTCTTTACGCCGAGCATATTCTTCCGCCAGGATCAGACGGATATCTTTTTCTGCTTCTCCCCCAGCCTTGGTTATCAACGTATTCTCGCCGTGAGATGGACGTTTTTCTCCTTCTGTATTATCTGAGAACAGGGCCTTTTTTGCTTCTTCTTGAATTGCCGAACGTTCTTCTACTTTAAGTACAGGCTCCTCTGGGGCACGCAACGAGAAGGTTGGCGGGATACTCAATGGCGAATGCGACATCACCGCAAATTCATCCGGTGCGGTGGTATTGACACCCAAAGCGCGCTTTACATCTGAGCTACAGCCCGACATCAGGGGGATTGCCATCAGCATAGCCGATAACGCAAAAAGGTTTGTTCTTAACCGGTATTTCATTGTAATGCCCTTCCTTGTAGAATTATTAGGCAGTGTATCTTAGATAGTATCGACAAGAGACGTTTAATGGACTGCAAATGGCTGTTTTGTTGTGCTGCTCATGTCACGTACCTCTATGTACGCTCATTTCGCGGCTCACAAACCTCCATTTTCGTCACATTTTCCACCTCTTGTCGACACTATCTTAGTGCGATTCTTTATGCAGTTTCTGTTGGGATTTCTCGGCACGCGCTTCGAGTATTGCATCTAATCCCAGACACACTGCTCCGATAAAAATCGCCGAATCCGCAATGTTAAAGGCTGGCCAGTGGTATTGACCCCAATAGAAATCGAGGAAATCCGCAACCGCTCCCATTCGTATACGATCGATGATATTTCCTACCGCTCCACCGATAATACATCCAAGCCCTAGGCTCAAGGGAACGGTTTTAGCTCGATTCAACCAGAAAAACAATATAATCGTTATCACCCCCCCAATACATGAGAAGATCAGCGCACTGTAGTCGTGATCGTTAAACATGCCAAAGCTGATGCCCCGGTTTTCCACATGCACCAGGTTAAAAAAGGGCAGCACTTCAATGGGAGAACCATGCTGTTCCAAATACCCAAACACATACCATTTGCTCCATTGGTCAAACACCAGCACCAGCAATGCGATAAACGCTCCAGCGGTTCGATAGCTCATAAACATCCTATGACTTTATGTTGTATGTACGGGCAGCGTCTGCATCCCGCGCGATTTGTGCCTTTAAGGCCTCTATCGTCTCAAATTTACGCTCGAGCCGAAGGAATGTTAGCAGATTTACCTCTATATGTTTACCATAAATATCGCGATTTACATCAAACAGATGCACCTCGAGCAATGGCTCTGCTAGCCCAAAAGTGGGTTTTACGCCGATATTTGCAACACCTTGATAACACTGCGACTCCCCTTCGATTGCCACGCTGACGGCATAAACACCATAAGGCACCGTACAACTCCGCTTCAGTCGAATGTTCGCAGTAGGAAATCCTAATGCTTGTCCCGCTTGGCCAGCGCCTTTGATCACCCGGCCTTGAATCGCATAGGGACGTCCCAGCAGTTTTGCGGCCACCTCAACGTTCCCTGCTGCCAGATGCGCTCTGATTTTTGTCGACGAGAATACCGTATCTTCCTCTCCTTGCGCGGCTAACTGGGTAAAACCAATTCCTTCTTCCGCCGCCAAACGCTTTAAGAGCTCCGCATTCCCGCTACGTTTATGGCCAAAAATGAAATCATGCCCGATCACCAAATGCTGGACAGCTAATTCCTGAAACAACACTTTCCGGACAAACTCTTCTCCCGAAAGTTCCGAAAATACACGGGAAAATCGCTGCACCACGATCATATCCATGCCGAGGCTCAGAAATAGCCCAAGTTTTTGTCGCAAAGGTGTGAGGATTGAAGGCGCCGCCTCAGGTTTAAGTAGTGCGAGCGGATGCGGCTCGAAGGTCATGATCGCCGCGGGCGCATCAAGCGCTTCTGCCTTCTCTTTAACGGCCTTGAGGATTGTCTGATGCCCGCGATGCACCCCGTCGAAATTCCCAAGCGCCAGGACGCTTCCTTTCAGATGGTCAGGGCAGGTTTTCGTATGCCGAACTACGTACATAGGCACATCACTTACGGCCGCGAGGGTACATTGCCCTTTAGACATGCGCTTCTTTGCCAGGTTGTGTCACATCCACTTTGCGGATATTGAGGTAAATCAAAATTGGCGCAGAGACATAAATCGAGGAATAAGTCCCAACGACGATACCAAACAACAGCGCCAAACTAAACCCTTGGATCACTGGCCCTCCCACGAGAATCAGCGCGATTACCGCAAATACGGTGGTGCTGACGGTCAGAATGGTACGCGATAGGGTTTCATTGATGCTTTCGTTTAAGAGTTGATCAATTGGCTTCTTTTTGTATTTGCGTAAGTTCTCGCGGATCCGGTCGTAAATCACGACGGAATCGTTGATCGAATAACCGACGACCGTTAATACGGCCGCAACGGATGCAAGGTTAAACTCGATCCCCATCAAGCTATAAAATCCCACCGTGAGTATCGCATCATGGAGCAGCGCGATGATCGCTCCCACTCCGAACTGCCACTCAAACCGGAACCAGACATAAAGCATGATCCCCAAAAACGAGAGCACCATGGCAAGCGCGCCGGAGCGCAGTAACTCCTCACTCACCTGCGGTCCCACATAATCCACTTTTCGGTAATCAATCGAAGGACTTACTTCTTTGGCCAAAAGCTCTTTCACTTTCAGTACGGTCGCAGAAGCCGTGCCATCTTGGCCTATTTCCTCTTTTTCTTGGATCCGGAGGAGCACATCTTTCTCAGAACCAAAATACTGCAAGGATATTTCGCCCTCAATGTTTTCAGATAACAAGTCGCGTAACGCTGCAATATCCGGATTTTCTTCCGTGAAACGGAGCTCCATCACGATGCCGCCCGTAAAATCGATCCCGAAATTAAATCCTTTCGTGCCAATGAGCCCCAAGGTTCCAAGGGTTGTCACAATGGAAAAAATAAAGGCAAACCATCGCTTACCTAAGAAATCAATCTTGGTTCCCGAGGGAATAAGGTGCAAAGGGATCAGACGCATAGAGATGTACTCCTTAAAATGAGGCGAGGCTTGTTATACCGCATATTTAACTAAACTGCCAGCCCACATATGCAATGTATCCTAACACCAGCGCAGCGCCGGTGATGCGGTCAATTTTCCCACGTGCTTTCATGATCAAAAAGAGGCAAAACGCCGTTGCCACCATGACCCAAATATCGAATGCCAGAAATGTTGCCGAGACCGAGATACCCTCCATAAATGCCGTGATCCCTAAAATTCCTGCGATATTGAAGATATTGCTCGTAAGTACCGTCCCGATTACCACGCCCTCCTGCTTGCGACGCGCAGCCATAAGAGCGGTCATCAATGCCGGCACAGACGTCCCCAGCGCCACTATCGTCAAGGCTACCGTGCCTTCAGGAGCAAACCATTGAGAGAGCCCTATTACTCCCCGAACCAGAACATAAGCACCCACTAATAATGCTACGATACCTCCTCCTGCCATCATACCTGCCAACGGGAGGGTCACAACCCGCCCTAGTACTTCCCCTTCCTTAAGCTGTACCTGTCCTGCTGCAATGGCATCATGCTGTTTCCGGGCAAGGAAAAAGGCAAGCAGTGTATAAATCAGGAGGAAAATGAGGAGGAGCAATCCTTCCACCGGGTTAATCGCCTGACCTGCCCAGGCAATAAATGCCAGGATAAACGTCATCATCACGAGGAAATGCCCATCAAATTCGGCAACTTTCTTTTCCACTACCATCGGGCAGATAATGGATGAAACCCCCAGCACCAGCAGTACGTTCGCAATATTGCTGCCAACAACCGTTCCCAGAGCTAAGTCGAAATGTTCGGTCATGCCAGCATGCAGCACCACCACCAATTGCGGTAGAGATACCCCACATCCCACGGTCAAAAAGCCTGTCAGCAGAGTGGAAAGCCTGAATTTCTGAGCAAGGACCACTCCCCCCCGCATCAGCGCCTCTGCGCCACCATATAACAACACTACACCCAGCAATATCTGGAGGATCGACATCAAAAACCCCTTATCTTTCTACGGTTAGGTCAGGAATTCCTTATACGCCATATCGGGGCTGGACGCAAATCCCTTCCGAAGCCCCTGGAAGGACTTAGATGCCGAGGGATTGTGAGGAGATTACGCCCGCAGAACCGGAGTGTATTTTAAGGTACATGAGGATTCGAGGAACGGAATCGACAACAGAATCACCGGCAGATAAGTATGTTCCAGGGGCTTCTTGCCTTCTTGCCGATTCGGCGGTATGCTAGTGCTCTTGTTTGACTTAAGAATAATAGCACCGTGACACCCGATACCCAAACGATTACGATGGCCGTCCCCAAAGGGCGAATACTTGAAGAGCTCCTGCCCCTGCTAAAGGCCGTTGGCATAACCCCTGAACCTGCCTTTTTCGATAAAGACTCCCGCCAGTTGCGCTTTGCGACCAACCGGGAACATCTTTCGATTATCCGGGTGCGAAGTTTCGATGTCGCCACCTTTGTGGCATTCGGCGCCGCACAAATTGGCGTTGCGGGCCGGGATGTGCTTATGGAATTTGACAACCCCGATATCTACGCACCGCTGGATTTACACATTGGGAAATGCCGTCTTTCGGTTGCGGAACCCAAAGCACTTGCAGAGGAAGATGATCCTGTCCAATGGAGCCACATTCGCGTCGCGACGAAATATCCGCGCGCCACGAAAGAACATTTCGCCAAACGTGGCGTACAGGCCGAGTGCATTAAGCTCAACGGCGCGATGGAGCTCGCCCCACAAATGGGCTTATGCCGCAGGATTGTGGATCTGGTCAGCTCTGGCCGGACATTGGAAGAAAACGGTCTGGTCGAGATTGAAAAAATCGCGGATGTCTCATCGCTGCTAATTGTGAACCGGATTGCCTATAAAACCCGTTCGGATGTGGTCAGCGGGTTGATCGAGGAATTCCGCAAGGCGGTGGAGAAACTCCATGGTTAGAGTGTTAAACGCCGCCTCACCTGGCTTCACGCAAGAGTTTCGGACATTGCTTAGCGATAAGCTGGAGAATGATCCAAAAATCAATGCGACCGTGGCTGCGATTGTGGAAGATATTCGCACCCGTGGCGATGATGCGCTGATTGAATATACCAACCGCTTTGACCGCGTAAAAATTACTGCTCCGGCGGAGCTTCGGATTAATCCCGCGAAAATCAAACAAGCCTATGACGCATGCGATCCTAAACTTATCGAAGCACTAAAACTTGCGGCTTCGCGCATCACGAAATACCATGAAGGGCAAATGCCTGAGGGCAAACGCTATACCGATGAAACCGGCACTACGCTTGGCTTTCGCTGGAGTTCTGTCGATGCTGCTGGGCTTTATGTTCCAGGTGGATTGGCGTCTTATCCAAGCTCCGTATTGATGAATGGGATTCCTGCCAAAGTCGCTGGCGTATCCCGCATTGCAATGGTTGTTCCGGCACCAGATGGCGTACTTAATCCACTCGTACTTGCAGCCGCCCATATCGTCGGGATTAACGAGATTTATTCCGTCGGTGGTGCGCAAGCCATTGCCGCTTTGGCGTATGGTACGCAAACAATTAAGCCCGTGAATATGATCGTGGGTCCAGGCAATGCCTATGTCGCAGCCGCCAAACGGCAGCTTTTTGGCGTGGTCGGGATTGATATGATCGCAGGGCCTTCGGAAATTCTGCTGGTATCCGATAATAAAAGTAATCCTTCTTGGATTGCTGCTGACCTTCTTTCCCAAGCAGAGCATGATACCGCTGCGCGCTCTATCCTCATTACCAACGATGCAGCGTTTGGCGATAAGGTCATTGCGGAAGTCGAACGCTTGCTCCGCACCTTGCCACGCGAAAAAATTGCACGGATAAGCTGGGAAAATAATGGTGCGGTGATTATCGTTAAAGACTGGGACGTTGCGCTACCTTTGATTGATCAAATCGCGACCGAACATTTGGAGCTTGCGATTGATAACCCAGAAGCGCTGGCCTCCCGTGTGCGTCACGCTGGCGCAATTTTCTTAGGACGCTATACTCCAGAAGCGATCGGCGATTATACCGCCGGCCCAAGCCACGTATTGCCGACAGCCTCCACGGCTGCGTTTTCTTCTGGACTTTCGGTGTTTAATTTCTTGAAGCGCACCTCGATGATTGCCTGCACGGAAAATTCCTTCCGCGCACTGGCGGAATCCACACGGCTGCTTGCGGAAGCGGAAGGGTTGGGTGCGCACGCTTTATCGATCACGATACGCAATCCCTCATGAGCGATACGGATACCATCGCGAGTATTACCTTAGCTCCGCATACGATTCCCTTGCGCCATGCTGGACATAAAAATGAAGTTGACCGCGCGATTGAAGAATTGCTTAAAGAAAATCATCTGACGCTTGCCTCGCATGCGGGTCCATATCATCTTCTCCTATCGGTGGAAGGAGGACATATGATCATCGATATTTCGGTCAAAACATCCGAAATTTTAGCAAGCCTCTCGATCCCGCTTTCGCCGTTTCGTCGCCTCATGAAAGATTACGAGCTCATTTGTGAAAGCTACCATCAGGCTATTGAAAATGCGTTTGATCGGAGTAAAATTGAGGCAATTGATATGGGGCGCCGCGGACTTCATAATGAAGGCGCGGAATTACTCCTGGAATGTATCGGCGAGCGCGCGAAACTTGATTTCGAAACCGCCCGCAGACTGTTTACGCTGTTCTTTGTTCTGCATATGCGGTAAATGTAAGCATTCGATTCCGCCAAGATTCAAAGAGGCATAATACATGGCACAACCTACCCATATTACCGTTGCATTTGGCGATGGCATTGGCCCAGAGATCATGGAAGCCGTGCTCTATATCATGAAAGAAGCCGATGCACAGCTTGCCATTCATACGATTAATATCGGCGAAGAACTTTACACCAAAGGTCATCCGACCGGTATTGCCGATTCAGCATGGAAAACCATCCGGCAGAATAAAGTTCTCTTAAAATCCCCTGTCACCATGCCCATGCAAGGCAATTTTAGAAGTCTCAATGTCACGCTTCGCCGCGGCATGGGTCTTTATGCGAATGTAAGGCCGTGCGTGGCATACCATCCGTTTGTTAAAACGAACCATCCGAATCTGAATATGGTGGTGATTCGAGAAAATGAAGAAGATTTATCCAACGGTGTAGAACACCGCCAAACACAGGGCATCTATCAGTGCCTCAAGCTCGTTAGCCGCAAGGGATGCCAGCGCATCATTAATTATGCGTTTGACTATGCGCTTCGCAATGAGCGGAAGAAAGTCACCTGTTTTAGTAAAGATAACATCATGCGCATGACCGATGGGGTTTTCCATCAGGTGTTTGATGAAATCGCGGCACGCCATCCGAGCATTGAATCCGAGCATATGAATGTCGATATGGGAAGTGCGCGTATTGCCACGAATCCAGAGCTTTTCGATATCGTTGTGACATCAAACCTTTACGGCGATATTATCTCCAATGTCGCATCGGCACTTTCTGGATCTGTGGGATTATCAGGCAGCGCTCATATCGGAGAAGAATATGCGATGTTTGAGGCAAGCCATGGTTCTGCGCCGGATATCGCAGGCGAAGGCATTGCAAACCCTTCTGGGCTCTTACATGGCGCGATTATGATGTTGGTGCATATCGGCCAGCCGGAAGTCGCCACCCGTATCCATAATGCGTGGCTTACGACGATTGAAGAAGGTATCCATACGGTGGATATGTACAACGAAGAATTCAGCAAACAAAAAGTCGGCACTATGGATTTCGCCGAAGCCGTGGTTGAGCGTCTTTATAAGAAGCCTTCGACCTTCACACCCATTGAATACCGGCATGAACAGGAAGATCACCTTCCGCTTCATTTACACATCGAACCGCCTGCACATATTGAAGAAAAGCAGCTGGTGGGTGTTGATATTTTTATCCAGTGGGAAGTACCAACAGTGGATTTCCTTGCACAAAAGATTCAGGAATATACCGAAAATGCCTCGCTTAAGCTTCAGCTTATCAGCACGAGAGGACTCAAGATTTGGCCGGATCCGATGTATAATCCTGGCGTTGGGGATTTCTGGCGGATGCGTTTCTTGCCGCTCGGCGATAAGCAAACCACGCATGCGCAAGTGCTTTCGCTTATGCAGTCACTCATTTCACACGGTGTCGATATTACGAAGACCGAGAATTTGTATCTCTATGACGGGGAAATGGGATTCAGTCTTGCGCAGGGGCAATAGTATCTGAATACTAGAGCATTTCTGCTCTAAACAGGCTCAGCGCGCATGATTTGCTCTTTCGCATCCGGCAATCTTATATAAAGCGGAGCGACGGAAGACCCATCATGGATAAATCCCCTACGCCGTGCAGCTTCTGCAATATCTGCGGCGGTGGGTAATCCTTTTTCTTGGATAATCTGCACGCCCTCCACACAAAACGGCGCAATCAGCACCGCACCATTCCCGACCACATTATACCCTGGCTTTGCTAACTCTGCCGCCTTGTTATAATCCAGCAATGCTGGCTCTGTCTTTGGATTAGGAACTCCTTGCACCACTTCAAAATGCTGTGCATATACCTGCCCGCGCCGCGCATCGATGATCGTCAGAATATTTTCTTGAGTGGCATCACTATGCCCAACCGCAAGAGCTTCGAGCGTGCTGACTCCCACAAGCGGAAGCTTGGGATATACAAGTGTAAAGCCGCGCATTGCAGCAAGCCCTATACGAACGCCTGCGAAACTCCCTGGCCCGACCGATACGGCCAAAGCAAAAAGATCCGCGTAGCCTATATTTTTCTGCTGTAAGCTCGCTTCAATCATGGGAATCAGGCGTTCTGCCTGTTTGGAATGCTCATGCTCAATAGATTCTTCTACGACTACAACGGCATACACATTGCCTGAGGCTTTCAATTCCATCAGCGCAACAGAACAGGTGCCGTTGGCGGTATCACAGGCTAAAAGAAATCGTGAGGAAGAAGACACTGGCGTTAACTAACAGGAAGCATTTGGGTTTGGACGGCTTTCTGCAGCTTCTCAAACGCCCGCACCTCAATCTGGCGCACACGCTCGGTGCTCACGCCATAAGCCTCACCCAATTTCTCTAATGTCGTTGGAGGCTCTTGCATGCGGCGTTGGAGCAATACATCGCGCTCACGCTCATTTAACGTTCCCAACGCTTTTTTAACGAGCAATGCGCGATAATCGTGTTCTTGGAGTTCTGCGATCATTTCATCATGCGCGCTATCGGGTGCCGCCAAAAGATCCAACCTTTCGGTCGCACTATCATCATAGCCCACCAATTCATTAAGCGAACTGTCGCATTGTGAGAGGCGGGAATCCATCTCCAGCACTTCTGCTTTGGAGACATCCAGCTCAAGCGCAATTGCTTCAATATCTTCAGGGCGCAACGAGTGACGTCCTTCCACCGCTTCCAACCGATTTTTCAGCCGGCGTAAGTTGAAGAACAACTTCTTCTGTCCGGCGGTTGTTCCCATTTTCACAAGCGACCAAGAACGCAATACAAATTCTTGGATCGATGCTTTGATCCACCACATTGCATAGGTTGAAAGGCGGAAACCTTTCTCCGCATCGAATTTTTTAACTGCCTGCATCAGGCCAATATTGCCTTCGGAAACCAGCTCCATGATCGGCAAACCATAACCACGGAAGCCTTGCGCAATCTTCACGACCAAACGCAAATGGCTTGTCACAAGCGTATGTGCAGCCTCAATATCACCTAAATCCGCCCAGCGTTTCGCAAGGCGCTGCTCTTCTTCGAGTTCCAGCATAGGAAATTTGCGGATTTCTTGCATATAGGCATGCAATCCGGCGTCCGACGATAAAATAGGCAGTGTCATGGTAGTCATAACGTGTACCGTATATTTTTGATGAAGAAGGAAGCCTCTTCATACCCTATATAGTGGGCAATATATAATAACCATACGATATATAGGAATAGAAGAATTATAGCAAATCTCGAGGGGTGACGCAACCCCCGTAACGTCATAAAAATAGGGGAAATAGGCTAATAGCCTCTATAATCGAGACTTTTAATCAGAGGAATGGTGGGTCTGGGAGGAGTTGAACCTCCGACCTCACGCTTATCAGGCGTGCGCTCTAACCACCTGAGCTACAGACCCTCTGCCACGAAAGATGGCTAAATCAAGGGATTGCATCTATAGTGATCTTGCGCCATGATGTCAACCATATTTGATGTTTTTTGCAAAATCTGGCAATTCCGTGACCTTACCCCCCTCTTTTATCACGCAAAACCTGGCTTCGAACCCCTCCCATTCGGCGTGGGTATCCGCCAATGCGGGAACGGGGAAGACGAAAGTTTTGACTGATAGGGTATTGCGGCTCCTCCTTTCGGGCGCAAAACCCGGAGCAATCCTCTGCCTTACCTTTACTAAAGCTGCTGCTGCTGAGATGCGGGAGCGTATCCACCGCCAGTTAGGAGTTTGGGCCACAGCATCCGATGAACGCTTGATTGCCGATATCACAGCCTTAACCGGCGCTTCACCAGAAAGCTCCCTCCTTCCCCAAGCGCGGCGCTTATTTGCCGAGATACTGGATCTCCCGGGCGGTCTTAGCATTCAGACTCTCCACGCCTTCTGCCAATCGTTGATGCAGCGCTTCCCTTTGGAAGCAGGGATCTTACCCGGTTTTGAACTCATGGATGACCTTCAAACCGCAGCGCTTTTGCGTGAAGTCCGCGGCCGCTTACTGCATCAGACAGCAGAAGATGCCACCTATCGCCCAGACGTCGCACAGGCGTTGGATGCGTTATCCTGGCGTGTCTCCGAGCATGGGATGTCCGGATTCCTTCAGGAAATGATTGGGCAGCGCGATAAGATTGCCCGGCTATTGCAAACCCATGCCGGCCGTGAAGGCGCTATGAAAGCTTTATGCCAGGCGCTTGCACTCCCCTACCCAACGCCTCTGGATGATCAAAACGATACGCTACTGCATGCGTTTATATCCGATCTTCCGCGAGAGAAACTGCTCCGCATCCATGCTGCGATGGAACAAGGGAGCGCTGCAAATAAAACATTGGCTGAGATTCTTGCCCGATGGCTAAGTGCACCCGATGCAGAGAAGATCCGTACATTTGACGAATACGAACGGCTATTTCTGACACAACAAAAAGAACCAAAAAAATTGCAAAATGTCCTTACCCAGAAAGGACAGGAATCGGAGCCCAATGCGGCAGACTGGATATTAACCGAGCAAGAACGATTGCTCCGCCTTTCCCGCCACCAAACGGCACTGATGCTTTATCATTCCACTGGCTATATGCTAATCATCGCCGAGGCTTTGCTTAAGGCCTATGATGCGCTGAAACATGCCCGTGGACTGCTTGATTACAGCGATCTCATCCGCGCAAGCGTCCGACTTTTATCTCAGGAATCCATTGCGCCGTGGGTGTTGTATAAACTTGATAACAGCATTGACCATTTGCTGGTCGATGAGGCGCAAGATACCTCGCCCGAACAGTGGGAGCTGGTCGATATCCTCACCCGCGAATTTTTCGTTGGCGCCAGCGCACGGGATATAGAACGGACCTTGTTCGTTGTGGGCGATGAAAAACAATCGATTTATCGCTTCCAGGGTGCGGATCCGAAGGTATTTTCCCAGATGCATGACCTCCTCTCCAACCGTGCCAACGAGGCGGCAAAGGGCTGGCATTCGCTAGTGTTGGATCGTTCCTTCCGCTCTACAGAAGCGGTGTTAAATATTGTGGATGAGGTATTTAAGGAAGAGGCGTTGCACCGGGCAGTGACCTCCTCATCCGAACCGATTTCTCACGCCGTTCATCGTACCGGACAGCCGGGACGTGTTGAACTCTGGCCATTGGTTCCGCATCCCTCACATGAGGAAAAAGACAAGGACGAGGATTCTTCCTGGCCTTTGCCACTTGCCCAGACAGGATTATTTTCGCCTCACACCGTATTGGCTGAACATATCGCAAAAACCATCCGCTCCTGGCTTGATGAAGGACGGATGTTAGAGACCAAGGCTCGCGCGATTACGCCTGGCGATATCATGATTTTGGTCAGAAAGCGCGGAGTGTTGATGGGCTTGCTCGTCGGTGCGCTTAAGAAACACGGCATTCCGGTAGCAGGAATTGATCGGGTGGCACTGCATGATTCGTTGGCCGTGATGGATGTGCTTGCACTGTCATCATTCCTACTATTGCCTCAAGATGATTTAACCCTCGCAACGGTGCTTAAATCTCCTTTGGTTGGCCTCGACGAAAAAGCACTTTTCGATTTAAGTTATGATCGTGGGAAAACAAGCCTCTGGGAGCGCCTGCAATCTCATAAAATCACCCCTCCCTACACGCATGCGCACCAGTATCTTTCCGATCTCTTACGCGAGGCCGATGCGCTTTCTCCTTGTGCTTTGCTGTCACATATTTTGTATAGAAAAGGCGGGAAAAAAGCACTAACCGCACGGCTTGGATACGACATCCATGAACCGCTTGAAGAATTACTTAATCTTGCACTTGAATATGAACAAACGCACACGGCATCGCTACAAGGATTCCTTGCCTGGATAGCACATCACCGGTCAGATATTAAACGCGATTCGGAACAGGGAAGAAATGCGGTACGGGTGCTCACTGTGCATGGCGCTAAGGGTTTGCAGGCACCAATTGTGTTCCTGCCTGATACAACCTCTCCGCCATCGAACGGGGCGGGGAATAAAAGCCCCATTTTGTGGAATGCGAACCCGCCTCTTGCCTTGTGGGCCGCAAACAGCAAGGAACATACGGAGCTTTATAAAGAGCTTAAAGACGCGGTTAAACACGCCGATGAGGAAGAATCCCTGCGTTTGCTGTATGTTGCACTTACGCGTGCGGAGGATCGGCTTTATGTGGGAGGTTTGGCACCTTATAAAAACCTGCACGAGTGTTCGTGGTACAAGCTCCTTGAAAAGGCATTGACGGCACAAGGCGCGCAAGCCCCTTCGGATGGTATTGCATTCGCATGGCAAGAGGAAAGCTCATGTGCCGCTTACGGAACGGCGCTTGGCACTACAAGAGCAGAAACTGTGATAGCAACGCCACAGGAAAT
Source organism: Rickettsiales bacterium (assembly GCA_021156175.1). GTDB lineage: Bacteria > Pseudomonadota > Alphaproteobacteria > Rickettsiales > JAJNBL01 > JAJNBL01. Next base: position 23,665 of record JAJNBL010000012.1, read on the forward strand.
CGTGCTGCCTAAGCATTTCTTACATCCCGCAATGCCAGACAGTATAGCTGAATTACTCACGCCATCTCATGCAACAAAAGCACCCCTCTCTTCGCCTCTGGATTCCACCACATCCCGCGCAATCACCCACGGAACGCTCACCCATATTTTATTACAATATCTTCCCGGAATTTCTCTCACGCAGCGGGAACAGGCGGGGAAAAATTATTTGCATCGGGAGGGAGCAAATCTTTCCGACTCAGAACAGCAGAATATTTTGCGTACTGCGTTGAAAATTCTGGAACATCCCGACTATGCCTTCCTCTTTGGTACAAATTCACGCGCAGAAACGCCGATTGTTGGCAAAGTAAGAGCGCATCCCTACTCAGGACAAGTCGATCGGCTGGTGATCGAGCCGGCGCGCGTGGTGATCATTGATTATAAAACAGGGATAGCGCCCTCCTCTTCAGGTCAAGCGCCCACTTCCTACCTTCGTCAGATGGCGATTTATCAGGCAATCGTCGCGCAGATTTATCCGGAAAAACCGGTCAAGTGTGCACTTCTTTGGACAGCAGCACCTATGCTCATGTGGTTGGAAGACTCACTGCTTACGTCGCACCTTCCGGAAGATCGCCATACACCAGCCCGCGAACGGAAACAAAAGCCCGAACAGCTTGCGCTCGAGTGGGGTAGCTAGCACCAGCGTCATGGTGATCAGAGTAATTCCGCCGCCACCGACAACCACATCGGTCAACCAATGTGCACCACCTACAATTCTAGGCAACACGCCAATCACCGCAATCGCATAGGCAATCAGCCCATAACGCTTTCCAAAATAATAGGTGATGAAGGTCGCCACCATCAGCAAGACAGTAGCGTGATCGCCTGGAAAACTGGTGCCGGAACTATCTTTCGGGTACGCCCAAGGGACAAGTTCCGAGAGCAAATACACGGGTTCTAATATCCGCGTGGGACTATCGCGCTTAATATTTTCAAATAGTTCGTGGGCACATTGCACCATGAGCACGGTATAGAGCGCCATCAGCAGGCCTTTTGCAAGCGACACAACATGATCTTTATCCCGCTGTTTTGCTGCATAGGCAAATACGGCTACCATCGACAGCGCGGCAATCAGATCAAAGCCACGGAAGTTCGCAAGCGCCCATACGATCTGCCATGCACTTCCTTCCGCCAAACTGCCATTGGCCAAAAAGAACCATGCTTGATCAATCGTATCCCACCCTGCACGGGTTAGTGGATAAAACCAGCTCCCGATGAGCGCGATACCACCCGCAACGCCAAATACCAGCGCCATAGGGCGAAATTTTCCTTTTATATACGCCATTACATACCTGCCATTGTGAATACTGCCCTTGCTGCAATCACCACCAGCGGCATGGTGATTGCTGCAAACATTGTCTGTGCCACTAATATACCCGACATCATTTTCGCATCGCCACCCAATTGCTTGGCCATGATATACGAAGAACTCGCGGCTGGCAGCGCCATATAAAGCACAACGAGCTCCGCGGACATGCCTTCTAATCCTAACGCCAGCGCCACCAATGCCGTTATTATCGGAAGCACCAGTAATTTTACTACGGCCGTTGCGGCGATCACATGCCGCTTGCCCCGCGTTGCTTTAATATCCAACCCGGCTCCCACACATAATAAACCAAATGCTAAAGATGCCTGGCTAAGTGCTTCAAGCACATGATCAAGTACCGAAGGCAAGGCCATTCCGCTTGCATTCACAAGCCCTCCCCAAGCAGTGCTGACGATTAACGGATTGGTGATGATCTTATACAGCGATTTCATCGGATTCATGCGCTCGTTACTACCGAAATAGTGCAAGATCGCAATACAGGCACTGTTAATCATCGGCACGAGCATCGCAATTAACAGCGCGGAGAGTGCGAGGCCATCTTTTCCAAATAAGGCAAATGCCGCGGGAATCCCGACATAATTATTAAACCGGGTGGCACCCTGGAATACAGAAGTAAATTCCGGTCCTGGAATTGAAGAAAAGCGCTTATAGAGCAGTAACAGCGCTGTCATGATGATCACCGTCACCATTAACACATACAAGATCAACGAAACATCCCATCCTTCAAAAGAAGCGTTCGCGATGTTACGGAAGAAGAGTGAGGGAAGCAGTACATAGTAAGTCAATTTCTCGGCATGTGGCCAAAATTCATCACCGGGCATTTTCTTATATTTAAACAAGCTGCCAAGCACGATCACGATAAAAACCGGAGCTAGTGCCGTGATAATAGAAAGCATCGAAATACCGTTCTCGTGGAAGTTCCCTCGAGATTATCTAGATTTTTCTTTGGTGCAAGTGCTTTTGGCAGAAAGAGTATTATTAATTTAAGCACACCCCTTTGCGACTGCATATGTACTTTGGTATTTATTTCTATTGTATATCCTCTTATACTGTAACGGAGGGTAGTTTTACTTCGTATGTAATATCAGGGTTCAAGGAGCGGAAATGGCCGAAGAAGAAAAACAGGACGGCGAAGGCACTGAAGAGGCCAAAGATGGCAGCGCCGGCGAAGAAGGTGAAGGTGGCGAATCGGAAGGTAGCGAGGCCAAACCGCGTAAATTCCCTGCACGAAAGCTTATTCTTATAGGGGGCGCATTACTCCTGTTGATTACGATACCGGCTGTATTATTTTTTACTGGCATTATTGGCCCTAAGCACGAAGAACCAACGGGAGAAACGGCGGCACCCCAAGAACAAACAGACGCTACGGAAAAAGAACCCATCTTTTATGAGATGGAAGAATTCCTGATTAACCTGAATACCGGCGGGAAACAGGTTAAATTCCTGAAGATGAACGTGTTGCTTGAACTTTCGGATCAAGCGGATGTGATGCAAGTGGAGGCACGGCTGCCGCGGATACGGGATGCGTTCCAGATTTATTTACGGGAATTGCGCTTAGAAGATTTGCAAGGTTCCAAAGGTGTACACCGTTTGCGGGAGGAGCTATTGCTTCGGGTAAACAAAGAACTTTACCCCGTGAAAGTGAACAATATTTTATTTAAAGACATCCTTATCCAATAGAGGTTTTCTTGTCCGACGAACAGAAAGTTAAGCCACAGGCCGGCACCGAATCTTCAGATGCAGAAGCAGCTGAATGGGAAGCCATGCTTAGCGCAGGCAATGCGGAAGGCGGCGGCGGTGCAAGTGGCGATACCAAAGCCTTAAACCAAGATGAAATCGACAGCCTTCTTGGATTTGAAGCAGCGGGTGATGATAGTGCACCCAAAACTGGTATTTATGCAATGCTGGATAAGGCGCTGCTTTCTTACCAGCGCTTACCGCTGCTTGAGATCGTATTTGACCGTTTTATCCGGATGCTCTCCACGAGCCTTCGGAATTTTACGTCAGACAACATTGACGTCGATATCCATTCCATTACGTCATTGCGTTTTGAAGATTATGTCAATTCCATTCCGATGCCTGCGCTCTTAAGCGTCTTTAAGGCAGTGGAATGGGAAAACTACGGGCTTGTCACCTTTGATGGTTCGCTCGTTTATTCGATGGTGGATGTGTTATTTGGTGGGCGGAAATCTACGCGTCCTATTCGGATTGAAGGCCGGCCTTACACCACGATTGAGCAAGGGATCGTTAAACATATCACCGAAATTATGCTGGGTGATATGGGAACGGCATTTGATCCTTTAAGCCCCGCGTCGTTCCAGTTTGAGCGCTTGGAAACCAACCCACGCTTTGCGACGATTGCCCGCCCGGCCGATGCCGCCATTCTACTCCAGTTACGGGTTGATATGGAAGAGCGCGGAGGAAATATCGAGGTGCTCCTTCCTTATGCGACGCTAGAACCTATTCGTGAGTTGCTTTCCCAAGTATTCATGGGAGAGAAGTTTGGAAAAGATCCTATTTGGGAACACCATTTGGGCAAGGAAGTCTATCGGACTACGGTCACACTTGAAGCAGTACTAGATAAGAAAAAAGCGCGGCTTGGCGATATTGCAGGCCTAAAAGTCGGCAGTACGATTATTATGAACAACACACCAGACGATGATATTAAAATCCGTTGCCAAGGCGTGGAAGTCCTTCAAGGACGTCTGGGGCGTGTGGAAGATAATGTTGCTGTTTCCGTCACTGATACACTCAACACCCATAAGCTTCAGGACCTGCTATGATGATGTTCCTTGATGGGCTTGTATCCTTGCTGCTTCTCGTGACAATCGTGTATGCCCTGCGGCTTAATCGTAAAATTGAGCACTTGCAAAAAGGCAAAGAAGAATTTCTTGCGATGGTCAGACAATTTGATGGAGCAGCCATGCGCGCGGAAAAAAGCATTGCGCAGCTTAAACAGCTATCGCAGAAGGCTAACGGGGAACTGGAAGGACAGATGAAAGCCGCAGCTTCTAGGGTTGCCGATTTGGAATATCTGATTGGTCGCGCAGAAACAAGTGGGCAGGCACTTTCTCATAATTTTTCGCGTTCGGGTGTTAAAACTCTGCAAGCTATGGCAGCGCCTAAACAACTTGCCCGTCCAACGGCCAGCACCCCAACTACCGGGGTAACTAAACCCAAAAACGATAATGCACCCCGTTATACAAGCTTTGCCAATTTGACTGATGATGAAATTGCCGGAGCACCTCCTGCTATTTCATCCCGACGCGAAGTCGGAGAAATTCTTGCTAAAGCCAAAGGTTCAGAAAAAGCCGAAGCGCTCGAATCGCTTATGGAGCGTATCGCACGGCATCGGAATTCTTATGCACAACACTATGTGACTCCGGCGGCTGCCAATACCCGTACCGCAATTGCTTCTCCTGTTTCCCCGCAAGCTTCTGATGATCGTGTGCGCGAGGATATTATAGAAGCGTTACGCGCTGTCCGGCAGGGTGAATATGCGTAATTTTATAGGATCATAAACCCATGCGCATATTATCGCTTCTCATTGTTGCATGCAGCTTGCTGTTCGTCGTGAAAGCCTATGCGTTATTCAACAGCCTTACCGGGAAGAACGTTGCGTTTCCCGTACAGGAAGTCCTTTTTATTGAAGATCTGAATGCTCAGGAACACAAAGCTTCCGAAGACGAGAAAGAAGAGCACGGAGCGGAGAAAAAAGAAGAGAAAACCAAAAAGCCGGCCGAGCATGGTGGCGAAAAACCTGCAGAGAACGAGGGTGGGGGCGAAGGAGACGCTCACAAAGCAAAAGAAGCCGCAGATAAGGATAAGCATGGTTCTAAACCAGGAAAAAAAACCGATAGCGGAGAAAAACCCGAAAAAGAAAGCATCGATCCTCCCCAAGAAATCCGTACCTTTAGCAAAAGCGAATTGGACGTCCTAGAAAGTCTGGCTTCCCGCCGCAAACAGCTGGAAACCTGGGAACAGGAAATTGCCTTGAAGGAAAAAGTGCTGAATTCCACCGAAGCCCACTTGACTACTAAAATTACGCAAATGGAAGCGTTGCGCAAAACATTGGATGAACTGCTGACCGTTTATAATGAAAAAGAAGACGTCAAAATCCGGAGCCTCGTCAAAATTTATGAAAATATGAAACCTCAGGATGCGGCACGGATCTTTGAAGAGCTGGATATGACGGTATTGCTTGAAGTGATTGACCGGATGAAGGAGTCCCGCGCGGCTCCCATTCTCGCAAAGATGGATCCCAAGCGGGCCAAAGATATCACCACCAAACTTGCTGAACGGAAGCAAATACGTCCCTCAGATTACCAATAACGGCACTCTTCGTGCCTTACCTGATACAGAGATTTCCGGTTCCCTATAAAAAATGCTTTTACAAATTTTCCAAAGCGGTGTAATACATCTTATAGAAGAGCATTACATAACACGGAGAATCTATGGTTGCACAAAACCAAGAGCTTATTCATCGCCTTAAAACACAAATGCGCAAAAAGGGCATGAACGCCAAACAACTGGCTGAATACGCCCAAGTGGGACGTTCTTTCATCTATGATATACTCAATGGAAAATCCGCAAACCCCACCACCCGCAATCTGGTGGCGGTGGCCAAGGCGCTAGATATCTCGGTACCCTACCTTCTTAGTAATGACAATATCGAACATCCATTTGATGATGATGTACTCAAAGTCCCTGCTATAAGCGCGGAAGAGTGCGGATTTTCTGCTTCGCACATCATCCCCCCCTCTCCCAAACATACCTATGTCAGCAAGGCCTGGATGAGTGAGCAGCTGGGAGCGGGTACAGAGGGCTTACAGCTCCGCACCACCCCTGTCATCAGTGACAATATGGCACCCACTCTAATACCAGGCGACACACTCTTGATCGGGACGGCATATAGCTGTCCGACCTTTGCAGGTATTTTTCTGATTTCCGACGGGAAAAGTGCAACGATCCGGCGGCTTGAGTGCCTGCCCTCATCATCACCTTTTGCCTTCCAGGCAACCAATGATAATCCGCTCTATGCGCCACAGTGCTATAAAGCCGATGATATTCGGATTATTGGGAGAGCATTATGGGTTTCACGGCTAGTGGCTCCGGTGCCTCTGGCATCCATGACATCCTAACTCCTGACGGAAATGGGTTCTTTTGCAAAGATGCCAGCTCTCCTAACGGGACGCCAGGCCCTATGCTATCTTTCGGGCGCACCTCAAAGGTCAATATAACCTGTTCTGCCGTGGCTGAGCTCAGGCCAATTGCCATTTGTTCTGGCATAACATACTGGTTATAGAGCTCCCTCGCAAAGGCTCCCGCACGCGCGATATCAAACCGCGTTTCTTGGGCATTACTCCCCATCCCAGCATCCGCGAGATAATGCTTTGAGCCTATAACAAACTCCACATGGAAGACATAATTCCTGTTTTCCCCCGGCTGCTTTAGCACCCGCACCATGCGCTCAAAGAATTCCGCTTTGTCCGGCCGTAAAACGGCAGTATTAGGAGAGAAAAAGACCTCTTTAGGTATGACCGCATACATACGGTTCCCTATGATATAGGTCTCCACCGCATCAGATGCGACAATACTCTGCATTTGAGTGAAATAGACTTTTATCAAATCTTCTGCATCGGTTGGCGTTTCGTACTGGATACCCGGCTCGTTAGTCGCCGAACTATCAAATGTATCGCGAAGGCTTTCCATAGCCTGGCCTTCTTTTTTTCTATTCTGGGCGGAAATACTGTTCAAAAGGATAAAAAATGTAAGGAGTATAAGAAAGAGCGCTACAAAAAGTGTGCCGATGCTGGTCGTTGGCTTTTGTGCCAATTCATTCAGATCGCCTAATTCTGAGCTCATACTGTCAGATGCCTATGAATTATTGAATAAACGATCAACATCATCCTGGGTTGGCGCCCCATCGAGTTGCGGGCCATTTAGCAGTTCCTGATCCGAAAGCGGCCCCTTCGGCTCCGCAGTGGGAGTCTTTACTCCCTCATGTTCACTTCCAAACATCGCAACCAACTTAATGACTTTTGTTTCAATGGTCTCGAGTACTTTAGTAACCTTACGTATACGTTGTCCAGAAATATCCTGAAAATTACAGGCTTCAAAAATATTGGTCACTTGGTCCATCAACTGTTGGCGAAGCGCCTCATCCTTGCAATTCTCTGCTGCGAATTGGATAATTTCTGAAGCATCCATAATACGATTCGCCGCATCTTCGGTTGCCTGGGCAATGGCATCTAGCTCCAATGAAGCATCGGGTAGATTGGCATCCTGTGATACTTTGGAAATATCACGTTTCATCGCCGCTATTTCATCCGCAATGCTTTTGATAGCGCCATATAATGCACAATTCTCTTCTGTTTCATGGATTGCGATGGCATCGGTGACCCCACTAATAATTTGACCGATATCTGCAATGGTGAGAGCACCTTTCTCTTTTTGCAGCTTTTCCAGTCGTGCAATCAGCACTGATCCTACGGTAGCAGACATGCTTCTTCTTACGCCCCTGTACCCGTTTTTCCTTGTTGTGCCTGTAAGACCGCCATTAATTTGGCTTTTAATGTCTCTGCATTGAAAGGTTTTACGATGTAATTGCTCACCCCGGCTTGTTTTGCTTGAATAATGTTTTCTGGCTTGCTCTCCGCGGTCACGAGGATGAATGGTAAATCCTTCATACCGTCCGTAGAACGCACTTTCTTCAACAATTCAAACCCGGAAACCGGCTCCATGTTCCAATCAGAAATGATAAGCTCATATTTTTTCTCCTGCAGCCGTTGGAACGCCATACCTCCATCGGTGGCTTCATCAATATTTATGAATCCTATTTGCCCCAGAAGATTGCGGATAATCCGCAGCATCGTACGGTAATCATCCACAATAAGAATTGGCATATTTTTATCAATAATCATGTGAGTCTCCCTACACTTTAATAGAGTGTGTAATACACTATTATGCTCTCTCTTCCTTAAGAGAAAGTAAAGGAAGCAACGATGGCCTGTTTGCGTTAATTCTCTAGTTGTCGTGGAGAAGGATATCTACGAGTAGCAATGACTTTTGCAGTATAAGAACCCTGTGCCCCCTCACCTGGTTCTAACGGATATTGACGCCGTGCTTCAAGGTATTTTATCCCTTCAAGCGCAATACTGGTCCCAAGGATAGATATCCCCATTTGGGTTGCACGCATAGAAGCGCCGGCCATAAAATATTGTATCCCTTCCCGCTCTATTGTTCCTTTAACCGTTGCCATCATCCCTTCCGATGCACCACATCTTAGTGTTGCGAACCGATCAAGGGGGGTTGATACCAGTCCTGCAACCACTCCTGCCGCTGCCCCAAGCGTTGCACGGGACTCCAGTGGCATGTCATAATAATCGCCGTAATTTGCGGCTCCCATCACACCCAACCAATAGGTTATATTGCGCGGCAACAAAGCCGGCACCATAGGAGCTACGGCGTGGGCATGTCTTTGAGCCCATGAAATATTTGGAAAGCCTTGCCAAAATCCCGGCACAGCAAGCTTTTTTGACCGAGCTGTCGCATGAGCCTCATAGGCTCCCGTTGAGAATGTTTCTACAGCCGCCGTTAATGGTGCCGTTATCAAGCACTGTTGCAAGGGGCTTAAATTTGTTTCTTTGGTTTTCTCACTGAAATACTTGGAAAATGGACCTATGAAAGAAAAGACGGTACCAACACGAGCGATATACGGCCAATAGCCTCGATAAAATCCACCCAATCCCGCTTCTTGATACAATGCGGAGGCGCTTTGCGCATAACTTGCCTGGGGCATCACCTGTTTGCGTATTTTTATGTTTTGAAAGGCAATATTGACGCTCGCCGCAGCCCATGCAGCTACACCAAACACCCCCATACGGGTGAGCACCTGTTCTTTTTTTGATTGTTCGTTGCTATTTGATGGCATGAATCATCTCCCTCAAGATTCTTTTTTAGTCTGAAATAGCTATGTAAGCCCGTTTAAGACTTCTTTAAAATGCTCAACCAGCCCTTCTGCCATTTCCAACCCCACAGATACACGAATGAGATGGGAGGCCACCCCTGATGCTTTGGCAAAATTAAGCTCCTGGTAATGTGCAAGCAATGTATACGGGCAGGCCAGCGTAAAATTTGCCCCTAGGCTTGGCCCTTTGGCTATTTGCAACCGGTCATAAAATATCGGCGCCAATGCAGGATCCTCTAGTTCCAGCGAAAATAATCCCCCATAACCACCTTTGGGCTTTTTATAAACCTCATAGATAGACGCCGTTTCCACATATTTGGGATAATAAAGCCGAGCTACTGCTGGATGTTGATGAATCGCATCGCATAAACGTTCCGCCGTCTCATTGATCTGGTGCATACGAGTTTCGAAATCTCGGCCATTCTCGAGCAACACAAGTGCATCTTCTTCAAATAAGAGATCTTCATAAATCCCATTTAACGCATCTCGGAACACCGGCGCCAAGGGAGATCGCGCAGATAATACAGCCGCTCCCGCCAACACGTCGCTTTTGCCGGAATAGAATTTCGTCAAACTGGTAACAACAACATCCGCATAGGCCGAAACATCAACATTCGCGAACGTGGCAATCGTATCATCCACAATCAGCGGCACATCATAGCGGCGGAGTATTTCGGATAAGGCTGCAAGATCTACGGATTGGAGCAGGGGATTACCTGGGAACTCGCAAAAGACGCCAGCAATCGGCTCTGAAGCCAAGATACGCCCTAATGTTTCAAGATCCGCCGCGGAGTTATACGGGAGATAATGTACGCCCAAGCCCCAGCGTTCCTGGATTTTCAGCATATCGATATACGGAAATCCGAGCTGAATTGTTCGCGCCTGAGGAAGGCGTGTGCAGACGGCTTTATGGATCGTATAAATGGCTCCCATCCCAGAAGGAAAGAGATAGACATCCTTGTGCGATTGCCCCAGCAGGCTCGCCAGGTGCTCACTCAGCGCCAGTTTTGTCTTTGCCAAGGGTAGCGGAGGCTTTTGGGAAAGCGCGGCATCCGCCAAGCGTGAAGAAACGATCATTCCGGCATGTTGCCAGAATTGTTTGGCAATACGCGCATCTTCTGTCTTAAAACAGACCGCATAGAGTGTATCATAGCCCGCAGGAAGGATACGCACATCCCCTTCGCCGTAGTACTGAATATAGGAAGCCGCATCACGTGCAACCGCTGCCGAAGGGAATACTAAGCATTCCTCAGCTTCGCGCGCATACCGTGCCTTCACTTGCTCGCAAAGTTTAAGGATCGAGGGATGATAAACAAAACGCGGATAGCCCAGCTGCATCGCATTCACGACGCGCGGCTCCCCTTCTTCATATCCGACCACATCCGCCCAAGCAGGCAGCGAAACCGATACGGCATGCGCAGAAGCAGGAAGAGGAGTTCCTAAAGGAATAGCATCCTGTGATGAAGAGAACGAATTTTCTAGTGGTTTTTCCATAGGGAACACAACGCTGTTTTTACTCCAATACATGAATCATCAAGTGGAGACAGAGGTGTAACTGATTTATAGGAAAAAGTAAAGAAATGAGGAGAGAAGAAAGTGAAAAACGATGGAAAGGGAAACAAAGGCAGCGGAGTGTTATATGTCGACCTGGTGTCCCCATATTCTACCTTGTAAATAAGGTAGATAAGGACACAAATAGTCATTGAAAGGAGGTAATCCAGCCGCAGGTTCCCCTACGGCTACCTTGTTACGACTTCACCCCAGTCGCTGACCTTACTGTGGTAGGCTGCCTCCTTGCGGTTAGCTCACCTGCTTCGAGTAAAGCCAACTCCCATGGCGTGACGGGCAGTGTGTACAAGACCCGGGAACGTATTCACCGCGGCATGCTGATCCGCGATTACTAGCGATTCCAACTTCATGGAGTCGAGTTGCAGACTCCAATCCGAACTGAGACGGTTTTTTAGGATTAGCTCCACCTTGCGGTATTGCAACCCATTGTCACCGCCATTGTAGCACGTGTGTAGCCCAACCCGTAAGGGCCATGATGACTTGACGTCGTCCCCACCTTCCTCCGGCTTATCACCGGCAGTTTCCTTAAAGTGCCCGGCCTGACCCGCTGGTAATTAAGGATGAGGGTTGCGCTCGTTGCGGGACTTAACCCAACATCTCACGACACGAGCTGACGACAGCCATGCAACACCTGTCACCGATCCAGCCTAACTGAAGGGTAGCATCTCTGCTACCCGCGATCGGGATGTCAAGGGTTGGTAAGGTTTTTCGCGTAGCATCGAATTAAACCACATGCTCCACCGCTTGTGCGGGTCCCCGTCAATTCCTTTGAGTTTTAACCTTGCGGCCGTACTCCCCAGGCGGAGTGCTTAACGCGTTAGCTACGACACCGAGATATAAAACCCCAATATCTAGCACTCATCGTTTACAGCGTGGACTACCAGGGTATCTAATCCTGTTTGCTCCCCACGCTTTCGCGCCTCAGCGTCAGTTCAAGTCCAGATAGTCGCCTTCGCCTCCGGTGTTCCTCCTAATATCTACGAATTTCACCTCTACACTAGGAATTCCACTATCCCCTACTTGACTCCAGCCTGACAGTTTCAATGGCAATTCCGGGGTTAAGCCCCGGGATTTCACCACTGACTTGTCAGACCGCCTACGCGCGCTTTACGCCCAGTAATTCCGAACAACGCTAGCACCCTCCGTATTACCGCGGCTGCTGGCACGGAGTTAGCCGGTGCTTTTTCTGCGGGTACCGTCATTATCTTCCCCGCTAAAAGAGCTTTACAACCCTAAGGCCGTCATCACTCACGCGGCATGGCTGGATCAGGCTTTCGCCCATTGTCCAATATTCCCCACTGCTGCCTCCCGTAGGAGTCTGGACCGTGTCTCAGTTCCAGTGTGGCTG
>JAJNBL010000006.1 GCA_021156175.1 Rickettsiales bacterium
TTCAGTGATATAGGCTTGGGCAGCTTCCCAATTGATGCAAGCGCATCATCCCGAAGCCCTGCCAACTCACGCCGCGGCGAAACACGGCCCACAAAACTTGCTGCTGGCGCAGGAATGGATAAGGATGGCACGGGCACTGATGCCGATGAAACCGGAGCTGGAGCCGTTGCCTTCGGAGCTACAAGTGATATCTTAGGTACGCTACTTGAAGACGACGAGACCGATGGTGCCGGAGCTGGAGCCACTGGCTTCGGAGCAAGAGGCTTCGGAGTCACCGCTGGCGCCACGAGTTTTAGAGCAGGTGACGACACCGGATTCACTACCGGAGCAGCAGCTTTATCACGCTCTTTCTCTTTTCCTTTCCCCTCGTCTTTTTCCTTAGGCGGCGTTGGTAGCACAGTTGCTGAAGCAGCCGCTGGAGCCGAAGGTTTTTTGGAAGCAGTAACAATCTCAGGCGCTCTGATAACAGGCCTACTAGAGACAGAAGACACCGGATTTAAAGCATGTTTCTGATGCTCAACCCATTCTGGGAATATATCAATATATGACTGAATAAATGTGAGCTCTTCGAACGAGATATCAGGATAATTTATCTGTGCCAATTCTGCACGTAATTCGGCACTTGGACGCCGATTTGGATTGTTAAGAACATATTTATTAATCGCACACCATACGTACTTAGAACCCCAATCTCCCCTTCCCTCATTATAACGTCCCGTTAAAAGTATTGCTTCGCTTGCAGGCCGCACATTACCCAGTGCCAATACCGTTAAAGGACCACAATCATTAGGTTGTTGGGCGCCGGTTTTAACATATCCGTACCGTACATCATTACCCAACTGCTCCCCAAACACTAATCCAAGCGAGCTAACCGCAATTCGTTCTATTTCGTCATCTAATTCGTAACCACCGGCAAGAGTATTGGTATAATGCATCTCAGCATTAATCTTCTCATTTTCCTTGGTAAGCAATACCTCAAAACCCACATAATGCCCAAGAAGGGCAATAGGACAGGAAAGGGTTATACTTTTTAAATTATTCCCCCAAGCAAAAGCCTCACGAGCATCTCTTAGTTGTTGTACTATACCGTCTTTTACTGCTTGCAGACCTCCATCTTCATATATAACATTGCCTCCTTCATCAAATACCAAATCTTCTCTTTCATTGCGCCTCGGTAACACCGTATGAATCATGGCTGTTGTGATACAATGATTTGGGAAATACTGCGCCTGGGTGAGGTCGCGGACAAACGCTCCGCCCGCATAATCTGGAGCATTTCCATAACTTCTAAATAATTTATAGTCCCGCTCCAGTTTCTGATCGAGAATATTTTGTAGTACCTCTGCATGAATTGCGCTACCTGGCTTCAAAAGGTCTGCCATATCCTTAAGGTTTAAAGCACTCATATCGCGGAACCACGCCTTTCTCGGTAGAAGGCTTGAATCAAATGCCGCAAATGCTTCCTCTCGCCGTTTTACTGCGGCTTCCACCTGTTGTGCAGCAGCAACAGGATCTAGCTCTTCAGCATCGCCCGCTATAGAATCATCGCCCGCGGGTAGTACAGGATCTACTAATGCTTTCTTCTCTTTCGCTTCTAGTTCCTGTAAGCCTTCACATATCCCGCTAAGAATACCGCAAACCATGAGATTCCTTCTCTCTGGAAGCGAGTAACCCTGTCCGAGTTTCTTTTTATTCTCTTCTGAGATTTTACCGTCTTTATCCCCAAGTTTAGCATTTTTGGCTAGCGTTTGATCTGTTTGGAAATACTTGTAGGTTTCACAAATATCCAGCAATTCCTCTACCAATGCTTTCGCATTGACAATCCCTTTTGCTACTAAAGCTTCTGTGATCGATTCTTCTGTTGCATTTCCTCTAACAACCTGATCTGCACCGATAACTTCCAGACATTTTTCTATCTCTTCTGGCGTACGGTTTGGCAACTTTTCCAAAGACAAAGTAATCCAACCTGCTACCATATTGATATCTGCTTGAGCTAGCCCTTTTCCTTTCTTCTTTGCCTCTGTCATTGCTTGCAATCGCACAAGCGATGATGGCGTAGCAACAGGTTTAGGCTCAGGAGATGTCGACGGTTTAGGTGGTACAGTTGGACTAGATGCAAAAAGCTTTGCTGGTACACTTGGAGCAGGAACGACTTTAGGTGCTCTTTTCGCTGCTTCTTCTGCCAATTTTTTGGCTTCTTTTTCAGCCAACTCATTTCTATTAACAAGCTCTTGGTTTACCGCCCCAAGAACAGCACAATACATGTAGCCTTTTATCTCGAGTTCTGAATAATTTCCCTGCACTGATGCATATTTATGCACTGCTTTATTTTTCTCTAGATGTCGATCTTCATTGAACTGTTGATAGAATCCTCGAATACTTTGCAAATCACTTAGAAGAGATGCTATATCCTCATCACCGAGTCCAGGTATTAACCTTCTAATTTCATCTGCACCTTGCTCACGAGCCATTATATTCAACAGCTTATTTATCTCTGCAGGAGTTCGTTTAGCCAGTTCATCAGCCAACCCCACCAACCACCCTTCGACCTGATTCAAGTCTCCTTTATCTAATACCACGGCTTTAACTACTAACTCTTTCATTTTCTCCAAATGCTGTAAAGGAGTTAATTCAGCATGCCCCGCTTTTAGCAGTGAAGGATCTAAAACTGCACCATTTGCAACGGCAAGAAGACAAAGCCCAAGCGAGTTGTCTTCGAATTGACATTGTTGTGAAACATCAAAGAAAATTGATCGACCGTTTTCATCCTTAGTTTTTGCAAGCTGAGGATTTTCTGAAAGAAGATTAAGTGCATGTTGATAATCCTTTCTATCAAAAGATAGCCTAAGTAATTGAAGGTTCGCCGCTAAAACTGCGGACGGCGGTTGCGGTGCACTTACCGCTTCAGATTTGCTTTTTTGATTCACTACCCATTGATGAAAGCCACGACCGGCAGGATTTCTTGAATTTTGATACGGAGCAAAGAGAGAATGACCATTTTTGTCCTTCAATAGTAGTAATTGAGGATTTGATTGTAAAAGTTGGCGTGCGCTCTCATAATCTTGTTCATCAAGTAAAAATCCGAGCGTTTGTACTAGATTGTCCTGTTCTTCATCCCGCGGATGTGCAGCCACTTGGTGTAATGATGATGAACTACTTTTACTCATGGGAGTGCTCCTTGCTGTTGCGAGTATTTGGCTTCGGAGGG
The DNA here is from genome assembly GCA_021156175.1 of Rickettsiales bacterium. Classification (GTDB taxonomy): domain Bacteria; phylum Pseudomonadota; class Alphaproteobacteria; order Rickettsiales; family JAJNBL01; genus JAJNBL01. Next base: position 3,209 of record JAJNBL010000006.1, read on the forward strand.
GAATAATATATTAATTTTTCTTAATAATCAAGAAAAAAGCTCCCCGGAAATTCCGGGGAGCTTTTTTAACATACTGTAATATAAATGTAATATAAGGTACTAGAACCCCATACCGCCCATACCACCCATGCCGCCCATACCGGCAGCAGCGGCACCAGCGCCACCTTCGTTTTCCTCAGGTTTATCGGCAATCAGTGCTTCCGTGGTGATCAGGAGTCCCGCGATAGATACGGCATCGCGCAGTGCGGTGCGTACTACTTTTGCAGGGTCAATGATACCCGCTTTGAAAGCATCGACATAGTCGAGTTCTTGAGCATCGAAAATGATGTTGTTTTTCGCTTCTGAAAGCTTGCCCACCACGATCGCGCCATCAATACCCGCATTTTCAGCGATTTGACGAATCGGAGCTTGCAATGCACGTTTCACGATGTCGATACCGGCTTGCTGATCAGAATTGATCGCTTTGAGGTTATCAAGCACTTTCGCAGCACGAAGCAGAGTTGCTCCACCGCCAGGTACGATACCTTCAGCAACCGCAGCGCGGGTCGCGTTCAATGCATCGTCAACACGGTCACGGCGCTCTTTCACTTCGATCTCAGACGCACCGCCTACTTTCAGGACAGCAACACCGCCTGCAAGTTTAGCCAGACGCTCTTGAAGTTTCTCGCGATCGTAATCCGAAGAGGTTTCTTCGATTTGCGCTTTCAATTGCTTCACGCGCGCATCGATATCTTTTTTCGCGCCAGCACCATCAACAACAGTAGTGTTTTCTTTGCTGATCGTGATTTTCTTCGCTTGGCCAAGTTGTTTCAGGGTAACGGTCTCGAGTTTAATCCCGAGATCTTCGCTGATGACTTCGCCACCGGTGAGGATCGCGATATCTTCAAGCATCGCTTTACGGCGATCACCAAAGCCAGGAGCCTTTACAGCCGCCACTTTCAAACCACCGCGCAGCTTGTTCACAACCAAGGTTGCAAGCGCTTCGCCTTCCACATCTTCTGCAATGATGAGCAGAGGACGACCCGATTGCACAACCGCTTCCAACAATGGGAGCATTTGTTGCAAGCCAGACAGTTTCTTCTCGAACAGAAGGATATAAGGACGCTCCAATTCCGCCACCATCTTCTCAGAGTTGGTGATGAAGTAAGGAGAGAGATAACCACGGTCAAACTGCATACCTTCAACGGTCTCCAGTTCGAACTCAAGGCTCTTGCCTTCTTCCACGGTGATAACACCTTCATTGCCCACTTTATCCATTGCTTCCGCAATTTTCTGGCCAATTTCTTTGTCGCCATTCGCAGAAATGGTGCCAACTTGTGCGATTTCTTCTTTAGAAGAGACTTTCTTCGATTGTTTCTCGATTTCAGCCAGTACCGCTGCAGTTGCCTGATCAACACCGCGTTTCAGATCCATTGGATTTAAGCCAGCAGCAACGCGCTTCAAGCCTTCATTCAAAATGGTATATGCGAGAACGGTTGCAGTTGTTGTACCATCACCGGCATCATCATTGGCTTTAGAAGCCGCTTGACGGATTGCTTCTGCACCGAGTTTCTGAACGCCAGAAAGTTCGATCGCTTTTGCTACCGTAACACCGTCTTTCGTGATTTTTGGACCACCGAAGCTTTTATCGATGATAACGTTACGACCGCGTGGGCCTAAGGTTACTTTCACCGCATCAAACACAATCTTAGCGCCGCTAAGGATTTCCTCTTGCGCGCTACGTCCAAAACGTAATTCTTTTCCTGCCATGTTAATGTCTCCAAGTTATTGTTCTAAATACTAAATTATGCAGCTTTCTTCTTGCTGTTGGTACCTTCCAACACGCCCAGAATGTCTGATTCTTTCAAGATCAAGAGATCCTGACCATCAACAGTCACTTCTGAACCACCCCATTTTGCGAACAGGACGATATCGCCTGCTTTCACATCGAGTGGGATTGGCTTGCCAGATTCATCACGGGCACCCTTACCAACAGCGATTACTTCGCCTTTGGTTGGTTTTTCTTTCGCTGAATCAGGGATGATGATCCCGCCAGCGGTTTTTTGATTCTCTTCGATGCGCTTTACGAGCACACGATCATGCAATGGACGGATAGAGGCCATAGTCATTCTCCAGTTTCAATTATATTTCAGTTAGTTAACCTACAGTCCAGGCGATTCGCCGGTTTCTTTAGTAAGATAGCATATGGGGTGCCTATTGCCCAGCTTCAAGTGCGGGTAATCAAAAAAATGCTAAAAGTTTTGCGCGGGGTTCTCTATACTATGCCCATGCTCCGTCTTCTCCCAATAATGGGGTCTTGTGATAAGCTGGCCCACCGCTCGGATGCTCGCAATCGAGTGGAGCATCCAATAAAACGGGAAGAGAGGGATATAGAGCAGGAGTTTACAGCCGAATTCCTTCCGGTACCACACCACCGCAATTATCGCGACCAGGGCATGGAACCCTATACTTCCTAGTAAATTTATCCCGGCAAGCTGGAGCACCCAATGAGGAATTTCGGCAAATAGCGAAAGCTCCGTCATTCCTATCCCCACCCCTAAGAGCAACAACAGCGGGGCGAGCAAATACGTTAGCACCGGCGCGCCGATAAAGAACTGGAAGCCCGCGAATCCAACAGGCCCTAGCGCCCGAAGCAGCTTGATTGGATGGCGCATATGGACGAAATAAGTCTGCATATAACCCTTCATCCAGCGAGAACGCTGTTTTAGCCAGCTCATAAAGCTCACTGGCGCCTCTTCCCAGGTGATGCTCTCAATCAGACCCACTTCTTGCTTCTGCCAGGCCACGCGCATACCGGCATCCGCATCTTCGGTGACGTTATAGGGATCCCAAAAATGAAGCGACTTCAAACGATCCATACGAAAATGGTTGCTTGTCCCGCCCAGTGGAATGGGCATTCCCATCGCTTTTAAGCCTGGAAGCAAGAATTCAAACCATACTGCATATTCCAAGGCAAATAAGCCGGGCAGAATGCCTTTGCCGTAATTATGGTAATTGAGCTTCGCCTGGACACACGTAAGCCCCTCTCCTCCTGCGCGGAACGCCGCTATCGCCTGTTTCAACTGACCGGACTCGGGTTCGTCTTCCGCATCGTAGATCGTCACATATTCACCTTTCGCAAAGCGGATGGCATAGTTACAGGCCTTTGGCTTGGTTTGCGGCAGGGAATAAGGCACACGGATGATCTCAAAATAGCTTTCAGGCTTTAGGCGCTTGATGGCCTCAATCGTCATCGCATCATTGGCTTCCACGATGAGCTTCACATCGAGCTTATGTTTAGGATAATCGAGGTTCCGAATCGATTGCAGCAGCCGGGGCAAAGTCTTTTCTTCCTTATAGAGCGGAATGAGGAGGGTATAAAGAGGCAAGGCTGCCTCCTCTAATCTGGATACATCCCGAAAAGGAGCAGGATTCAACACTCCCATGGCGAATAAGGCCGCTTTAAAGAAATGGGTGGCGAGATAAAAGAGGTTCATGACCGTAAACAACACGGCCACGGCTGTCGCGGGAAGATACACGGCAAACAGAAATACAAAGCTTAAACTGCCTAAAAAAAGATTTCGATCAAACCCAAGAAAGAGATATTTGGCGGAATAATGGGGTGCGGCCTTATAAAGCTTTTCCCGCGCCTCTTCATCATTTTGGGCGGAAAAATAGCGCTGGATACTCCAATGGATGTCAAAAGGCGAAGTCATCACAAAACGGATAGGCTTCCCGAATTGGCGCGTCCATGTGATTAGTTCCGGCCCGTTCGGGCTGGTCGTTGCAATCCATAATTCTCCGGCCTCTTCTTTCCAAGGAATCGCCTGGAGGCGGAGGTAATGTTCCAGGTCATTTGCGGATAGCACACCCGCATTGGGCGGAGTTTGGAGTAAATTGACAAAGGGAAGCGCGTAATGTTGAGCCAAGGCTTCATAAAGCCCGTGGTTGGTGATTTTTCCCTCGGCGATGAGCTGCTCGCCTAACTTACTTCCCAAACGTTGTTGATTATGAAGCGCCTTAGTGAGCGCCTCCTGGGTAAGCTCACCCTTGTGGAGCAATAATTCTCCGAGTTTGCGTTCCATATCACCCCACTCGCATGGTAATCGCTTTGAGGTACTCATTCTCTTTTAGTTTTGGATGCACACTATGGTCAGAGGCCGCACCCGCAATGCGTAATTTTGTGTATTTCTGGCCTGAGTTTTCAATCGCTTTTTGCATAATTTTGGCAAGCGCTTGGGTTGGCACATGATGCGAGCAGGAAGCAAGCAGCAATACGCCTCCGGGCTTGACCAACGGAACGGCAAGTTTCACAAGTTTCTCGTAACCTTTTAAAGCGGCCATTTTATTCTGCTGTTGCTTCGCAAAGGCCGGAGGATCTACCACCACGATTTCAAAACGCTCAGGCTTCTTGCCTAACTCTTCCAGCACATCAAAGGCTTTACCTTCCATGAATGTGCAACACGCCTCCACACCATTACGCACGGCCGCCTTTTCAGCCAAAGAGAGCGCAAGCGCGGAGCTATCGACAAACGTCACCGATGCCGCACCCGCTTTCGCGACCGCCAAGCCGAAGCCTCCGCTATGACAATAAACATCCAGCATGTTTGTCTTTGCAGTGGTGAGTTCTGCGATATGCCGGCGATTCTCGCGCTGATCATAAAACCATCCCGTTTTCTGGCCATGCACTAAATCTGCGTAGTAGATTGTATCATATTCCTGGACCTCGATGAGCGGCGGGATTTCCTCCCCAAAGGCAAGGCGTACATAGCGCGGAATTCCTTCTTTCTCGCGTGAGGGAACGTCACCACGGAGCAATACCGTATCCACCTCCGGCAGGACTTCCCGTATGGCTTCGATCAGCGTCTCAAGATGGCGTTCCATCCCGGCAGTACTCACCTGGCACACAAGCCGACTGCCAAAACGATCGAGCACCAGCCCTGGCAGGAAATCCCCTTCCGAATGCACTAAACGATAATAGGGAACCGGAATAGAAGCACGTTTCTTGAGTGCTGCTTGCAAGCGATAGACAAAAAAGGCTTTATCAATCACTGTATCGGGTTTCAAGGCTAGCACTCGGCATGCAATCACTGAGCGGACGTTATAATAGCCCATCGCAAAGGGTTTCCCTTTGAAATCCGCGATGGTGACGATCTCGCCCGGCTCTAGTAATTCGAGCGCCGAAGAGCTTTGTACTTGGGAAGCATAGATCCACGGATAGCCTTCGCGGATGGCTTTATCTTCGCCTTTTTTGATGATGAGGAGTGTTTGTTTCATGAGGAGCACTATCCTAGAATTTCTTCCAGATGTTAAGTATTATTCCGATACCCGACCCGGTATTCTTACCCTTCACATCCCCAAACACCCCAAATTGGATGGCGTTTTGGTCATTGATCTCACGAACGGCCGAAAGCTGGAGCTTGGTGAGATCATACGAACTGTCCTGACCGATAATCCGCACAAAACCTCGTGCATTATGGGTGGTAAAGGATTGCCCCAACACCATCCATTTATGGCTCAACTTCGTTCCCCAGGTGGCATCATGTCTGAGCGAATAATCCTGACCATCAAAATATTCCCGGTAGCCAAATTCCAGATTCACAAAATGGTCATAGCCTTTCCAGCGGAAGCCTTTTCCTCCGAGCACCGCCATCTCTAAGGATGCCTGGTTTGTATTCACACCGCTAATGCCACCCCCAAAATAAAAGCTTGGAATTTTGACGGACGACTGAAGCGAGAGCGCATAACCTTTCTCTTGTTCACTCCATAAGCCATAACGTAAATGCATGTCGGGGTCGGTGACGGAAAGTGTTTTTGGATAAGGTTGCTCACCTTTTTGTGTAACCCAGACAAGGTTATCCTGCTCCTGGTGCAAAACTTGCGAAGAGATGTTCAATCCAAAAGTAAGTTTATCCGTCCAACCTTCTTCCGCAAAGGTCATGGCATCGAATTTCATGAAGGGTTCTTGTCCGCGTCTGTTTCCTCCTCGATCGAAATAGGATGGTGCATGGTAAAGTGATACTCCTCTAATCTGAATACCATGCTTTTTTGCATGCACCCACACGGCTCCATTGCCTGTAATTGGCAATAGCACCGCACATATTCCAATAAACAACGGCAAATAACTTCGGGGCATAGACTCCGATTGGTAGGGTATTGCAATGTTTGGATTTTTTACATCCCCCTTTTAGACAGTTGCTATTTATTCAAAATATGTCAGAATGCGTCAAGTTATTTTCGCACAACCACCCGATGATTTTGGAAACTTTATGGACGTGAATGATTCTATTGGCATTTTGTACTGGGACCCGGATTATAATCCTGTAATGCTTATCAATTTTTCCATCGCGATTGCGCTTTTTGCGTCGCTCCGCCTCTTCGCAGGGAACGTGGCACATGTCAACACGTCGGAAGAATTAACGAAAAAAGACAATACCGCATTTGGCATCTCGCTTGCCGGTGTCGCCTTTGGTATCACGATCATTATCTCCGGTGCAGTTTTTGGAAAACCCGTCAATACGCTGTGGGATTCTGCAATTGCCGTTGCGCTTTATGGAGTGATTGGACTTATCCTCCTCGTGCTTGCGCGATTCATTTTTGATAAACTCGCCTTCACCGGTTTCTCCATTCGTGATGAAATCGTCAAAGGCAACGTTGCTGTGGGCATGATTGATGCGGGCAATACGGTAGCCAGCGCCATTATTATTCGTGCAGTGATGGTATGGGTTGATACCAATACGGCAGAAGGGCTTATTAGCATATTGGTCGCTTATTTCGTGTCGCAAGTAATTATGACCGGCGCAACCCTGGCCAGACTTAAACTCTTTGCACGCCAGAATGAAGATTTTTCTGCACAAGAAGCATTGGCACAAGGTAACACGGCGCTTGCACTGCGCTTTGCGGGCCGCAAAATTGGAACAGCTTTCGCGATTGCGTCTGCTTCTAACGTGATGGTTTATGAAATCTATAGCTTCCCAACCCTCGTTACAGCATGGGCTGCTCTTTCGATCGTGATGGTGATTATCCTGACGGGCCTTTCTAAGGTTGCCACTATGGTGATCCTCGGCGGTATCGACCTTAAAAGCGAAATCATCCAACAACGCAACGTGGCACTGGGCACAATTCAAGGGGTCGTATACCTCTCGCTTGGGCTATTGCTCGCTGAGTTGACAGTGTAGTACCTATGGAGCCCCGGCTTTGTAGTATCAATATTCCTGATGCCTCACCGCGAGGTTTCCATGGCCTAAGCTATGTGGAATGGGGCTATGCGACCAATTCACATGTACTCGTTTGTGTTCATGGCCTTACGCGTAACGCACGGGATTTTGATTACATTGCCCGCGTACTTTCCCAACATTATCGTGTGATTTGCATTGATGTCCCTGGTCGCGGCAAGAGCGATTGGCTCTCTGACCCAATGCTTTATAATTACACAACCTATGTTGCCGATACCCTATATCTCCTCAAAACTCTTGGCCTGGAACGTGTGCATTGGCTTGGCACCTCGATGGGTGGGATTATCGGAATGATGATTGCCGCCACCCAACCGACATTGATTGAGCGCATGATTTTAAATGACATCGGCGCGGTCATCCCAGGGAAAGCACTCACTCGCATTCGTAAATACGCCAATATCACTCCCGCCTTCAAAACACGTGCAGAAGCCGAAGCGCAGCTACGCATCAAGCTTTCACCCTTTGGAATTCGTGAAGAAGAACATTGGCGACATATCCTCACCCATAGCATTATCGATCAAAGCGATGGGACGTATATCTTCGCCTATGACCCGGCAGTTTCTCAGGCCTTTTTTAGCCTATCCGAAGATGGCTCGATTCCAGATGTCGAGATGTGGCCTATTTGGGAACATGTGAACTGCCCGACCTTGATTGTCCGCGGCGAAAAATCCGATACATTACTTGCTGAGACGGTTCTTGAGATGCAAGCGCGGAAACCAGGAACGGCAGCCATTACCTTCCCAAATATTGGCCATGCCCCGGCCTTGTTAGAAGCTTCGCAGATTGAACCGCTGAAAGAATGGCTGCTTGCGGATTAACGCCCGAATGGATTTCCTGCTCCCATAAGTTTTCCTAGTCCGCTACGCATCATGGATTTTTTATCCATCTTGCCGAACTTTTTCATCATGGTGCTCATCTGCATATATTGCTTAATAAGGCGATTCACTTCCTGCACCGATGTCCCTGACCCTGCAGCAATTCTGCGCTTTCTTGAAGCATTCAGCAGTTTTGCATCCCGGCGTTCTTTGGGCGTCATGGAGGAAATAATTGCCTCCTGGCGCTTTAGGATGGTCTCATCAACATTCGCGTCTTCGATCTGCTTCTTCATCGCACCAATACCAGGAAGCATGCCCATAATACCGCCAATCCCGCCCATTTTGCGCATCTGTTTGAATTGGGAGGCGAGATCGTTGAAATCGAACTGCCCTTTCTTTACGCGTTGGGTAAGCCTTGCTGCTTCTTCCTGGTCAATATTCTCTACCGCCCGCTCCACCAGCGATACCACATCGCCCATATCGAGAATACGCGAGGCAATCCGTCCTGGATGGAAAGGCTCCAGCGCTTCGAGCTTCTCACCCGAGCCAAGGAATTTAATCGGACAACCCGTCACATGACGCATCGAAAGCGCCGCACCGCCGCGCCCATCACCATCAATCCGTGTAAGAACGATTCCGGTTACTCCCACTTTCCCATTAAATTCGGATGCCACATTCACGGCATCTTGACCGGTTAGCGAATCCGCAACGAGTAGAGTTTCAATTGGCGAAGTCAGCTTTTTGACCTCTTGCAGCTCTTGCATCAAGGCTTCATCAATATGGAGACGCCCTGCGGTATCGAGGATCAGAACATCATACCCGCCCCGCTTGGCTTCTTGCAGCGCACGCGCCGCAATCGCAGGCGGCATTTGACCAGGGATGATGGCAAGCGTATCGACTTGCGTTTGGGTTCCGACAACCGCAAGCTGGTCTTGCGCGGCTGGACGGTAGGTATCGAGCGACGCCAGCAGCACTTTTTTGTGCATTTTTTGCTTCAGAAACAGGCCGATTTTGCCGCTCGTAGTGGTTTTACCCGACCCTTGCAATCCCACCATCATGATGACGGCCGGAGGCGTTGTGGCCAGGTTTAGCCCTTCCGCTTCGTTTCCACCCAACAATTCGGTGAGGGTATCTTGGACGATTTTGATGACCATTTGCGCCGGGGAAACGCTTCTCACGACTTCCTGGCCTACGGCCCGCTCACGGACTTTCGCGATGAATTCTTTGGCTACGGGCAAGGCTACATCGGCCTCAAGCAGAGCAATCCGCACCTCCCGCATGGCCATATCAACGTCTTCTTCCCGTATAATCCCCTGCTTTTTAAGCTTGGAGAAGACATTTCCGAGGCTGTTAGCTAAATTATCAAACATTCTGAGATTCCTTAAAGTTCTGCCATCTTTCCTTGTTTCTAGCCCTATTCCTGTCTTTTTTCAATCCTTAAGACTTGCCATTGACCTTAAAGTAGGGTATATAGGGCTCCCTTATCAGTAAAATCCGATAATAGAAGGACATCCCCATGGCACGTGTGACTGTAGAAGATTGCATCCAGAACGTATCCAATCGCTTTGAATTGGTGGCTATCGCCAGCGAACGGGCGAAGAACATCTCTGCTGGCTCTCCTATCACGATTGATCGCGATAATGATAAAAATGGGGTGGTTGCACTCCGTGAAATCGCTGCCCGGACAGTAAGCATTGATAATCTTCGCGAAGCGATTGTGACCCATAACCAGCGCTATGCCCAAACCGAAGAAAAGCCGGTAGATGAAGATATGCGCGCAAGTGAATTCTCTGATGAAATTAAAGAATTTTCTCATCGTGGCGAAATGGACGATGAGGACGATTTAGAAGATGTGGATGGGATTTCTTTCGATGAAGATAACCTCCAAGTCGATGACTAGTTAGTCTTAGTATATTTAGTATATAGAGAATACCGAAAAGGGCCTCTTGCAGGCCCTTTTTTCTTGTGCTTCCCCCCTTTTTTCACTCGAACAGGCAAAACTTTCCCTCTCTACTTTCAATCTCCCGTCTCCCGATACCCGTCAATATTGTTATATATCAATAAGTTACGTAGCACCACGAGAATCTGGCACGCTCCTTGCATCGAGAGTAGGGAGAATTTGTAATGTTATTAGAGCTATGAACCCATTATTGACGCAACTACTGGCAAACGCACAAACGGCTCAAGGCTATAAGGCCCAGGCTATGTCTGCGTTATCTGCTGCGTCACGGGCTAACTCTAATACCCCGAAAGCTCCCATCCAAGAGCAAGAAAACAATAGACAGGGCTTTGCTAAGGAGCTTTCCCGGATCCAGGATAAAGGCCAACGGGAAGCGGTTAGAGCACCAGAAGAGACGAACCCATCACGAACCCAGGATACTGCCTCTTCTCGTAAAGACATCGCGGATAATACAATAACCTCCCGTGAGGAGAAAATATTGCCGGCGGAGGAACGCGCTATCGCTAGCGTCGTTCCTGTTATCAAAGAACGCCTTGCCGATGCAGGAGCGCTTTCTCCTGAGCTTGAGTCGCTAAATGGCATTGAATTCCTCCAGGCGCTTTTTGCCCAGATGCAACAAATGCCACAGGGGCAAGCGTTACAAACCGCACTCGGTGGTGCGTTGGAATCCATGGGCACCTCGTTAGATGCCTTCGTGCCGGTCCTCGCAACCTATCTTACGAAAGCAGATGATGGTGCAACACAAGATACGCTTTTACCGTTAGCCTCTGATACTGGAATTGATACAGCGGCTACCCCATTTGGATATACGGACACTGCGAATTTGGTACAAAATACTTTTTCAAGCGATGAAGCGAATTCTCTTCCTACCACAACCGCGGTCATCACTTCCTCTGCCCAAGCAGTAGATGCGAATACCTTACCGAATGGGATGGATATCTTATCTGAAGCAGTAGAGGAAATTGTTGCCGCACTCGCTTCCACAGACACGACCACAACGGCAGCAAACGACACATTGCCGCCATCGACCACGCCACAAACACTGATAGCTACCAATGTCGCTGCGAACACGACGCAAGAAGCAGTAGCTCCTGTTGTCTCTGCCTTTGCAAAAGAAATTCAGAAATCCATCCCGACTACTACACTGGAAGAAAACACCAACCGTCAGGAGTTAAATGCGCTTAAGGCCGTCAATACAGAAAGCGATATTATCGACTCCGGCCCGCTTAAAACGCTTTCTTCCTTGATTGGCAATGACACGCAAACCTTACCTATCGGCCACCCTAAACTTACCGATGCAACACCTGCTGTGGGAATGGGCTTGGGTGCTACGACCACAGAAATAAAACATACACCAAGCAATACACAAACTCACCATGTAGTGCTTGATTCACTTTCTGCCATTCCAGGAACCAGCACTACCCAAAAAACCGCAACGGATGCTGCGCAAGAGGCGCTCCTCAATGGTAAAGCGAATGCAGAACGTCCGGGTGCTGGGGATCAGGTATTGGTGCAAATCAATCGTGCCCTAAAAAACGGCTTGAACAGTATCAGCGTGAAGTTAGATCCTGCACATTTAGGCCGCGTGGATGTACGGCTTGACGTGCATCATGATGGAACAACTTCGATTGCCGTGATTGCCGATCGCCAGGAAACGCTGGATATGTTGCAGCGTGACTCACGGATGCTGGAACGCTCGCTTCATGAGATGGGCTTAAGCATGGAACGGAACTCGCTTAGTTTCGACTTGCGGGGCGGTAATCAACAGCAAGCCCAAGGGGATGCAAACGGATTTACGCATGTGTCCGGAACAGAAGAAGAGGCACAGAATTCTTCTCAAGATACGATGCTTTATCACGCTGCATTGCGTGTCTACGGACGGGGGTATATCCCGACCGAAAATGGCCTGGATATACGGGCATAAGGAGGTTTTATGGCAATAGGAAATATCGGTGATATTAAAGGCTCTGCCAATCCGACCACCAGCGTCGTCAAAAAAGATGGCGGTCTTGGGCTTGCAGAAACCTTTGATGACTTTCTTCTGCTACTCACAACCCAGCTAAAGAACCAAGATCCTACCCAGCCTCTGGATACCAACCAGTTTACCCAACAATTGGTAAGTTTCGCTGGCGTAGAACAATCGGTCAATACGAATACCAATCTCGAGAAACTGATTAACCTTACCCAACAAACCGGGGTCAGCAACGCGATTACGCTTGGGACCTCTTTCCTTGGGAAACGTATTGAAGCCAATGGCAATATGGGAGCTTTGGTGGACGGGAAAACAAGCTTTTCTTATCGTTTGGAAGAAGGTGTCTCCAGCAGCTTTATTACTGTGAAAGATGCAGACGACAAGGTTGTCTATACAGAAGCAGGCCAATCCCGCGCAGGAGAACACACCTTCAACTGGGATGGGCGAGATGCTTCAGGAAGACAGCTTAAAGATGGTGTTTATAAATTTGAAGTCAAAGCGCTCGACAAGGATAAAAATTCGATGACCGTTTCGACGGCTGTAACCGGTACGGTGACGGGATTAATGGGAGGAAATGGTGGTGCTCAGGTTCTTATCGGAGATGTTGCAATCCCGATTGAACAAATTAGAGCGGTTTATACGATCGATGCCCCCATTGAAGGAGAAACCCCAGAATAAATAACGGAATTAATGTAACGAGTAAAAAATTATTTTTAACCTAGGAGGATACTACCATGACACTGTTCGGCTCACTTAACTCAAGCGTATCGGGCTTAAGTTCACAAGGTTCGAAAATCGCGATGATCGCAGATAACATCTCCAACGTAAACACGGTGGGATATAAGGCGGTAGAAGCGAACTTCAATACGCTGGTGACAAGCTCATCAACCACAACAGCCTTCTCAAGCGGTGGTGTGTTAGCCCTGACCCGAACACAGATTGACAAACAAGGCTTGATCCAAGGTACCGGTGTCGTTACTGACCTTGCGATTTCAGGAGACGGTTTCTTTGTTGTAAATTCTCAAACAGATGGTAGCGGTGATACGCTTTATACCCGAGCAGGTTCGTTCCGGACCGATAGCCGCGGGAACTTCGTTAATGCTGCAGGATTTACACTCTTTGGATGGCCAGTCGATAGTGATGGAAGACTGCCTGGGGAAGCGGGAAACCTCAACACAACATCAAACGCGCTGCTTGACAGCTTGCGCCCAATTAACATCAATTCCATTAGCGGTGTTGCTGCATCTACTTCCAAAGTAAATGTAGGTATGAACCTGGATGCTAGCCAGGCTGTTTTAGAAGGTGCGGGAGATACAGTTGATATCCCACAAACATCACTTGAAAACCGCGATAACAACGCCAACAGTATTATCCTTGATGGAGATGGCGGTGCGCTTTCTTCGGGTAATACGCTTGCCCAAGGTGAAGGTATCACCGTTACTACCGGCGGACAGACATTTACTTATACTTACGGGGGAATAGAAACAGGATTTGATATTGATACAGTAACAGGTGGTATCTTGGGATCAACCCTTGAAGGCTCGGCCTTTACCGCAGCAGGCGATGGGGACAGTTTCACGATCACTACACCTACCTTAGGCACCAATACATTTACCTTTAAACCTTCATCCCCAAATGCGGTACTCGGAGAGTTCAATTCACTTGATAATCTGGTAGATGCCATCAACAACATAAATGGCTTAAGCGCCCGTATCTATAATGGAGTTCTACAGGTTTCTCCTACGAATGCCTCAGAGGCAATGACCTTTGCACGGGTAGGAGGTACTCCCTCAAGTATTGCTTCCGGTGACTTAACCACCACTGCCGTACTCGGTGCCACTACAGCCGCACTTGATTTTACTTCAGCTACCACAGGAGATGGGATAACCATCCATGCAGGCAACGTGATTGAAACCTTCACGTATGATCCTGCTGGTACAGCAGGTGCCGGGGTGGATAACCTTTTCCAAAACCTTAATGAACTTGCTGCGCAAATTAATAGCAGTTTTGGCGCAGCAACAGCCACGGTGGCTGGTGGCGTGTTGACCATCGTAAACCCAACCATCGGTGGGGATGACATTAAGTATATTGCTGATTCTAATGGAGCAGGCACCTCCAATTTTGCCACAGCACTTAACATACGTTATGCAAATATACCCGATGCCATTGGATTAAGTAACACCGCAGCTGCAAGTAATCGTTTCTCGACACTGGGTGGTCTTGCGGACCTTATTAATAACACGGCCGGACTCACCGCTATTGTTGAGAATCCTCTGGATGCGACCACGGTCCAGATTTATGCCGATGATCCTCTTGCGGATATCCAATTTGCAAACACAAACGGTGCAAACGATTTCCTTGCTGAGTTCGGTTTAACCAATACGGCACTTACGGGAGCTTATGATCCAGCGGATGATACCAAAAATATCGCAGGCGGAGCAATTACTCCTCACTTTAGCCGTAACGTTCGTTTCTTTGACTCAATTGGTACAGGCCATGACTTCCAGTTAAGCTTTGTCAAATTAGGTGCGAACACCTGGGGCGCAGAAATATACGCCATTAATGATGGTGATATTGTTACCTCTCGATCAGATGGCCTTGTCGCCAGCGGTACCGTTGTATTCAATGGAGATGGAAGTCTTCGAAGCGTCAGCAATGGCTTAACTACCGCCATTGATATTTCCTGGGAAAATCTTGCATCCGCAAACTCCGTTACCTTTGACTGGGGTATTGCAGGCCAGATCTCAGGAACCCTCAATGCTACCGCCATTGGGCAAACAAACGGGTTACGCCAGTTTGATTCCGATTTTAACGTAGAATTCGTGGAACAAAACGGGGTATCCGCCGGTCTTTTGAGTGCGATTAGCATTGATGAGAATGGATTCATCATCGCGAACTTCAGTAATGGTGAATCACGAAATATCTTTAAAATTGCATTGGCTGACTTCGCCAACCCAAATGGATTAACGCCTCTTGCAGGGAATGTTTACCGTGAGAGTAACACCTCTGGTAACTTCAACTTACGGGAACCTGGTATCAGCGGTGGGGGTAAAATTACTCCTGCGGCACTTGAAACCGCGAACGTAGACTTGGCAACTGAGCTTACCCAAATGATCATTGCACAGCGTGGATATCAGGCTTCGTCCAAAGTGATCACCACGGTGGATGATCTGCTTGATGAGTTGAACCGGATCTAATACTAGCAACGATTTCCTCCTTTGAAACTGTAAGACCCGAGTCACACGGCCCGGGTCTTATAGTTTTTAGAGGTGTCCAAGGATATTATTTGTTTTCGCTAGGACGGCGCTTAGCGCTAGCATTGCGCGCCTCCATCGCAGCATCGCGTGCGCTATCGCTTGCGTTACGTGCTTGCTCTGCTGCATAACGTGCCGCTTCGCTTGCTTCTTTTGCCATTTGGAGTGCTTCACGCGCTGTTTTGTTGGTTTCATCTAAAACCATCCGGTCTTCTTTGCTCATCGATGACGAACAACCTGTTGCCGCAACCAAAACCACTGAACATACCATCAATGCGGAGAATATTCTTACCATAATCAACCTCTTTCATTTTGAGAGACTGCTCTATATAAGTCAGCCCCAATACCATAACACATGACCGAAAACGCAGTGAACACCCACCGCTCAGAACGGATGCGACCTGAATTACAACTACACTAGGGGGAGGATTGTTTCAATCCTAAAGTGCACCAGAGAAATGTGCTTTATTAATGAAGGACGCTCTTGCGTACGGTGGCAACCGAATCATTGATCAGCTCTTGTGCGGCATCTCTTGATAACTCACTGTCGAAAATATCGTACACACGATTAATAGCAGCATCAATTGCTTTGCCACGCACTTCCTGGAGAACAGATTTCTCGTAGGTTTCGATTTTCTGCATGGTCAACGCGATCCGGCGGTTCAGAGCCGTTTCGAGTTCTTCATGCGCGCGCGTGATCATCTGTGCAGCTTCTTTTTCAGCATGAGCAACAATCCGCGATGCTTCTTCGAGCGCATCTTTCTGCTTACGCTGGTAAGATGCCAAAATCGCCTGCGCTTCTTCTTTCAAACGCACAGCTTCTTCGAGTTCGTTTTTAATGCGGGCAGCACGCTCATCCAGAACACTGCACACAATCCGTGATACGGGCTTTGCGAGTGCCGCAACCAGTATAACAAACCCCAGTGCAACCCAGGTAGATGGCTCTAAATCAATCATCGTCATACCTATTTTAATTTACGCAGCGCCTGCTGTTTTGTTCTTTTTAGAACCTCCGGCAGAAGATGCCGCAAGCAATTTATTGACCATAATGGTCGCTAGTTCTTCGGATACGGGCGTAAGCTCAGCAATCGCGTCGTTCTTTACTTTTGTCACACGCAGTTCTGCTTCCACAAGTTGACGTGCGAGTGTTTGGTCGAGCTGTGCATGGCGATCTTGTGTTTCTTTACGGATGGTTTCCAGCGCGTGAGTAACACGTTCCATTGCTGATTTGCGAGCACCTTCTAACCCTGAGGTATAGTCCGCTTTGGCATGCTCTGCCTCAGCGCGCATTGCGCTTGCTTTTTCAAGATCATTAGCAATGCGGGACTCGCGGTCTTGCAACACCGTACGCACCTTAGGAAGACCAATCCTCGCAAGGTAGAGATACAGCGTCGCGAACATAACCGCGAGCCAGAATAACTGAGAAGCAAAGAATGCCGGATCAAGTTGGGGCATGGTTTGCCTCTCCTGTTGTTACATTATTGCAAAATCATCAGACCAACTACGAAAGCCAGAAGACCCATTGCTTCTGCCAGCGCGGCACCGATGAATGCATTTACGATAAGATCTTTTTTCGCAGATGGGTTGCGAGAGATACCGTTTAACGCAGCAGAAAATACGGTTCCTACCCCGATAGCAGCACCCAACATACCAAACGCGGTCAAACCCGCACCAATAAACTTCAACGCTTCCATTTCCATTGTACTACCTTTTATTTAATTACGTTCACCTAAAAATTGCGTTTGCAACGAGGCATAGGCAATTTTAATGCATATGTACGGACTGGCTCAAATAGATGCAAGTCAATATCGTAAAGACATAGGCCTGCAGTATCGAGACGAAAAACTCGAATCCAGTAACCGCAACCACGAAGCCCAAAGGCAGGAAAAAGCCTATTCCCATGGGTGTGATGAATCCCGCGACCACCTTGAGGAGCACGTGCCCCGCCATCATGTTGGCAGCCAAACGGATAGATAAGCTTACAGGACGCGCGAGGTATGCAAACAGCTCAATCGGAATCATGAGCGGAGCCAGCCACCATGGTGTACCTGAGGGTAAGAAATGCGCAAGGAAGTGCCAGCCATGGCGTACAAGGCCAACCACGGTCACTAAGATAAACACAAGCCCCGCCAAGGCAAAGGTCACGATAATGTGGCTCGTCACCGTAAAGGAAAATGGCAGCATGCCCAACAAGTTAGAAAAGAGGATAAAAATGAATAATGAAAAAACGAATGGGAAATATTTACGCCCTTCTAGGCCTACCGTATCTTTCACCATGTTCGCAATCAGTTCATAGGACATTTCGGCTGCAGATTGAAGCCTTCCCGGCACAACTGCACGGCTACCCATTGCTGCTGTGAAGAAAAGCGCAACGAGCCCTACTGCTATGACCATCATCAAGGACGAATTCGTGAAGCTGACATCGTATCCAGCTAATTGGAGGTCGACCAGCGGATGTATTTTAAACTGGTCTAAGGGATTATGTCCTGCTGACATACGAAAATCCTATTTTAATAAAACTATTTATTTCCCATCTCGCTGCGCTGTAAGTAACGATAAATGTTCATTAAACTTCCTGAGAAGCCAAAAATAATACATATCGTCAAAAACAGTGGCATCGTGGAAAGCCAACGGTCAAGGGCATAACCTATTAACCCTCCGACACCGACGCCTGCCGATAACTCCACGCAGACACGCAAAATATCTGCTCCCGCGCTTGCTTCAGGGTGCGCCCCCTCTTTTCCTTTATCCGATGCTTTTTTGGCCTTTTCTATGTCTTGACCTAAAGCTTCAAGAGGATCACCGGGCATGCAGTTTACCTTTAAAAATGGCCTGTCGCGCGAGGCGAACATAGCTATGGAAGCCGGGTATGTCAAGCCGAAAAACCCTTTCTCTTCGACTCACTTTACTCGCTATAAATACGCTATTTTTTGTCCTTCTTGACCAGAAGCGCATCGACGAAGGTCACCACCCCTTCCTGCCCCATATTGGTCACAGCCTCTCCATTCACAAAAAGAGCAGGAGTTCCTTTAATTTCCAATAACTTAGCCGCCTGATTGTAACTATCCAATATTTTTTCCTGTACCTTCACATTCTGCATGCAGGCATCAAATTGTTCTCCGGTCATCCCGCCGAGCTTGCCGATATTGGCCAATTTTTCCTCGAAATTCTTATCATAAGCCCAACTTTCTTGGGTTTTGAAGAGAACTTTCACAAAATCGAAGTAACGATCGCCTGAACATTGCGCCAGCATAGAAGCCCTAAGCGCCTGTTTATTCAATGGAAAATCGCGATATATATAGCGCGCCTTCCCCGTATCAACATAGCGCTCTTTAAGCGTTGGAAATACTTCTTTATGGAATGCCGCGCAGTGGCTGCAGGAAAGTGACGCATATTCGATCATCGTAATCGGCGCATCTTCTTTACCTACCACCTTATCTCCCGGCAGTAAACTCAAAAGCTTTTCTTTCGTCATGACGCCTTGGGAAACCTTTTCGGCTTCGACCTTAGCTGCCGGCGCATGATTTCCCTCCGCCTGCAATGCCTGCACTCCAAAATACCCAAATATGACGGCTGCAACCCCTAACGAAAGCAGTATTTTATGGATTTTACGCATAGATTTATCCTATTTTAGATGGTGCAAAAGTTCCGTATTTAGCAGAAGAGACTATAGCCTTAATTTCCTTTTTTCGTCAACTGTTGCTTCCGCTGTTTTGCACGATCAATCACCCGACCCCCTAAAGATAGCAATATCTCCGCCAAAGCAGGATCTTCGATACCCGCAACTTGTTGTGTCAGAACTTCTTTTTCTGACGGGGTCACATCCAGAGGAGGCGCAACCTTCAGAGCGGGCGCAGGGATGAATCCCGCAGGCCGAATACGATGCAAGATCTTCAGCTTCCCCACTGCCCGATAGCCAAAATAGGTGGCGATTTTTTCAAGTAATTGCGGCTCTAAATGCTGTAACTGCATGGCAAGGCCACTATCATAGACTTCCACATGCAACACGCCGTCTTTGCGTTCTGATCCCGGGAACTGAAGCTTCTTTGGCGTACTGTAGCGCGCAAGCAGTTCGCCCACAATCAGTTGCCAATCGGTAAGTATTCGTTGCTCTGCAAATCCGCGTGTTTTGAGTGCAGGCGCAAGAAGGGAAGAAAGTGCGGATTTAAGCGAATCATGGCCAAAACGCCTCTGGTACGTAGGCTTAACAGCTGCGCCTTTAGGCGTTTGCATGACCATCCTCTTGCCCTTGCAACCAAGGTTTACGGGCACGTGGCCGGAAAGAAAGCGTGTAATTTCCGCAATGGACATTCAAATTCGGATTATAATACGGATCCGAATCAAGCACCGATTTCCAACGCTCGCGCATACAGGCCGCCTCTTCTTCAAAGCGGGCAAATTTTTTCTTGTCCATATGATCAATCCCGCGGCTTGCAGACTCATAATGATAAAGTTCTGCAAACGGTGTGAAAATATTCCGATAACCTGCCGCCTGTAATTTCAGGCATAGATCAACATCATTAAACGCAATTTTTAGACGTTCTTCATCAAGCCCTTTGACTTGCAAGAATTTCTCTCTTCCCACTACCAAGCAGGCACCTGTTACCGCACTTACGCTTCTCGTCAGCATCGCAAAGGCATAATAACCGAGTTCATTTCTATCATCTAAATGGAACGCATGGCCCGCTACTTTGTGATCGCCAAGACCGAGTAACACGCCCGCATGTTGTACTTTGTCGTTAGGATACATGAGCTTTGCGCCCACCGCGCCCACATCGGAGCGGAGCGCCTGCCCCACCATCTCGGTAAGCCAGGTCGGAGTGATCACCTCCACATCGTTATTCAGTAGCGCGATGATCTCGCCATCGGATTGTTCTACCGCGTAATTATTGATCGCAGAATAATTAAACGGATGCGGATACGGCAGAATTTTTGCTTTGCCTTCGCTCACCAGCGTTTCGAAATAGGTGAGTGTCGCCGGATCATCGCTTTGGTTATCCACCACCACAATTTCGTAATTCGGGTAGGTTGTCTTCGCTATGATGCTTTCAATACACGTGGAAAGCAGATCCATCCGATTGCGCGTTGGGATGATGATAGAGACTTTTGGGGCTGGATCGGGAATCGGCCATACAACATGATGATAACCATATTCTTTAGCACGGCTTTCGGGCTCAACCACTTTAGCACCCGTCTCTTTTAAATCCAGGTAATCCTGTACTGCCTTTACGCCTGCGGCAATCGCATAATTTTTGGAATCCAGCGAATGCGCGGTGGAACCCGGAATTGAGCGCCAGTGATAAAGGATATGCGGAATATGGCGGATGCGGTCAAACGAACTTGCAGCCACAGCACGTAAGCACAGATCATAATCCTGCGCGCCTTCCACTCCTTTGCGGAATCCACCAATTTCGGTCAAAATACTCTTACGATACACAGCCAAATGGCACACCATGTTCTGGCCCATCATCAAGTCCGGATCCCAATCGGTTTTGAAATATTGCCCAAAACGGTGGCCTTCACCATCAACTTTATCTTCATCGCTGTAAATAATATCGGCTTGCTCGTTAGTCACAATTTCATGTGCAACCATGTAAAGCGCATGTTCGCGCAACACGTCATCATGATCCATCAGGGCAACAAACTCGCCTGTTGCCAGTGACAGCGCGCTGTTGCTGGCCTCAGAAATATGGCCGTTCTTCTCGCGGAAAACAATTTTAATCCGCGCGTCTTTGGCTTGGTATTCTTCCAGCACTCGGCGGATATGGGGCTGCGGCGAGCAATCATCGGCAATACATAATTCCCAATGCGGGTAACGTTGGCGGAGCACTGAATCCAGCGCCAAACGTAAATAGGTTTCGTCAATATTATAGACCGGCATGACAATCGAAATCAGCGGCAGGCGCGGGAAGGTCGCGATATGGGCGTCGATGCTTCGGAAATCGCTTTCGGTTAAGGTATCAAATGCGGCGATCCAATGGGCATAACCCGCTTCGGATTTCAAATGTCCACGGAAATGCGCAAACAAGCCGCGCCATCCTTCCGCCCGCACAACCGATATCACCCGCTTCGTGAGCTTTCGTATTCCTTGATTGCGGGCAATCCGCCAGATACGCGCATAAAAATCGCGCGAGGCAAAGTAGCGGAATTTATGTAAGAAAATCACGGTCCGGCGAAGTGGGCCCGTCATGCGCCAGGAGGTCGAGAAAAGCACCGCTTTTAAGCGATCATTCACCTGATCAAAACGGTCGGTGACAAAGGCAAGCTGGGTTTCAAGTTCCGCAATACGGCATTGGGCTTGGGCAAGCTCTTTTGTCAGACGTATTGTTTCCGGGTTCACATACGCAGCGTTATCGTTGACTGCCTTTGCTTTCAGGCTATCTAGAACATCAGAAGGTCGTGGCGAAGATGATGGCATTTCCCACTCTCCTTCTTAGAAGGCTTCACTAAGAAGCATTACTTTTCAGCTGCTTTTCGATCACTTGCTGTTGCGCATCATGCTGCTTTTGGGCTTTATCGCGCACACGGTCAAGTTCGGTTTGCGAGCATAAGCCAAGAAGCACTGGATCACGCGATGTAATGTTGGTGATATTCCAGTGTGAACGCTCACGGATCGCTACAATCGTATTTTTCGTGGTACCGATTAATTTTGCGATTTGTGCATCGGTAATACCTGGGCAATGTTTAATCAGCCATGCAATCGCATCCGGCTTATCCTGACGGCGTGCCACAGGCGTATAACGTCCGCCTTTTTTCTTCTTATTGTTTGCAGCCACATGCTTGAGTGCATTTTCGGTCAATTCGAGACGCGCTTTGCCATCTTTCTGGCAACGCTCGATTTCTGCTTGGGTCAGCTCACCTGCGGTCACAGGGTTCATCGCAGAAATACCGGTCGCCACTTCACCATCGGCAATTCCTTGCACTTCGAGGCTATGCATACCGCAAAATTCCGCGATTTGATCAAAAGTCAGCGTTGTATTTTCAATCAACCACACGGCCGTGGCTTTAGGCATTAAAGGTAGGGTCATCGCCGGTATTCTTCTCTTTCACAATTGGACAAGGGGGATCTCCCAATGCAAAGGGAGATCGTTCGCGACAAGCACGGAACCCGGAAGATACGCCATTTGAACACGGTTTGTCAATGGAATATCATAGGTTTTATTATTTCTTGAGAGCTCCGGCTAAAGCTCTCACTTGTTCGATAATCGCCGCTTTCGCCAGCTCCGGCTTATCCGCATACTGCTTAACGCAGTTAACCAATGCCGAACCTACCACCACAGCCTCGGCAGTTTTCGCTATTACTGCAGCTTGTTCGGGGGTTTTAATGCCAAATCCCACCGCCAATGGCAAGGAGGTTGATTCTTTGAAACGCTTTACTGCCGCATCAATCGAGCTTTCGGTGGCGGATTTCGTACCCGTTACGCCTGCCACGGAGACATAATAAAGGAATCCGGAAGCTTTAGGAAGAATCGCTTTCAGGCGCTTCGTATCCGTCGTTGGGGTTACGAGTTTAATCAGCGCTAGCCCTTCGCGTTTTGTCGCTTCATACAATCCGGTATCTTCTTCCGGCGGCAAATCCACAATCAGGAGGCCATCCACGCCCGCTTTCTTTGCATCGCGGATGAAGTTTTCCACACCATAACGGAATACAGGGTTGTAATATCCCATCAAAATCAATGGGGTATTGGCATTCCCTTGCCGAAATTCTGTAACCATCCCCAGGATATCTTTCATCTTGGTATGGGACTCTAGTGCACGGATCGCAGCCTCCTGAATCGCAGGACCATCCGCCACTGGATCGGAAAAGGGCATTCCGAGCTCGATAATATCGGCTCCCGCTTCTGGAAGAGCTTTTAATATGCTTAAACTCGATTTCACATCCGGATCACCGCCCATGATGTAGGTGATAAGCGCCGAACGGCCAGCCTGTTTGAGAATGGCAAAGGTGTTGTCAATCCGGTTCATAGACTGACTCCCAGCGCGCTCGCAACGGTGAAGATATCTTTATCCCCCCGCCCGCTGATATTCACAACCAGAATATGATCTTTTGGCAATGTTGGCGCACGTTTAATCACTTCCGCCAGCGCATGGCTTGGCTCTAACGCCGGCAAAATTCCTTCCAACTTCGCACAAAGCTGGAATGCCGCTAATGCTTCTTTATCGCTTGCAACCACATATTCCGCCCTCCCTACATCGTGCAGCCACGCATGTTCTGGGCCAATGCCGGGGTAATCCAGACCTGCTGAAATTGAATGGGTTTCGGTAATTTGTCCATCATCATCCTGGATGTAATAGGTCGCATTCCCGTGAAGTATACCGATGCTGCCTTTATTGATCGACGCCGCGTGTTCTTCCGTATCCAGCCCCTTTCCGGCTGCCTCAACTGCTACCAATTTCACGGTTTTATCATCGAGGAATGGATAAAAGAGACCCAGCGCGTTAGAGCCACCGCCAATGCAGGCGATCAGCGTATCAGGCAACCGCCCTTCTGCTTCCTGCATTTGTTCTCGTAATTCCTTGCCAATGATGGACTGAAAATCGCGCACCATAGCAGGGAACGGATGCGGCCCTGCTGCGGTTCCAATGAGATAATAGGTATCATCGACATTCGCGACCCAATCACGGAGCGCTTCATTCATCGCGTCTTTGAGAGTCTTACTGCCCGAGGTTGCCGGAATCACTTCCGCGCCTAAAAGCTTCATCCGAAAGACGTTCGGGCTTTGGCGTTCGATATCTTTTGCACCCATATAAACGACGCATTTTAGGCCAAAAAGTGCACACACCGTTGCCGTTGCCACCCCGTGCTGGCCTGCACCGGTTTCCGCGATAATTCGGGTTTTTCCCATACGCACGGCAAGAAGAATCTGACCGATACAATGGTTGATTTTATGCGCACCGGTATGGTTCAACTCTTCGCGTTTGAAATATACTTTTGCACCGCCTAAATGCTCCGTCAGGCGCTTGGCAAAATAAAGCGGGCTTGGCCGCCCGATATAATGTTTCGCATAATAAGCAATCTGCTCGTGAAATATCGAATCGGCTTTGGCTTTACTATAGGCTTCTTCCACCTCTAAGATTAGCGGCATCAAGGTCTCTGCGACGAAACGTCCACCATATGGACCAAAATGGCCTTGCGGATCAGGTTGGTTATAATAGGTTTTAGCGGTCATAAGGATTTCACCTTCTCTATAAAGGCTTTTACCAACGCAGGATCTTTCTCGCCTGGCGCACGTTCAATGCTCGATGATGCATCCACGCCCATGGCTTCGGTGATCCTCACGGCCTCCTCCACGTTATCAATACCCAATCCCCCGGAAAGCAACCACGGTTTTTCAAAATGGCGCCCCTTTAATAAATGCCAATCAAACGAAAGCCCATTCCCTCCCGGCAATGCACTGGTTTCGGGTGCTTTGGCATCAAATAAGAACATATCGGCAACACTCGCATAGACGCCCATGGCGGCAATATCATCGCCGCTTCGCACCGGACAGGCTTTCATGATTTTGATCTTATAACGCTCTTTGATTTCACTAGTGCGCGCCACCGGTTCTTTCCCATGAAGCTGGAGGTAATCGGGTTTGAATTCTGCAAAAAGCGCATCCAGTTCTTCGTCCGTAGGTTCAACCACGACTGCGACTTTTTGAATGGATGCAGGAATATTTGCCAATAACTCCGCCGCCTGTTTTGGGCTCACATTCCGAGGAGAAGCCGGGAAGAATACCATCCCAATATAATTGGCACCGCTTGCAACAGCCTGAGCCACTGCTTCTTTGGTGGTAAGGCCGCATACTTTGACCTGGACATTATGTGCGGGATTGTAGGACATGCTATACCTTAAGACGAGGGCTTCAAGGGGATAATCTTAACGATTATTGCTGAGAAAGCAACTTCTGCTCTACCCTTACTCCCGAAAGCTCCTGCTCGAGTGCCTTGATTTGTTTCTTTTTCTCTTTTGCCTCTGCTTTCCAATACCTGCCTTGCACAAAGGTAAGCATCGCGCCGAGTACAATTCCCACCATCAATAGCCCAAAGAACAGAAGGTAGAGCGGCACACCTATTTCATAGGGCAACGGGTAGAAAGAAAGCACGACCGACTGGCGGTTGGAGGAAGCAAATACCGCAACCACCATACACATTAAGAGGATAAATAACCACCGCACCACTCGGAGCATCGCTTAGAATCCTTTTAGGAGCTGTTTTTGCAATTCGTTCCCTAAGTCTTTTTCCAGCGCTTTACCGCCTTGTTTCCAGTCTCCCGTGTTGCCTTTAAGCTGATCTTTTAGGATCTTCTCTGCATTTTTCGGATCACGCAACACGTCTTTCACGGTTGATTCTACATCTGGCACAAGCGCTTGTAAATCCGGTGCAAAACTTGGCGACCAGAGACTTCCTTTCACCAAAATTGGAATACGCAAATTGGTCATTTTCGCTTCTTGTGTTGCTGTTGCCTCTTCCGTTTTGACTGAAACATTCGGTGTAATGCGGTATTTAATCCGCTGGCTTGGAAGATCAACAATCCCCTCGCCCAACACCGAAAGCTTTTTGTTTTCAAGCTTTAGATCTTCGTTGGTTAGAATGCCATTGGCAATATTATACGTCGCAGAAACACTGGAGAATACCGTTACTGCACGTTCATCGGTCGCAAAAGCCCCCGAGATATTTTGCAGCATGTTAAAGATATCAAGCCCCTGGATGCTTCCGTCTTTCGCAACAAAATCGCCCTTACCATTCAATGATGAAATGATTTTTTGTTCCGTATTGCCCCGGGCACGAAGCGCCATATGAGTGGTTACGGTACCTTTGGCTTTCGTGTTTCCTGGAACTTTATCGAGCACAATCGACACGACATCAAGATCCGTACCGAGCGATGGCTCACCGGAACCCGGCGCATTCAGCTGCACAATGCCTTTCGTTTTTCCGCCCAATAATTTCGCTTGGTCAAGCTTAAGGTCAAGCTTTCCATTCGCAAGGGCCAGCTGGGCCTCAATATCTTCCGCTTCCCAGTCGCGCGCTTTAAAATGATCGATGGTTATTTCGGTCTTTAAATTGACGCTGCGAAGGCCTGAGAAATCAATCGGCTTGGTGCTCCAGGCACGATCTGCCGGAGCAGCTGCGGCTGCGGCTGCGGCTTCCTTTTTCTCTTCTGAGACTGACGGCAGGAGCGGGGTTACATCCAAATTTTTGAACGCAATCTTCCCCGTAATACTTGGTACTTTTTCCGCACGATCAATAAGGAGTGTAAACACCGCATTGATATCATTGAGTGACGCTTTTCCGTTCTCAATCTTGATCGTATCGCCTTCCAGTGTTGCCGAGGTATCAACCAAGAAAGAAGATGGGGTGGCTAGCGCATCCGTTTTACCCGATAGCGTCACGAGTACTCGGCTATCTACAAAACTTCCCGCAAATTTAATATCCGACACTTCGATGGGTTCTGCCGCCTTCTCATCATTATAATGCAGAGTTCCATTGCTAATTACCGCTTCTTTAATGCCTATATCCATCGGCTGCTCTTCTGCACCCGCCTCTTTCGGAGGCTCAGGCTTCTCTTCGGTGGCAATCTTAATATCCCAATTTGCTTTGCCGTGTTTGTCTTTTACCAAATAAATATCCGGCGTATTGAGCTTTACGGAGGTAACGACAAGCTTACGTTCAGCCAGCAAGGGAATGAGGTCAACACGAAGTGAAAGGGTCTTCACCGTTGCCATATACTGAGGCTCTAGGCCTGCGGCGTTGGCGAAGGTGATGTCATTTACATCAATAGAAAACGGGAACAAGGAAAGACCGATATCGCCTTCCACATTCAAAACGCGACCAGTATAACGCTCGGAATAAAAGGCCAGTTGTTTCTTTAAAAATTCGGGGGAAAGGATGACATATTTCACCGCGATGAACACCCCACCTACCGCCAGGATCAAAAGCGCGAAAAGAACCAGCACTAACCGTTTCATCATTATACCTGATTTATTTAATAATAACAACCGATTACAAACAATCTTATTGCCTATAATAGCCTCATAATGCTTTGTATATGTAGGCGAAGCAAGCGTTATTTTCAAGAATTTCCTTATAGGCACCTCTTGGATTATCTGGTATTGATACTATATTGCCCAATAGTGTGGTATTTGCCTAAACTCTATGCTATACCCGAACCGTATAGAGCAAAAACACACTATAATACAAAAGAAACCCACCAATCCAGGGCAATGCCCGTATCATGCTTTAAGGTTATGTTATCTATGCTAGGAGCACTTGCAAAACGTTTTTTCGGTTCAGCCAATGACCGGATTGTACAGTCACTTTACGTAATTGTGGATGAAATCAACAGCTATGAAGAAGCCCTAAAAGCTCTTTCGGATGACGCGTTACGGGCGAAAACGGACTATTTCCGTGAACAGCTAAAACTGGGAAAAACCCTGGATGATATTTTGCCTGAGGCCTTTGCCGTGGTAAGGGAAGCCTCCCGCCGGGTGCTGCACATGCGCCATTTCGATGTACAGATGTTAGGCGGTATCGTGCTCCATCGAGGCATGATTTCGGAGATGAAAACGGGTGAAGGTAAGACGCTGGTTGCGACTCTCCCGGTCTATTTAAATGCTCTTGCCGGAAAAGGTGTGCATGTAGTAACGGTCAATGATTACCTTGTACAACGTGATGCTGCATGGATGGGGAGACTTTATAACTTCCTTGGATTATCAATTGGTTGTATTATCAATAAAATCGATGATGATGCACGCCGGATTGCTTATCATTCGGATATTACTTATGGTACAAACAACGAGTTTGGCTTCGATTACCTGCGGGATAATATGAAATTCTCACTCGAAGAGCGCGTAAGCCGTCCGTTTAACTACGCCATTGTCGATGAAGTGGATTCAATCCTCATTGATGAAGCGCGGACCCCTCTTATTATTTCCGGTCCTGCGGAAGATAGCTCTGAGCTTTATATCAAGATCGATGCGCTCATTCCTCAGCTTGCCAAGTCCGATTATGAAGTGGATGAGAAGGCGCGTTCGGTGGTACTTACCGAACAAGGCACTGAAACGATGGAAAAGTTGCTTAAAGGCACTGGCTTCTTGGAAGAAGACGGAAATCTTTACGATATCGCGGCGATCTCACTCGTACACCACGTGAACCAGGCACTGCGCGCGCATCACCTCTTTACTCGCGATGTGGATTATATCGTGAAAGACCATAAGGTCATGATTATTGATGAATTCACTGGCCGGATGATGGATGGTCGGCGCTATTCCGAAGGGCTTCACCAAGCCTTAGAAGCCAAAGAACATGTGCCAGTTCAAAATGAAAACCAGACGCTTGCATCGATCACCTTCCAGAATTACTTCCGTATGTACCCAAAACTCGCTGGAATGACTGGTACGGCTATGACGGAAGCGGATGAGTTTGCAGATATTTATAAACTTGAAGTGGTGGCTATACCCACGAATCAGCCTGTTACCCGGATTGATGAGAACGATGCAATCTACCGGAATGCGAAGGAAAAACACGATGCGATCATCGCGTTGGTGGAAGAACGCCATAAGGCCAAACAGCCGATGTTGGTAGGAACCATCAGCATTGAGAAATCAGAAGAGCTTTCTAGGCTGCTGAAAGCCAAAAATATTCCACATAATGTACTCAATGCCCGCTACCATGAACAGGAAGCGCAGATTATCGCCCAGGCCGGACGCGCAGGCGCAGTGACGATTGCGACCAACATGGCGGGTCGTGGTACGGATATTATGCTTGGCGGTAATCCTGAAATGCTCATCGCAGAAAAAACTGCAGATATTACGGATGAAGCATCGAAGCAGGAAATTACCGAACGCATCGAAGCAGAAGCGCGCAAGGAAAAAGAGGTTGCACGCGAAGCCGGTGGTTTATTCGTAATTGCGACTGAGCGCCATGAAAGCCGGCGGATTGATAACCAGCTCCGCGGTCGTTCGGGCCGCCAAGGGGATCCTGGGCATACACAATTCTTCCTGTCTTTGGAAGATGATCTGATGCGAATTTTCGGCTCTGACCGGATCGGTGGATTGCTTGATAAACTTGGTTTTACTGAAGGCGAGTGCATCAACCATCCGATGATCACCAAAGCGCTGGAAAAAGCACAGAAAAAAGTCGAAGCCCATAACTTCGATATGCGTAAAAGCATCCTGCGTTTTGACGATGTGATGAATGACCAACGTAAAGTGATTTACGAACAACGTATTGAACTTATGGAAGCGGAAGATATTTCCGAAACCGTCGCATCCATGCGGGAAGAAACGAACTCTGTTCTTGTGGAAAAACATATTCCCATCGGCACCTATGCTGAACAATGGGATGTGGATGCGCTTCAAAAAGAAATCTTCCGTGTGTATGGCCTGCATTTGCCTGCGGCCGATTGGGCAAAAGAAGAAGGTATCGCTGATGCCGAAATCTTGGAACGGATCGAGCAAGCAACTGCAACGTTGATGCAAGAAAAAGAAGCCCGTTATGGCGCGGAGATCATGCGGATGTTGGAAAAACGCGTACTTCTTCTTTCGCTTGATCAATTGTGGAAAGACCATCTTTTGTCACTGGATCACTTACGTCAAGGGATCAACTTGCGTGCCTATGCGCAGAAAGACCCGCTTAATGAATATAAGCGTGAAGCCTTTCTGATGTTCCAGGATATGCTCGGTGAACTTCGGGATATGGTGACAATGCGCTTGGCCCATATGGAGCTGAGTGTAAATAACCAGAATGCCGAAGCGCTCGCGGAAGCACGTCCTCCGGTATCGCGTCATATACAAGAAGGCCGTGTTGATCCTGCCGTCCATGCCGAGGGGTTTTCAGGCCCAACGGCAACGATTACGGCGATTCGCGGCCATGTTGAGCCGGAAGAGCGTAATCCGGGCGATGCTGCCACCTGGGGTAAGGTGGGGCGCAACG
This sequence comes from Rickettsiales bacterium, assembly GCA_021156175.1. Lineage (GTDB taxonomy): Bacteria > Pseudomonadota > Alphaproteobacteria > Rickettsiales > JAJNBL01 > JAJNBL01. Next base: position 33,340 of record JAJNBL010000006.1, read on the forward strand.
AAAATTGCCCTTGTGGGTCAGGCAAAAAATATAAGCAATGCCACGGGGTTCTTGAGTAGTTAATAATACTAGGAGGAGGGTAGATTGACGTATAAAACCATTGGCTGCGTAGCTGACGACTCCGCCAAAGCACAAACTGCACTTACTGCTTTAAAGAAACGTTATGGCCTTGAAACCACACCTAAGGGCCTTGCACGTGCCGATGTGATTGTCGCACTCGGGGGGGATGGATTTATGCTCCATACGCTCCACCGCTTCCTAAATTCCGGCAAACCCATCTATGGCATGAACCGCGGAACTGTCGGGTTCCTCCTCAATGAATATAAGGAAAAAGAGCTCGAAGAACGCTTGGAAAGCGCACGCAGCGCCTCGCTTCGACCACTCGAAATGACTGCCGTCACGACCAAAGGCAAAGAACATACGGCGCTAGCATTTAACGAAGTTTCCCTTTTTCGTCAGACTTACCAAGCAGCGCATATCACGATTAAAGTCGATAACGTGGTGCGCGTCAAAGAAATGATTTGCGATGGGGTGTTGGTTGCGACCGCAGCGGGAAGTACTGCCTATAATTTCTCCGCAGGAGGGCCGATTATCCCGTTCCGTTCGAAAGTACTGGCACTGACGCCCATCAGCCCCTTCCGCCCTCGCCGTTGGAAAGGAGCACTGCTCCCGCATCAAGCAAAAATCCGGATGGATGTGATTGACTCGGTTAAACGTCCCGTTAGTGCGGTAGCCGACTTCCACCAGTTCCGTGATGTGGAATATGTAATGTTACGCGAAGTGCGCCAAAAGAAAATCGAACTGCTCTTTGACGAGGGCCATTCACTTGAAGAGCGTATTATCCGCGAACAGTTTGTCTATTAGGTTAAGCACTATGATGCACTATCTTCGCCGCCTGCTTGTTGTATTAGGGGTGTATCTTCTTTTCATTGCGGGGATGTTCGTGATGCAGAGGCATTTGGTATTTGCTCCGCATGGAACACCGGATAGCACTGCTGAAGCCAATGGAATGCATACGGTTACTTTTACAACATCTGATGGGCTAAATCTCTTTGCCTGGTATGCACCACCTCCTAGCAAAAAAGCACCTGTAGTTGTCTTTTTCCATGGAAATTACGGGCATTTGGGCGATCGCATTGAAAAATATCAGGAATGGATGAAGCAGGGTGCGGGGGTACTTGGGGTAGAGTACCGTGGCTATGGTGGCAATCCTGGAGAGCCCACAGAATCTGGACTTTATAACGATGCGCGTGCGGCCTTACAGTTCCTTACCAAGAACCAACTCCTCTCCGCGGATCGGATAATTCTTTACGGAGAATCGCTCGGTAGCGGTGTTGCAAGCAAAATGGCGGAAGAAACCGATGCTGCGGTCTTGATCCTTGAAGCACCGTTCACCTCGATTGCTGCGGTTGGCGCGGCACGTCATCCTTATATTATTGGCGCATCTTATCTCATTCGTGACCGGTTTGATTCCCTTTCCCGCATCGCTCAGATCACCGAGCCGCTCCTCGTTTTTCACGGTACGGATGATGAAACGGTTCCGTATCATTACGGCAAAACACTCTTTGATGCCGCCAAGGAGCCGAAGAACATGATTACGATTGAGGGCCTCCATCATAATGACCTCCCCCCTCCGGTTCTCGCAAGACAAGGCATGGTATGGTATAAGGAACATACGGCAAAATAGTTTTAACCTCTTCCTTACCCTTTGTTGCTAGCTTCATTTTCATGGAGTATTTTGTCACTTTTCTTGTCATAGTTGAACTACTGTATATCTGCGTGATGGCGTATATGTACGTCATGCAGCGTTCATTTATTTTTAAGCCTGAAGGCGAGCTTCTTCCCCCCGATCAGTATGGTCTTTCCGGCATAACCGACCATATTCTTGAAGCAAAAGACGGTATTCGTTTTGGGACATGGTTTCGGAAGGCAACGGATAGTTCCGCTCCGATTATCGTCTATTTTCATGGAAATACGGGTCATATTGGTGATCGGTTTGAGAAACTTGCCGTATTTTTGGAAGCAGGTTATGGATTATGTGCGCCAAGCTATCGAGGATTTGGGAAAAGTGGCGGAACCCCTAGCGAATCAGGGCTTTACGCGGATGCGCGAGCTACTATGGAATTCCTGAAATCCGAAGGCTATAGCGAAAAAGATTTGCTGCTTTATGGAGAATCTTTGGGAAGTGGCGTTGCAGTACAGATGGCGTTGGAATACCCCGGCACGCGCGCGCTGGTGTTGGAGGCCGCGTACACCGCGATATGCGACCGCGCATCGGAAACCTATCCGTTCCTGCCGGTGTATTTACTCATGAAAGATGCCTTTGATTCACTCTCGAAACTCCCGCGGATTACAACACCACTACTCTTGTTCCATGGAGAACGCGATACCGTCATGCCGCACCATCATGGGAAACGGTTACTTGCCGCTGCCAATGCCCCAAAAGAAGGAGTTTTCTTCCCTGAGGTAGATCATACAAAGTTTGATCCGAAGGTGCTGATTTCGCATATTACGCGGTTTATAGGAAAGTAGCCAATTTACGTAATTGCGCTAGCGCGTTTAGCGAAAAACATGGTTATGAGAACTGCAGCGGAGCGTACTCAAAGTACATGAGCAGCGGACGCGGAGTAAACCCTGTTTTGTAGCAAGCGATAGCAGCAATTATTACGCCACTTTCGTCTTCTTCTTGTTCCCCGTCCCTGGTTTCAAATATTCCGCCAGATACCGTCCTGTGATGCTTGCAGGGATTTTGATGATCGCTTCGGGCGTGCCATTTCCAACCACCATACCGCCTTTATCCCCGCCGCCCGGGCCTATATCAATGATATAATCCGAGGTCTTAATCACATGGAGGTTATGCTCAATTACTACCACTGTATTGCCGTGATCAACAAGTTTATGAAGCACCTTCAGCAGCTTGCCAATATCATCCGTGTGAAGTCCGGTGGTCGGTTCATCGAGGATATAAAGCGTCCGTCCGGTTGAACGTTTGGAAAGCTCACGTGCCAGTTTCACACGCTGCGCCTCTCCGCCGGAAAGTGTCGTTGCCGACTGGCCTAAGCGCACATAGCCCAAGCCCACTTCTTTGAGCGCATCGAGTTTATCACGGACTTGCGGCATCGTTGTGAAGAAATCGACACCTTCCTCGACCGTCATACCCAGTACATCCGCAATGGTTTTGCCTTTGTATTTGATCTCGAGCGTCTCGCGATTATAGCGTTTTCCGCCGCATTCCTCGCAATTGACATACACATCAGGCAGGAAGTGCATCTCGATCTTGATCATCCCATCGCCTTCACACGTCTCGCAACGTCCGCCTTTTACGTTAAAGGAGAAACGTCCAGCCTTATACCCACGCGCTTTAGCTTCAGGGAGTCCCGTAAACCAATCGCGGATCGGACCAAACGCACCCGTGTAGGTCGCAGGGTTCGAGCGTGGTGTACGGCCAATGGGCGATTGATCGATTTCAATCACCTTATCGACATATTCTAGCCCCGTTATGGTATCATGTGGACCAGGAACATCTTTCGTGCCGTTTAAACGTTTAGCTGCGGCTTTATAAAGCGTTTCAATCGTAAGGCTCGACTTGCCACCACCCGATACGCCGGTAATACAAGCAAATGTACCGATCGGAATATCGACATTCACATTTTTCAAATTATTCGCGCGCGCACCTTTTATGGAGATGAATTTCCCTTCCTTACCAGGGCGGCGTTTAGCTGGAACAGGAATTGTTTTCTTCCCGCTTAAATAGTGTCCCGTGATGCTATCAGGATGGTTCTTTACATCATCGGGTGTGCCTTCCGCGACAATCCGCCCACCATGCACACCGGCTCCGGGGCCAATATCAATCAGGTAATCCGCGGCAATCATGGTATCTTCATCATGCTCAACGACGATCACGGTATTGCCCAAATCGCGCAAATGTTTCAGCGTCTCAAGCAAGCGGTCGTTATCGCACTGATGAAGGCCAATCGAAGGTTCATCGAGTACATAAAGCACCCCGCTCAAGCCCGATCCAATTTGCGATGCAAGGCGGATACGCTGGCTTTCACCGCCCGAAAGCGTCCCAGATTCCCGGTTAAGGGTGAGGTAATCCAAGCCTACATTATTTAAGAAGCCTAAGCGTTTCTGGATTTCACGCAAAATCCGCTCCGCGATTTTCTGATGCGTAGGCGAAAGTTTTGCATTGAGGGTATCGAACCATTCGACCGATTGGCTGATGGTAAAATCACAAACCTGGCCGATATGAATCCCGCCCACTTTCACGCAAAGTGATTCTTCTTTTAACCGATAACCATGGCATTTATGGCATTTGGTGAGGCTCTGGTAACGCGAAAGTTCTTCGCGGATATAGCTACTTTCCGATTCAAAATAGCGGCGTTCCATGTTGACGATTACGCCTTCAAACGGCTTTGTGACAGAAGAGCGCTTAAACCCATCGTCATAGACCATTTTGATTTCTTCCGCTTCTGATCCATACAGCAGCACATGCTGGATATCTTCCTGCAGCTGCTTCCAAGGAACGGTGAGGCTGAAATCATAGTGACGCGCAAGCGCTTCAAGCGTCTGCATTGCATAGCGCCCGCCCTTGCCTTTCGAGGAACCTTGCGCCCACGGTGCTAATGCGCCATCAGTAAGCGACAAATTCACATCCGGCACAACCAGGTTTGGATCAAAATAAATCTCGGTTCCTAAGCCATCACAGGAGGAACAGGCGCCGTAGGGGCTGTTGAAGGAAAAGATTCGTGGCTCGATTTCACTTAAGGTGAAGCCCGAAACAGGACATGCGAATTTTTGGGAGAAAGTGAGAATCTCCCCTTTTTTATGCGATGTCTTGTGACCCTCAGGAAGCCCAACAATCTCGACCATCACCAAGCTCTCCCCCAGCTTAACTGCCGTCTCCAAACTATCGGGCAGGCGGTTGCCTAAATCGGCTTTAACGACCAGACGATCGACCACCACTTCCATGTTATGATGCTTGTTCTTATCGAGTGTCGGGATTTCTTCAAGCTCATGCAGCTTGCCGTCGATCTTTACCCGGGTAAAACCATCTTTCTTGAGCTGCATCAGCTCTTTACGGTGCTCCCCTTTCTGGCCACGGACAATCGGCGCCAGGAGGTAAAACTTCGTCCCTTCCGGCAACGCCATGATACGATCCGCCATCTGGCTCACGCTCTGGCTTTCAATCGGTAAACCGGTGGCAGGCGAATACGGAACCCCAATGCGAGCATAGAGCAGCCGCATATAGTCGTAAATTTCCGTTACAGTACAAACGGTTGAGCGTGGATTACGAGACGTTGTTTTTTGGTCAATCGCAATGGCAGGGGAAAGGCCGGTGATGGATTCCACATCCGGCTTATTTTGCATCTCTAGGAACTGGCGCGCATAGGCCGAAAGGCTTTCCACATAACGCCGCTGGCCTTCGGCATAGATCGTATCAAAGGCAAGTGAAGATTTTCCCGATCCGCTAGGGCCCGTAATTACGACCAATTTCTCTCGTGGGATTTCAACATTTACGTCTTTTAGGTTATGCTCTTTGGCGCCACGTACGACGATATTGGGTTCCATGGTGGAGTTTTTCCTGTGTTTTTCGAAGGTAAGCGCGTGATTATAGCCGATAAACCCTCCCTTGTCACGGAGTGGTTTAGTATTTATTGGTTCCTGGATTCCTCGAGAATTTTCTGTTAGTCTCCCCTTCCTATGCGCCACATCGCCCGACTTTATGTTGAAAGCCTTACCTCCCCTGCACCTGGGCAATCTCTGACCTTGCCGCCTGAGCAATCCCATTATCTCGTCAATGTGATGCGGCAGGAAGAAGGGGCGATTTTGCATATCTTCCATCCTGAGCACGGCGAATGGGAGGCAACCCTCATTCATGCCCATAAAAAACACACCGGCCTTAGCTTAGGCAAACAGCGGCGGCAACCCTCTCCTGAACCCGATGTGTGGCTTCTCTTTGCCCCAGTTAAGAATGCAGCGCTGCAAACGATTGTGGAGAAGGCAACCGAGCTTGGCGTCTCAGGCTTACAGCCGGTGATTACCGAACATACCATTGCCCATAAGGTGAATACGGAAAAGCTTGAAATCTATGCGATTGAAGCCGCCGAACAATGCGAGCGTTTAAGCATCCCGACTATCTTTCCGCCAGCATCACTGGAATCTGTCCTTGCAGGCTGGTCTCGTAAGCGAAAGCTTATTTTTTGTGATGAATCGGGCGAAGGTAACTCTGCACAGGAAACTCTCTCTACTTTACCCAAAGGTGAACCTTATGCCGTGCTGATTGGCCCTGAAGGAGGGTTTTCTATGAGGGAGCAGGAACACTTACGGCAACTTCCCTTTAGCTTGGCAATTGGACTAGGCCCCCGGATTTTACGCGCCGATACGGCTGCGATCACCGCGCTTTCCTGCCTCCAGATGCATATCGGCGATTGGGACAAGCAACCGCGTTTTAAAAAATAATCTTATTGTGTTGTCACGGATAGTTTATACAATTGTACCCCCAACATGGTACAGCACATCTTATGACACATAGCCCGATCATCGAAACACTCGCTCCGTTATTTATTGCCAAGCAGGATGTCATTGAACAGTGGTTCGCCGATGCCTTTGCGAATACGCCTCCGCTGTTTTATAGCTCTGTCGATATCCGCCATTCAGGGCAGAAACTCGCACCCGTAGATACAAACGTGTTCCCGGCGGGTTTCAATAATCTTACAGAAGCCGGCAAAAAACGTGCGATTGCATCAGCAAAGCATTTCTTAGAAACCTATCATCCGGGCACGCGTCGCATTGTGATTGTCCCAGAGAACCACACACGCAATGGCTTTTATCTCGATAACGTTGCGGTGATCCTTGAGATTATTGAAGGCACCGGATGCGAAGCCGTCATTGGTAGCAGCAGCGAAGAAGTAACCGAACCTCAAAGCTTAGTGGGCGCTTCCGGCAAGCCCCTTACGCTCATGCCGCTTGTTGTGAAAAATGGGCAACTCCAAACGACCGATGGCTTCATTCCGGATCTCGTGCTTACAAACAATGACTTCACCACTGGCGCTCCCCCTGTGCTTGCGAATATACACCAAACGGTAATTCCACCACTGGGATTGGGTTGGTATCAACGACGTAAAACTTCTCATTTTGGCACCTATAATGATATTGCCTTTCGCTTTGCGCAAAGCATTGGAATTGATCCTTGGCTGATTTCAACCATCTTCCACCAATGCGGCGTGATTAATTTTAAAGAATCAACCGGCACAGAATGCGTGGCAATGGGAGTCGATAAAGTGCTCCACCGGATTCAAAGTAAGTATAATGAATATGGCATCACCGAAACGCCTTACGTCTTCATTAAATCCAACCGTGGCACTTATGGAATGGGGATCATGACAGCACGCTCCGGTGAAGAAGTGCTTTCCATGAATAAAAAGATCCGCAATAAAATGATGACGATTAAAGGTGGCGAACTGAACACTGAAGTGATCATCCAAGAAGGCGTACCAACGATTGATACCGTGAACGGGCAAACGGCGGAGCATATGCTTTATTTGGTGGCGGGCAAACCTGCGGATTGTATCTATCGGATTAACGACAGCCGCGATGCCTATGGCAATTTAAATGCGAGTGGAATGCATTTCCAAGCAATTGCTGATCCGAAAGATAGCGCTTTGTGTCCTGTGGTGGGAACGATTGCACGGCTTGCAAGTGCTGCTGCGGCGTGGGAGTGTTACGAGGCAAGTTACCAAATATAACTATTTGGTACATTCAACGACGACGAGGTCATATACCGGATGTTCCAGCGCGGAAAGACTTGGGCTTGAGGCAAACATCCAGCCGTAAAATATCTGCTTCTTGTCTTCGCCGCCTTTATGTTCCCACACTTCGATCAAGGCTTTGCTTTCAGGGCGCTGCTCGGGCGGAGATTTCCAGCACTTATGCACGACAACTTCCAAAATATCGAAAGAGACATGCTCCTCCGCTTTCAAATTCAGTGGGAAAGTGCGCGCGGTGATTTTATTCAAACCTTGCAGTCGTACTTTCGGCGTATAACCTGAAAGGGCATTTTCATCCGTTGCAATCCCTTGCGTTCCTGCTTCCGGTAAATTTTCTTCTTCGAGCGCAGGATCTGTAGCAGGAGGCTGCGTACCATCGGGAACGTTCAATGGCTCCAGCGGCTGTGCGGAAATTGTATCTGGATCGCCGAAGGTTTCATCCTGGTCTTCTTCCTCCGTTGCAGCGGACTCAACGGGCTGCTCTGTTTGCCCTTCGATCACCGCAGTATCTGACGTTTGAGCTGGTTCTTCCAAAGTTTCAGGAGATATTTCGGCCTGTTGCTGCGTTTCAGCAGGAGCCGTTTCTGGGAGCGCTTCCGCTGTGTCCTGAGGCTGATCGCTTGGCGCTTCGGGAGCATCCATCGGCTCATTGGATGAACCGGCAACCGATGCATCCCAACTGTTTTGTGTTTGTTCTTGCGCTATTACCGGCGAAGCCATCAAGCACAAGCATCCGATGAGGAAAAGGATTTTATGGGAAAAAGAAAAACGCTGCATCGTGCAATCCGCCTATTACAAGCCTGCATCAGGCGCAGGTGACGCCGCTTCGGAAGGAGATTTTTCTTTCTCTTCTCCCTCTGCCCCGCCGAAAATCATCTTCCCGATTAATGTCTCGATATTCACCGACGATTGCGTCTGCATAATACGCTCACCGGGCGCTAACATTGCTTCGTCATTGCCTGGCTCAAGCGACACAAACTTGCCCCCGAGCAATCCATCACCGACGACCGCGGCGGAAGTATCTTTCGGCAATTTTACAGTATCATCAATAGAAAGCACCACCCTGGCTTGATAGAGTCCGCCTTCCGTATCCAAGGATTGGCGCGCCACAGAGCCAACTTTAATTCCTCCTACCCGCACTTCACTGCCAGGATACAGCCCATCAATGCGCTCAAATAACGCTTCGAGCTCATATCCTTTGGAGGCTAATTGCACATTACCGCTGTTATAGGCGATATAGACGAAACCTGCAGCTACGGTTAATACGACCGCTCCCATCAGGGTTTCAATCACGCTTCGTGATGCCATTGTTTAACCCTCCTCAAGGTCATTGATATGCGATTACACGGGTTTCCATGGCTCATAATCGCCCGTGGCTTTCTCGCGTTTTCCTTCTGCAAGTATATGCCCAGGTGGGCGATAGGCAAGATCCGTACCGGTTAGGTTCGGAAGATGTTCTTTCTCCCATGCGTAGAGCATCGGGTCATTAACACCAGGCACTTCGTCAGTAGTGTAATGAAGCCATCCATGCCAGCTGGCCGGAACTTTCGAAGGCTCCGCAAGTCCTTTATAGACAACCCACCGGCGTTTTTTGCCATGCAGCCTTGTACCGCTACGCTCTTGATAATAGCGATTCCCGTAAGCGTCTTTGCCTACGCTTTGCCCATGGAGCCAAGTATGTAACAATGTCCCGAGCGTGGCCATAATGCCTATCCTCTTTGTCTGTCGCTTTCGTCAGTATGACTATGCTGCTTGAAAATGCAACAACTTCACTTGCTTCACGCTTGGAAGCGAACGAACTTTCTGCAATACATCGTCTGATGGGGTTTGATCCACTTCCACCAGCGCTACCGCATCGTCTTTTTCGCCACGACCTAAATGGAAGTTCGCGATATTGATGCTCGCATCGCCAAGCAGCTTACCCAAATTACCAATCAGGCCTGGCTTATCTTCGTTATTGACGAAAAGGATGCGCGCACCCAAGCCAGCTTCAAGTTTTACGCCATGCACATCAACGATACGCGGACGTTTGTTGAACAACGTTCCTGCAATACTACGCGATTGGCGCTCGGTAGTAACCGTCACGCGAATCAGCGTGTTGTAATCGCCTTTATGGCCGTGTTTAGTTTCGCTCACAGCAATGTTACGCTCTTTCGCTACCGTCGGAGCATTCACCATATTCACGGAATTTACGAGCGGAGAAAGTAAGCCTTTCAGCAACACCGCCGTAACCGGCTTGGTGTTCAGTTCGGCAATCGCACCTTCATATTCAATCGCAATGGATTTCAAACTTGTTTCGGTGATTTGACCTGCAAAGCTGCCCAACTGATCTGCCAGTATGAGGTAAGGATTCAATTTCGCTGCATCTTCTGCAGAAATGGATGGGATGTTCAGCGCATTCGTCACGCTGCCTTTTACCAAATAATCCGCCATCTGTTCAGCCACTTGGACTGCCACATTTTCTTGTGCTTCCGTAGTTGAAGCGCCCAAATGCGGAGTACAAATCACATCTTCCAAACCAAAAAGCACGTTATTTACGGCTGGCTCTTCTTCGAACACATCGAGTGCCGCGCCTGCTACATGACCTGCTTTAATCGCATCCGCGAGCGCTGCTTCGTCAATCAGTCCACCACGTGCACAGTTCACAATGCGAACGCCTTTTTTGGTTTTAGCCAAATTTTCTTTGCCCAAAATACCACGTGTTGCATCGTTGAGCGGTGTGTGAAGTGTAATGAAATCCGCACGCTTTAAGAGCACATCGAGTTCCACTTTTTCCGCGTTCAAATCTTTCGCGCGTTCCGCTGACAAGAATGGATCGTATGCGATCACCTTCATTTTAAGGCCTTGTGCGCGGTCTGCCACGATCGAACCGATATTTCCGCAACCAATCAAGCCCAACACTTTTCCGGTGACTTCCACACCCATGAATTTGTTCTTTTCCCATTTGCTTGCATGGGTTGATACATTTGCTTGTGGGATATTCCGCGCCATAGAAAGCATTAATGAAATGGCATGTTCCGCGGTAGTTACTGAGTTACCAAACGGTGTGTTCATCACCACGATTCCGCGCGCTGTCGCAGCAGGAATATCAACGTTATCCACCCCAATACCCGCACGGCCAATCACTTTTAGTTTTGTGCCCGCTTCGATGACTTCTTTTGTCACTTTCGTTGCAGAACGGATCGCAAGCCCATCATATTCGCCAATGCAAGCAAGCAGTTCTTGTGGGGTCATGCCGACTTTCACATCAACTTCAACGCCACCTTCTTTGAAAATTTCGATGGCCCGTGGGCTTAATTTATCGGAAATGAGTACTTTTACCATAAGTTATATCCTTCGTTTATTCTTGAATGCCGTCTATGCAGCTGCTTTTTGTTTCAATTGGCCAAATGCGAAATCAAGCCACGGGAAGAGTGCTTCGAGGTCAGAGGTTTCGACCGTCGCACCTGCCCAAATCCGTAGGCCCGCAGGCGCATCACGATACGCACCGATATCATACGCCACACCTTCTTGTTCCAAGATAGACACGATTTGTTTTGCATAATCGGCTTGCGCTGCTTTATCCAAACCGGTGTACCATGGATCAATGATTTTAAGGCACACTGAAGTGTTCGATACCGTTGCCGGATCTTCCGCCAAGAAATCTGCCCAACCTGCGCGTTTTACCCATGCTTTGATCGCATCAAGGTTTGCATTAGAACGTTTCACGAGGCCTGAGAGTCCGCCAAGCGATTCAGCCCATGTGAGGCCATCGAGCGTATCTTCCACGCAGAGCATAGAAGGCGTGTTGATCGTCGCACCTTCAAAAATATCGGCCATCAGTTTACCACCTTTTGCCAGACGGAATACTTTCGGCATTGGCCAAGATGGCGTGTAGCTCTCCAACCGTGCAATCGCACGCGGTGACAAAATCAATACACCGTGTGCTGCTTCCCCCCCCATCACTTTCTGCCACGAGTAGGTTACCACATCGAGTTTTTCCCATGGCAATTCCATAGCAAATACGGCCGAAGTCGCATCGCAAATGGTGAGGCCTTTACGGTCATCTTTAATCCAGTTTGCATGTGGCATTTTCACGCCAGAGGTCGTACCGTTCCAGGTAAAAACCACATCGCGGTCCGTATCCACTTCTGACAGATCCGGTAATTTTCCATAATCCGCAGTATAATTACGAACATCTTTGAGTTTGAGCTGCTTGGTGATATCTGCCAACCAATCCGAGCCAAACGCTTCCCATGCCAGGACATCCACGCCGCGCTCACCCAACAGTGACCACATCGCCATTTCTACTGCGCCCGTATCAGAACCCGGTACAATACCAAGAACGTAGCCTTTCGGGAGCCCGAGTAATTTTTTGCTGCGCTCAATCGCATCAGACAGTTTTTTCTTACCCATTTTTGCACGGTGAGAACGTCCTATGCATGCGCCTTTAAGGGCATCTAAGCTCCAACCAGGACGCTTTGCACAAGGACCAGAAGAAAAACACGGATTTTTAGGCTTTATGAGAGGCTTCATAGCGATTTCGTCATGCTTTTAGTTGTTTGAACGAGGGTACGAACGAGAGAGCTCCAAAAGGGCGATCTGGTGAGTCTTTTACTCCCTTTTCTCACATTTTGCAAATAGTAATAGAGCACCTTCATTATCGCCAAAAAGTAGCGAATCTAGGGCTGTAACCGCCAATAGGTTTTCCGATCCAATGTGGCCTCCTGCAACAGTCGTTGACGCTCCAGCGGTGGACGGTTATCACGGAGCAACGTATACATATCGCGGAGTATCGGCTCGGCTTCCGCAAAATAACTATGCCCCAGCAAGCCCACGTCAATACCGGAAACTTCGACCGTATCAATCCCCATAACCGTTGTCACTGGAGGCGCATAGCCCACCCGCTCTGCCCCGTGTAGCCAGGCAGAGGTTGCCACGGCTTTGTCTTTTGGAGAGACATAAAGAGTTGTACGCGCACTTAGCTGAGGATAGAGATAGGCCAGCTGTTCAAATAACTCCCGGTCAAGATCCGGCGCCGCCAGGAATATTTGGCCGAATTTAAAGGCATTTTGACCATTCTGGGCTTTGGCTGCAATCCGTTGTAATGCCCGTAAGAAACCTCGATTCCCCATACTGTGGGCTAAGATATGCACTGTCTTTGCACCACTCTTCTGGGCGAATTTCTCAAGGAATTGGACGATATGTGCTTCACTGACTTCAATGGTTGCCTCATCCTTGCTGTAATCTTGAGTATTCCCCCGGGAAGGCCAGCTGAAAAAGCCCATCACTCCCGGCACTTTGAGGTCATACCCGATTTGCGCTGCACGAATCGCAGCTTCCTCAAAAGATACGTTATAGCCATGGATATAAATCAGCGCCTGTTTTTCGTTATCAGGAGCATTTTGTAGTTTATTCTTCAACTCCTCCCAAAACTTCGCTTCTTGCAACGGAGATAGGGATTCGATTTTAAGTCTGTCATCCGTTAAGGTAACCAGACGATGCACGAGGCCTGAACCTATCGATCCAAATTTATGGGATCTGGGAATGAATACCTTTACCGTCCCGTAACGGAGTGATTTATCCCGCTCTGAGCCGTAAGTTTTTCCATCGGCTTCGAGTTTCCGATTCGTACCGTACCATACGTTATATTTTGTTCCGTTGTAGTCAATCGATGCTTCTTTTTGCCCTAGATTTTGGTCGATCACCATTACATTCGAAGATTTTGGAGGTGAAGAAAGGGTTACCATCCCACCCGAAACCACCGCCGCCGCGGTCACCCCTACCGTCACAGCAATTTTGATTTTCGACATACCCTTTCCTCCCATCATTTCAACTAAGGGGTGACTTTGTAACCCAGTTTGTTCGTTTTTGCAATTGCCCTCTTCGGGTTGACTCGAACCCTCCAGCCACTTATGTTGGAGACATAAACATGATCGAAAGAAACCCATTATGCCCACTATCGCCAGCTGGAATATCAACTCACTCAGGCTCCGCCTTCCTTTGCTTAAGAAATTTTCTGAGGAAGCTAGACCCGATATAATCTGCCTTCAGGAAACGAAGGTGAAGGATGAAGATTTTCCGCTCGATGCGGTGAAGGCGCTTGGCTATCCGCATGTCGCATTTCGTGGGGAAAAATCCTATAATGGGGTGGCGATTTTATCGAAGATCCCCCTCTCCATGCCAGACCATCATAATTTTGGCGGGAAAGGCGATACGCGGCATTTGAAAGTCTTGCTCCCGGATGGAGTCGAACTGCATAATTTTTATGTCCCCGCCGGTGGCGATGAGCCGGATCCTGTAGTTAATCTCAAATTCGCGCATAAGCTCCAATTTGTCGAGGATATGACTGCATTCTTTGCTAAGGAGCGCTCCGCCAATGACAATATTATTATTGTCGGCGATATGAATATTGCACCATTAGAGCACGATGTTTGGTCGCATAAACAATTACTTAAGATAGTTAGCCACACGCCACCAGAAGTAGAACGGATGGAAGCGTTGCGTGCGAGCCTTGGGTGGGTGGATGCGCATCGGCATTTTATCCCGGCAAATCAGAAACTTTACAGCTGGTGGAGCTACCGCAACCAGGATTGGGAGAAATCCGACCGCGGCCGCCGGCTTGACCATATTTGGATGACCAAAGGCCCTGCAACTTCGCTGCAGAACTCTCAAACGCTCCGCCATATGCGCAATTGGGAGCAACCCTCGGACCATGTGCCGATACTGGCGATGTATTAACATCTCCTTTCATTTTAGAACGTATTATTGACTTCAGACTCGGTATCCTTGATACTGAATTCCCCTTTTCGCGAGGACAAGTCCGTCATTTCCATAAAAAACCAGATACTTAGATTGATAGTTATGAAGAATCATTCTCTACCCACCACCCTGCCGGCCTTTTTCTGGCACTTCATCAAGAAACAACCAATCGCGTTTGCGCTGCTATTTCTTGTGCCATCTGCAATCGTCTTGGAAACGAATGTGCTCCCGTACTCGTTGAAATTACTGATCGATGGCATTGAACAATATGAGGGCGATAAAGCAGATATCTTCACCGTTATCGCACCCGCTTTATGGCTTGGAAGCCTTTCCTGGATTGGCATGATTGTCATCTTCCGCCTACAGAATCACTGGCAAGGCTGGGTTGTACCACGTTTCCAGGCGGATATCCGCATGTCTGTTCTGGATTATCTCACCCAACACTCGCACCATTATTTCAGCAACCAGCTCTCGGGCAAGCTTGCGAATAAGGTCAATGATTTACCTAGTTCTTTGGAAAGCATCCGCTCTATTCTTTGCTGGAACGTGGTTTCAACCTTCGCTGCCATTACGGTATCGCTGGTACTTATGGATACGGTAAATCCTGTATTTTCCTGGATATTGGGGATATGGGCGGTCACCCATTTGGCGCTTACCTTCTCTTTTTCCCGTATTGTGTACCGTGCATCCGAGGCGAATGCGGAAGATAGAAGCCGATTAAGTGGTATCGTTGTTGATACGATAGCTAATGCCATCTCCATGCGGATTTTCGCGCGTAAGCGTTATGAGATTTCCTATATTCAAAAGAAACAGGATATCGAGAAAAAGAGCAATAAACGCCTAATCCTCAGCATGAACTGGCTGCGCTTGCTGATGGATATTCCTGTCACGGCGATGCTGGGTGCGATGGTCTACTTCCTCGTGACGGGATGGCAAAAGGATCAGATTACTACCGGCGATATGGTGTTTATCTTCAACACCTGCTGGGCAGTGACGTTCCATATGTGGATGCTGGGCCATGCGTTGACGGATCTTTTCCGCGATGTCGGTGTTGCACAGCAGGCGCTCAGCCTGATTGCGGTTCCCCATGATATTCAGGATAACGAGGAGGCGCTGCCTTTGCAGGTAAGGAAAGGCGAAATCCGCTTTGATGGGGTGAGTTTTTATTACCAGCGCAACACCAATATTTTCCATAATACGGATGTAACTATTACACCCGGAAGTCATGTGGGTCTTGTGGGTTTCTCCGGCTCTGGGAAAACGACATTCGTGCATCTGATTTTGCGCTTCTTTGATGTGCATGGGGGACGCATTTTAATTGACGGTCAAAACATTGCGGACGTCACACAAGATTCTCTTCACGAAGCTATTGCGATGATCCCGCAGGATACCTCGCTTTTCCACCGTACGATTATGGAAAATATTCGTTACGGACGCTTAGATGCAAGTGATGAAGAAGTGATTGCAGCTTCCACACGCGCGCACTGCCACGAATTTATCAGCCAGCTACCTGAAGGATATAATGCGTTAGTCGGTGAGCGGGGAATTAAACTCTCGGGTGGCCAGCGCCAACGGATTGCGATTGCCCGTGCGATGCTGAAAAATGCGCCGATTTTGATACTCGATGAAGCCACTTCTGCACTCGATTCGGTGACAGAAAAGCATATTCAGGACGGTTTGCACGAACTCATGGAAGGCCGTACTACGATTGTCATCGCCCATCGGCTTTCGACGCTGTCAGAGATGGATCGCATATTGGTTTTTAATAAAGGCCATATTATTGAAGATGGCACGCACGAATCCTTACTGAAAATGAATGGCCATTATGCCAAAATGTGGCATATGCAGGCGGGAGGGTTCCTGCCGGAGAGTGAGGATGTGTGACTACAGACTATAAAATCATTATTGAACATGAACTCGCCCCGCAGCATAAAAAAGCGCTTATCGAGGGCCTGAACCATCATGCCTTTCAAAAGAAAGGGCTGGGCAAAGATAATGGCTCTTTTTCATTGGTAATACTCGATAACAATGATAACTTTTTAGGCGGGCTCCAGGCCTATCATTACTACGGATGCTGTGATATCAACCTTCTCTTTGTCACAGAAGAAGAGCGTGGCAAGGACTATGGAAGCTTGCTTATGCAAAAGGCTGAGGAAATTGCCCGAGAGCGCCACTGCCTGTTTATCACATTAAATACCATGGATTTTGAAGCCAGGCCTTTTTATGAAAAACATGGCTTTAACCTAGAGTTCGTAAGGGAAGGATTTCAGAAGGGCTCGGTGATGTATTATATGAGAAAAGAAATTAAATGAAGCTGTGAAAAACACTTCAAGGAACATCGGTTAAAATATGCCTACAGAATGGTGGGTTTCTCTCATTTTTGCCATGTTTGCTATCGCTATTTCCCCTGGAAATGGTGCGCTTCTTTCCATGCGTTATGGGCTAAAGGGCGGCGTGGCATACGCAAGCCCTGCGATTATTGGCTTACAACTCGGATTGCTGGGAGTTTATAGCTTAGTACTCCTTTCGTTAATGCTCAGCACACGTATTTCACCTTCCTTCTTAGACGGAATCGCACTGTTGGGCGGCACCTATCTTCTGTATTTAGGCGGACGAGATCTGTGGAAAGCATGGAAACATCATGATTCACCCTCCCCCTTGGCTACACATATTCATGTCAGCGCAGGCAAGGAAGCAGCCTTTAAACGGATATCTATAGGAACTTTTACGAACCTTACCAACCCAAAAGGCATCGTTTTTATGGTCGCTTTCTTTCCGCAATGGTTACACACAAATGCCCCCTGGTCGCTTACTCAACAAGCCATTGCCATGGGCTGCGTTGCCGTTACGATTGATACGTTTGTGATGCACTTTTATGCCTATCTTGCAAGCATCATCCGACGGCTTTTGGGTGATCCTTCCTTATTTCGTATCGTTGAAATCATTCTCGCCGCACTACTTTGTTGCATTGGGGGCGGAATGATAATGATGCGGTTTTTATAACCGTTAGAGCGTTAAGGTTTCTTTTCGCCATCACCGCTTGACGTGGTTTCGGCTGGCGCTGTATTTTCTCCTCCCGTTGCCGGTGCCGCATTCTCCGGATTCTCGCCCGTTAGTTCACTTTCTGCTTTTTGGATATCTTCTGGCACGGCCTCTTCCGGTATTGCAACCACGGGGCCGGATACGATCGTATATCCTTTAAGGAAATCTTGCAGTTCTTTGATGCGCAAGGTTTCATCAAACGCACGGTGATCGACCGGCTGCGCAGTATCAACCACGAAGGTAAATACCTTCTTCGCACCATCCACATCCGCAAGGCGTGTAGAGAATGTCTGGCCCAAGTTCGCAAGCGCAGGCGCATTCCCTAAGAACGAATACGAAATCGCAAGACGTAAGAGTGATTGGGCCTGTTCTGGCGTCAGCACTTGGGTGCCCGATCGCTGTTGCTCAAAATACGGCGCAAGCTCTTTTATCACACCCTCTGAATTCCCCTTCTCCCAACTAATTTGGGCACGAATCTGGATGGCTGTTGCATTCGGGTGATTACGCAGTAAATACAGCGCATCATCGTATTGTTTTAAATGCATCATCAGTTTCGCCTGGAGCAGTAACCGCTCCATCTTCAGTTCCATCGGGTTTTCCATCCGGTTGGTAGTGGCAAGTGCCTCAAGCCCCAATTTATACTTTCCGTTAATCTCATGAAGTTTCGCAAGCCTAAGTGCCACTTGACTGCGTTCTTGTCCATGCAGACGGTATTTTACCTGGTGCGTTAAAAGTGCTGCTGCACGCTCTGTTAAATCCGCCTCAACCAACCATTCTGCAAGACTTTGGATCATCTTATCCCCTTGTACCCCGATTGGCGTCAATTCCCGGAATTCGTAATAAAGCGAAAGCGCCTCAAGCGGTGTCATCGCACGGGCCTTTCCTTCATTGAAAAGAGCTATAAAGGTGCGAGTCATGCGGTTGGTGATAAGGATAGACGTCTCCCCTTCCGGATAATAGCTGATGGCCTCACGAAGGGCGCGTAAACCTGAAAGATATTGCCCATCTTCGATATATAACTGGCCAATAAGGGTCAGCAGCTCGAGTTCCACTTTATCCCCCCTCCAGACGGCCCGGAGTTTGTCGAGCTTTTCGATCGTGGTGTTGAGATCATTTTCATCAAGCTGATATTGCAACTTCGTCAACGCCAACCCTGCATGGGCCCGATTTTGACGGTCATACACATCACTCGCGATCGTTTCCCACAAGGCTCTGGCGGTATCGTAATTATCGGATTTCAGCTCAATCATCCCAAGCAAATAATTCGCGGCATTGGTGATCTCAGTGCTATTGGCGTTATCGGGAACAGTATCGAGTAGCCGACGCGCCGTCGTATAATCCTCATGTTTCACCCGTTCTTCTGCTGAAAGCAGTGCAAATTTCTTTGCAATCTGGCCTGGGTATTGGGTCAGGAATAAGTTACGGTTTCTTAAATAGGGAAGCCGAACCTCTTCTTCTCCCAGCCGAAGTTTGGTCGCATTGATCCAGAAATTCACCTCTTCTTTTGTCAAGAGTTCAGGAATCAAGGCCATATCAATCTGCTGAAGAATCCTCAATGCATCCCGATACCTCCCCCACAGATAAAGGCTTGCACCTTCAAGCAATTGAACTTCCACATTTGCCTTTACTCCATTATCACGTATGATCTCTATCAGCTCTGCCGCTTCTGGATATAGCCCATGTGCAAAATAAAACTGTGCGAGTTCTAAGCGATAAATATTTTTTTCGTCTGGATCACTTGCAAGCGCAATTGTCTGTATCAGCTCTTGTTTAATGGGCACAAAACGATAGGAAGTGCCGTGCTTCCATTCTTCAAATTTAAGTAAACTTTGCTGGTTAGGTTCAGGCGTATCGGTGAATTTCTGCTCCCGTTTCTCTGGCATCGGCGGATAGAGCGCAGGCTCCTTCTCTTTCATTGCAAATACCGGCGATACCGCCCCTTTATGGGAATGCCCCGACGGACTCACAAAATCAAGATACCGCCCATCTTCGCTGCGTGCTGTCATCAACCCATCGGATAAGAGTTGGACAGCCATACCTTGTGCCGTTTCGAGCAGTGTCATATCCACAAAGCTGTAGGTATGTTCTGTATGATAGGCAGCAGGTGCGGTAATGATCAATAATTCATCGCCAATGATGGGATCATAGGTTTTGATCGTGCGCCCCAACTTGGCAATCGGAATACTGATACGCGTTGATTCTTGGGGGTTAAATTGCGGCACAAGCGGCACCGCCTCTTTTTCCATTTCTCCCGGCACCCCACCAAACGCAATTTTCCACGTCTTGCCTTCTTTGTAGGTGCGCAAATGGATCAGCTGGTTACTGGTAAAGCGCAGAAGCGTACTGCGGTGACTGTCAATCTTTCCTACAAATTGAATGATATCGGGCGGTAAAATATCTTTAAAGGATTCCTCAGTGATATCCGCGTAACTGTCAAACACCACCCACAAATAGTCATCCCGCCTGAAGACGGTGGCGGATACATCGGTAGACCACGGGAAGGAGAGAGTATAACGTCCATTGACGGAAGTGAAACTGGGAACCGTTTCAATACTACGCATTGGCAAGGCTTTTTTTCTGGCGACCATCCGCTCATCGAAGGCAGGCTTATCTTTGGGAGCAGGAGCGTGCGAGAAAACTGGGTTCGCCGTCGCCGCGATAGGTTCTTCACGCGGTTCTCCGGCTGCCACTTTTTTCACTTCTGATTTTGGTTTCGTTTTTTCGGGATTTTTTTGCACTCCTGTACCCGCAAATGGCACAGCCATAAAGGTCTGTAATCCCGGTGTTGTCGAAGTTTCAATCAAGTCCAAACCAAATAACGCATCGCTTGTGAACTGGCGAATACGGTAATTCGGCGAGCGAAGGCGCACCCGGAGTTCTTCCCCATCCGGCGTCAGTGCTGCACTGGCTAAGCCATTACCTAATGTCGTCAATAGCGGCGCAAGATTTATGCTGACCGGTTTATCAAACCGCATCGAAAGTGTTCCATCTTGCAAACGGGTTTTAAATCGGACAGGTACATCGGTTACGAATATGAGGCGCTTAAAGCTTCCTTGGTCCTCAACACGAAGTGTTACTGGAGTTTGCCGTGCATCACTGCGTGCATGGGCGAACGATGCACCGTATCCCATCACTGCAAACGGAATGATAACACCGAGCAGTAGGGTACTGATGATTCCAAAAACCTGTCGTTTCCTTTGCAAGAAACTCATGGAACCTCCCGAAGGGGCTGCCGAGTAGAGGCTTGCGGAGTAAAGTGGGTTTCCTGTGATTCGCGAATGACGATATCCACACGGCGCGCAAGCTTATCTTTCCCTTCCTTTGATAATTCTTCAGGAAGATATTTATATTGGGAATCGGCAAGGCCATAGGCTTTGATATCTGCAATGCTGCCAGAACGTTTTAAAACTTCTGCCACCGCCACCGCACGTGCGAGCGAGAATTCCCAGTTGGAAGGATATTCGAGCGTCATTAGCGATTTTGCATCTGTACTTCCCGTCACGGCTATTTCGTTGCTCACCAACTGCGCAATTTCTCCTATAGTCAAAATGAAGCCCTCAGCACCAGGGAGTACCACGGCACTGTTTTCTTCAAACAACACCGACGTCGGCAGGGAGATCAATATGCGGTCACCGAGATTCTGGATGGTTGCATTTTTGAGATCGGGATAGTGTGAAAATTTTTGTTGAAGCACTGCGTAGAGGTAGTCCAAATTGAGTGCTTTGGGTACATCAACCTTTTCAACGCCAAAGGATACTTGGGAGGAAGCACTAAGTGCTTTAATTCCAAACCGTTCATCAAGGGATTTTTTTACCGGACTCCATTTGGTTTTTGGCACCTCAGTCATCGCATAGATAAGGATAAAAAAAGTAAGCATCAAAGAAAGAAGGTCAGCAAAGCTGATCATCCAGGCGTCTTTCCGATCTTCCGCTGGCATAAAATCAATTTTTAGCGGCTCGGATTGTTCTTTCTTTGTACCCATAACCCCGTCATATCACGCAAAGACAGCCCCATCCTTTGTTATAGTAGAAAACCATGTCAAAGCACAAGTGAAACTCGAGGTTGACAGAGTAATCTGTCGGACAAAAGAAGAGACATTTCAGGATGAGAAAAAGAGGAAAGAAAAAAGGGAATATCCCGCCAAAAGTTAAGCGAAATATTCCCTCTCATTTCTAAATGGACTTAAGCGCCCGGCAACTGACGACGACGACGATCCCGTTTCACGGTTTTCGGAGCAGTCGCTTCGGCAAGACGTGGAAGGATATAATTATCCATATGCTGGTTCAGCGTATCCAAATGCTCGCGGAAAAAATGGTCCGCACCTTCGACCATTTTATACTCTACTGTAATATTTTTCTGCTTGTTGAGTCGCCCAGCAAGCGCTGCTACTTGTGGCTCATCGACAATACTGTCCTGGTTGCCTTGTACGATCAATCCTGATGCAGGACATGGAGACAAGAACGAGAAATCATACTTGCCAACAGGTGGCGCAACGGTAATGAAGCCTTCGATTTCCGGACGGCGCATCATCAATTGCAAACCAACCCATGCACCAAACGAGAATCCACCAATCCAAAAGGAAGTAGCATTCGGGTTTTGGAGCTGGAGCCAATCGAGCGCAGTTGCGGCATCGCTTAATTCGCCAATTCCGTTGTCGAACTTTCCTTGAGAACGTCCAACACCGCGGAAATTAAAGCGTAAAACAGAAAAACCATGACGCGCAAACGCATGGTAAAGGTTGTATGTCACCTTATTGTTCATCGTTCCGCCATGGAGCGGATGTGGGTGGAGAATAAGGGCAGCGGGAGCACGGTCTTTGGTCCCATGTTGGTAACGGCCTTCAATCCGTCCCTCGGGTCCATTAAATATCACTTCGGGCATAGCTTTCCTGTCACTTATAGGGGGATGGGCAAGGCACTCATTAGCCTCACTCTTAAGGGAAAAGATCCTACAGGAAATCCCTGGAATGTCAAGGGTTTTATGGTATTTGACGACACTACTTATAGTGAAGAAAGTAGCTTTATGCGTGCCCCGCAATGTTCAAAATATTACACGCTGTCACCTGGTGAAGACCCAAAGATCCCATTGCTTCGTACCATTTCTCTCCCGGCGGGACATCAAAAATTATCCCTTCGGTCGCAGTACCCGTGAACCAACTGTTATCCTTGATTTCTTTCTCCAATTGCCCTGCTCCCCAACCAGCATAGCCTAAAGCCAGGATACTGCGTGTTGGCCCATGGCCAGAAATCAGGTCTTTGAGTGCCGCAATATTAGAGGTGATACACAGTGCATTGCCTAATTCAACGGTTTCGGCTTGCGAATAGTCATCACTATGGAGAATAAACCCTTTATTGGTATCCACCGGACCACCAAAACATACAGGCAAGTCCTTGACAACCAAGTCAGAATCTATACGAAGCTGAGTGAGCAAGTCCTTACAATCAACATGCGGCAATACATGGTTAATCACCAAGCCCATCGCACCTTGCGAGCTGTGCGCGCAGATATAAATCACGGCTTTTTCGAAACATGAATCGTTTAATCTTGGGGTAGCGAGTAACAGGCTTCCTTCTAAGCTCGAAAAACTGTTATTATTCGCAGAGTGTGATTGTCCCATAGTAGCGCCTCCTTATTCATCCCTAATGATCGGCTCCCAGGAGCAAAATATTGCAAAGCCAACAATATGATTATACTCCTTCCGACCCTTGTTTACTAGGGAAAAACAAAGAAATTTTTACTATTGCTCCAATATCTGGTATAAGAAAAACAGCTACTAACTATAGATTGTGATTATGACCTTCAATTTGTATAGATTTTTTGGACGCTTTTTTCACCTTGTGGTTTTGACCCTAAGCTGCGCCCTCTTTCTTGCCCTCCCCGCGCACGGACAAGCCGCTGACAATGAATGGTTTATTACCGACCAAGGAAAATCGCGGCTGTTGATAGCTGGGGCTGATAGCAGTTCCGGTAATATTCGGTTAGGGATTGAATTTTCGCTAAAGCCAGGTTGGAAGATTTACTGGCGCACTCCCGGGGATGCGGGTGCTGCGACTTCCGTCACTTCTATCGGCGATAATATTAAGGACACCCGTCTTTTTTGGCCGATTCCCACGCGGCATACCGATAATTTCGATGGAAGCTTAAGCCTGCAAAGCTTTGTCTATCAGGATCATGTTATTTTACCGGTCGATATCACGCCCTCTGATCTCAGCAAGCCACTTTCTGGTATCCTCAAACTCAGCTATGCGATTTGTAAGGATATCTGCCTGTTTTATTCGCATGATTTCCCGCTGGAAATTGCTACAGGCTATACAGATACAGAGGCCCTTGCCGCGATTGATGCTTATCGCGCTAAAGTTCCAACAGTCTTAGATCCCAACGCCGTACAGCCGCTTGTGACCAACCAGCGCGTGATTGAAGACAGTGCGGGCATGCTTTTCTTGGAGCTTGATATCCCTGCCCTGGTGAGTAATTCTTTGATTGATATAATAGTTGAGGAAGGCGGAAGCCTGCGCTTCCTTGCACCCAAAAAAGTGCGAACCTCGGAAGACGGGCTTCTTACCTTCTACCGGATTCCGCTAGAGGGGCTCTCCAGTGATCAACAACTTCACCCGCTTCCCTTGACGCTCACTATCGTAAGTTCGATAGAATCCGTCGAATACCCCATTACCGTTACCGGCGATATTGCCAAAGAAACCGCATTATTACCTCCTGCAGCCTCGATTGCTCAGTCATTCCTGCTGATGCTGCTTTATGCCTTTCTCGGTGGACTTATCCTAAACGCTATGCCATGCGTATTGCCGGTATTGTCCCTAAAGCTTTTGGGTATTATCAAACATGGCGGAGCTTCGCATCGCGAAGCACGCAAGGCACTGCTTATCTCTGCTTTGGGGATTATCACTTCATTCCTCGTGCTGGCAGGTGGAACTATCCTGGTAAAACTACTAGGTTCTTCAGCATTAGGCTGGGGAATACAATTCCAACATCCGGTGTTCATTCTTGCGCTTGTGCTTGTGCTTTTCTTGTTTGCTTTTAATCTTTTGGGATGGTTTGAAATACGCTTGCCTGGCAATGTTGCTGACAAGGCTGTCGCTCTCGAAGGACGGCATCGCGGCAGCTTGCTTGGGCATTTTTTCAGCGGCGTGCTTGCAACGCTTCTTGCGACTCCCTGCACCGCACCGTTCTTAGGCGTATCCGTCGGGTTTGCATTATCGAGCGGCATTGTCGAAATCGTCGGAATATTCTTCCTGATGGGCGTGGGCATGGCGTTTCCTTACTTGCTTCTCGCAATGTTCCCTGCGCTGGTTACAAGGCTCCCCAAGCCAGGCGCATGGATGGTGGGCGTGAAGAAGTTTCTTGCCGTTTTGCTCCTTATCACCGCTGGATGGCTTATATGGGTACTATCCCAACAGTTAGGCAGTCAATCCTCCAAAATACCCGATGGACAAACGGAAGCTTATGCAAATACCCTCTGGCAGGCTTTTGATGAACAGGCGATCCCAGGTCTTGTAGCTTCGGGGAAAATCGTGATTGTCGATGTGACCGCTGATTGGTGCGTCACCTGCAAGGCAAATAAGTTTTTTGTGATGGATCGGGAAGATGTGCGTAAGTTTCTACAACGCCCCAACATTGTTATAATGCGGGCAGATATTACGAGCCCCCGTCCGGAGATAAACACCTATATCGCAAAATTTAAGCGCTATGGGATTCCGTTTAATGCGGTTTATGGACCAAAGGCTCCACAAGGAATTGTGTTAGACCCGCTGCTCACACGAGATAACCTTTATAATGCCGTGAAAGATGCGGGCATGGCAGAGTAACGTGATTACTGTTTGTGTTTATCGCGGAGTTTCCCCAACTCCTCACCCATCCGGCGTAGAGAACGGCTGCAATCATTGCGTGGAACGACCACTTCGATCAATTCCAGCGTATTCGATTTCACGGCTGCGGCGAGCGCATCATCAAGCTCACCTTGCGTATAGACTTTTCGCCCATTCCCATACCCAATCACTTCCGTAATTTTGGTATATTCCCACATGGTGATCTCATTAAAAGGCCCGTCAATAATATGCCGCTGCGTGCCATAACCATCATTGTTGATGATAATCACCACGGGCGCCATTTTGTATTTCGCCGTGGTGGAAAGTTCCATCCCGGTCATTTGAAATGCTCCATCGCCCGCAATGATGAATACTTTGCTATCGGGCGCTGCTTTCATTGCACCGATACCTGCGGGTACTGCGAATCCCATTGAGAGATAATAGGCATCGGATAAGAAATTCCGCCGCGCAGAAGTCCGAAGCCCAATCGCACCAATTAATGCATCACCCGTATCACATACAACGGTACTTCCTTCCCCCATATGACCGCTCACGATCTGGAAGAAATCTTCCACGGTCAATGATTTATCGCGCTCATTGCGAAGTACTTCCTTCGGAGGCTTAGCCGGATTTGGATTTACAAACTCTGGACGTTTCTTCAGGCGACATTTAAGTAAACCCGCCAGGAAATCTTTAAACACCACGCCACGATAACTGTGTAAACCTACTCGCGCTTCTTCGGTGGTCACGAGAATCGAATTCTTCCGGTTCAGTTTCGAGGTATTCAGGCCTAAAAACACATCCGTGATGAACGTACCCAGCATGATTACGCAATCGCTGTTATCAACATATTTCTGGCATTCCGGTTCCGAAAGCGCACCGCTATACACACCGATATAAAGCGGATTGGTTTCCCGGATCAGGCTTTTGCTAAGAAGCGTTGCCGCGATTGGAATATTGCAGGCTTTGGCAATATCCGTTGCATAATCGGTGAGTCCATGCCGCTGAAGTTCAATATCTGCAAGAATCATCGGGTGTTTTGCCCGGTTAATCATCTCTTCCGCTTCACGTAAACAGGCTTCCAGCATCTCTTCGTCGCTGGTTTCTTCTTCGTGTTTTGTATAGACCGGTACAGTGATCGGCATATCCACCACATCGTAGGGTACTTCGATATAACCCGGACGGCACTGACGTTGTACTTCGTCAACCACGCGCAAAATCTCAGAGGCTGCCGTTCTCGGATCAAGGAGAATCGTATTCGCACAGGTAATCTCCTCGTAAATCCGACGCTGTGTATCGAAGGTACGTACTTTATGATGCAATAGCGGATTGCTTTTTCGCTCTATCGGAGAAGGCCCACCGGAGATCACCACTACAGGACTTTTTTCTGCATAGGCCCCTGCAATGCTGTTAACCATGTTAAGTCCGCCCACGCAATAGGTAATGCAGGCCACACCAAGCCCATGAATACGCGCATAGGCATCGGCGGCAAATCCTACCGCCGGTTCATGCGTTAATGTGACGAGATCAATCGGAGATTCTTGCAGCCAACGGAAGGTTGGGAGGGCGAAATCGCCCGGTATTCCGAATGCGGTTTCTACACCCCGCTTATGGAGTGTTTCAAACAGGAATGAACCGACGGTATGTTGGGTTGGTTTCTTTTTGCGAGAGGTAGGTTTTGTAGATTTTTTGGTTGCTGTAGGTTTCTTTGTTTTTGTATTCCGGGATTTCGTTATCGGCATAACTCTCCTTCCTCTCCTGATCACCTTAGTTTCACTATAACACAGCTACTCTACGTTTGAAATGTCCTTCTCCTTTTCCCTCTACACCTCGGTCTGGTACATACTTCCGGCTTTTGTTTTTAAGAATGCATCAAACGGAATTTTCTCTTGTTTGATGAAGCCTTGGCCTGTTAACACCCCCTGAGCAACAAGCTCAACAACAGCCGTCACTGATGCTGCCGTTGTCCAGGAAATCGCACGCCATTCTTTATTATTTACAGTTTTCGGATAATAGGCGCGGACGAATTCTTCTCGATATAATCCTTGATTCATCACGCGCGGGCGTTCTTTGGTTCCTTCCACCGCCGCATAGACATAAACCACATCGTCATTCACCGGAGGCTTCGCATTCACGAGAATCTTTCCCGCAAGTGTTGGATCATCGCGCAGCAGCAATTCGTTAAACAGGAAGCGAATCATCTCGCAATGACCGGGATAACGCAGCGTTTTATAATTCAAATCATCCACACGCCCTTCGAAGCTTTCACACATCGTGCCAAGCCCACCCGATGTCGTGAAGGCCTCGAGTTTATTCCCACGGATCACGACGGTTTCATGCTCCTGCATCGCGGGGATCATCTTGATTTCACTGTTCTGGATCACCTCGCAATCATTGAGGTATTCGTTCACGACCCCTTCGGGTGACCAGTTAAACGCATAGCCCAATAATCCTTTGGGATTTTGCGGTAGCGCGCCGACGCGAAGTTCGATAGAGCGTAAATCATCGAAACGTTCGGCCAGGCTTGCTCCAACAATACCAATAAACCCAGGTGCTAAGCCACATTGTGGCGCCATCACGCCTTTAGCACTCCTCGCCATTTCGCGGATGGCATTGGTGGTAGGAACGTCTTCAGTTAAGTCGAAATAATGGATACCCGCTTTATGGGCAGAGGTCGCCACGCGTAAATTTAGATGATACGGAAGGCAAGATACGACAGCATCGACACCCGCAAGCTTTTGGTCAATCATCGAGGAATTGGTAACATCACAGGCTTCTGTTGGGAAAGGAAGATCCGAGCGCGGATGCATATCCAAGCCCATGACCGAGAAGCCACTATTTTCGAGGAGTGTTGCAACGAGTGAGCCCACTTTGCCCATCCCGATTACCAACACTTTTCCAATCCGCCCTGCCATAGTTTCGCCTCATGACGTTAGTACAAGGAGCTACGGACTCCTTCCCTACCCGTTATAGAGGGAGAGTGTTAATAAAAACTTCACGGGATTGCTGCGGGTGATATAAATCGTTATTGAAGGAATCGGGCGAGTTCCTTGTCATGCCTGCGTGATAAGAATACCAATGCACATACCGCACCAATTCCTGCACAGAACATATCTTTTTGCGTATCCCATACATCCCCTTGCGTGCCGAGAAACGCTTCCGCCGCTTCGCCTGTGAGTTCAGACACCGCCCATTCCAATAACTCATATAAGGCACTAATGCCTAGGCAGCTAAACACAATAATCACAAACACCCATTTACCCGAGCGCAGCGGTGAGGTACGCAGCAATAATTCACGAATAATGATTGCAGGCACAAATCCTTGTACTAAATGTCCTAGGCGGTCGTAGTAATTACGGGATAAATCGAAACTGTCTCGAAGCCAATTAAACAGTGGCATTTCGGCATAGGTATAGTGCCCGCCAATAAGTAATATCATCGCATGCAGTGCGATGAGCGTATAGGCAAGATTGGTGAGACAAAATTTCTTATGGGTATATATCAATAACGGTGCTGCAATGAATACCGGAAACGACTCAAGCACCCAGGTAAACCGGCCATAAGGAGAAATAAAGGACCACAAAGCCACCAGCATCACTACCAATAATAATGATAATGGATAGCGTGTTAAGAGTGGTAATGGCATCATCTCACTCTCCCTTATGTACACCCGCAAAGACTAACGTCCGACTATCTGCAGCGCCGCTTCCAGGGAAATTTCCTGCTTCTCGCCAGACTTCCGGTTTTTAAGCTCAACCGTACCGGCTTGTACTCCGCGCGGGCCAATCGCCATATGCCACGGTGTACCGATCAAATCTTGGGTAGCAAATTTAGCTCCAGCACTTTCTTTCCGGTCATCAAATAAGACAGAAATGCCTTTAGCCTGAAGCGCACGATACGCTTCTTCCGAACGCTTATCACAAGCTTCGTCGCCGGCTTTTAAGTTCATCACCGCGACTTTAAACGGCGCAATGGCTTCCGGCCAGATAATGCCGTTATCATCATGCGAGGCTTCGATAATGGCTCCCACTAAACGCGATACGCCAATGCCATAAGAACCCATCTGGACAGGCACTTCCTTTCCTTCCTGATTCATCACTTTCGCATTCATGCTGTCAGAATATTTGGTACCGAAAAAGAAGACATGCCCCACTTCAATACCCCGGCGGCTACGCAAGCGATCGGCAGGAACAGGGCACTTCGCCGGATCATGCAATTCATCGGCTGCCGCATAACACTTCCGAAGCGCTTCGACATCCACATGATCCGCTTTCATCAGCTCTTCAAACGCCACATCGTAGAAAACTTCGCTCTCGCCCGTATCGGCCAGTATCTGGAATTCATGGCTTAAGTCACCCCCAATTGGCCCGGTATCGGCGCGAACAGGAATCGCCGTTAAGCCTAAACGCTTGAAGGTTTTTAAGTAGGCTTCATACATTATGTTGTAGGTTTCTTTGCCATTTTCTGGCGTCAGATCAAAGCTGTAAGCATCTTTCATCAGGAATTCCCGGCCACGCATCACGCCAAAACGCGGGCGGATTTCATCGCGGAATTTCCATTGGATGTTATACAAGTTCAACGGAAGGTCTTTATAGCTCTTCACATTTTGACGGAAAATATCGGTCACAACTTCTTCTGCCGTGGGACCAAACAGCATATCGCGTTCATGGCGGTCCCGAATCCGCAGCATCTCTTTGCCATAGGCATCATAACGGCCTGATTCTTTCCAAAGTTCCGCAGGCTGCATAGTAGCCATCAGAATTTCATTCGCACCTGCACGATTCATTTCTTCGCGTACAATCTGCTCAATATTTTTTAACACCTGCAAGCCCAGCGGCAACCAGCTATAAATACCAGAGGTGAGCTGGCGAACCATCCCCGCGCGCAGCATCAAACGGTGCGACACAATTTGTGCTTCGGCAGGATTTTCTTTTAATATCGGCAGGAAATAACGAGAAAGACGCATAAAATGAAGTTACTCCCAATCTTTGTAAAGGCTTAAAGGACGGGTGAAGTTATCAGCATAGGCTTTAAGCGACAAATCCGCTTCCTGTGGTTCACGCACTTCGTAATTCAATCCCTGACGTTTCGCGTATTCCACCGCATCTTCTTTGCTCACAAAACGAAGCATCAATTCTTGTTGCATATCAGAGGATGCAGTCCAACCCATGAGTGACTCCACGCGACGGGCGCCTTCTTTCTGGTCGAAATCCATCTTCCAGTAACGGGTGTTCGCCTTTCCAGATTGCATCGCAGTTTTTGCAGGCTGATAGATGACTACATCGGGCATGTCACGCTTCCTTTTTTCTTCGTCATTTTTTAGCATTTGATGATTATGGGTTTACTCTTTCCCAAACAAAAGGATAGCCCAAATTCTCGCTTTATTCATAGTCTGAAATTCCTTTTCGTCAACGGAAAAAGCGCCATCTTGGCCTTGCATTCAAGGAAATCCGGCTGTAATCAGGAATGGGAGGGTATCGGACACAATTAAGCTTATCCGATACTTTTTTTATAAGTACAACATTACAATGTTAGCAATAATGAGAGGGGGATTACTATGCGTAATAAATTTTATCAACAACTTATGATATCAAAAAGCCTTATGTCAAGGCAAACCCACAGCGAACAAGCACCGGCCTCACACATACAATTTGGTTTTCTTCCCCGCGATAAATTTCAAGGTTTATGGAGCAACCGAGTTCCTTTGGATCATCCACTGAATCTTCTGTCTTCTTCGCACTGGAATATGCTTGGCCAAGAGAATTCTGTATTTGGTATTATTGAAGATGGCGGCGCCTATCCGCAAGTCTATGAAAATTTTCTAATGCGGAATTCGTTTGGGGCCTTGCGTAAAAATCGTGAAGCCGCACCCCATCGCCCTATCCGCACTCTTTGGAGAAGTTCGAACGCGTGGCTACTATCTGCCATTTCAGAAGAAGATGCCACGGCATTACTCCATCAAGCAGCTAATGTTACAACAAAAACGGCTGGAAAAATACTCCCGGGAAAAGAACTACTGCGGGTTAAAGCATTTGATTCTCAAGGAAATATCGAAGAAACCGTCGTAACACTAAAAATCGTGAAGAAACTTCGTGATGCGGGCTATCCTGTTTCCGTCGAAATCGCGATTCCATTTAGCGAATGCGCTGGCCGCAATGCAAACGAGCCTGACCCCTATACGGATGAGTATTATGTTCAAAAACTTCGTGATTCATTAGAAGCAGCAAAAGAAATCGGATTAACCGGAGATGCCTTTCGGATAAGTTTAAAAGACATGGTAGGATATCTTACCGAATCTCGGGCAGAACGGCTGGTAAGTAAATTTATCCAGGTGATTAAAGAGTACGGCTTAACTACCGAAATCGGCCTCCACTGCCATGATACCGGACTCGCATTAGGAGCTTATATCGGAGGCATTCGGGCAGCGCGTTCTCATGGAAATTGGCGTATCAATGTGGATGTTATGCTGGGGAAAGAAGGTGGTTTCGTTAATCTTTTTGATCTTAAGCATCAATTGCATAAAGAAGGGATTGATTTAAGGATTACTCCAGAACAAAACGCAAGACTTCAAACTATAGAAGTTCTCCAAACTCAGCTTGAACAAAAATTTTCTGCCGCTAAAGCACCACAAATTTTCACTGGCGAAGATTCCCGCAAATATGGTATCCCGGGCGGTGGGCAAGGAAGTTTTATTACCGCTGTCCGTCAAAGCAAACAAGCCGAGAAACTGAGATTATCTTTTGAAGATGTCTGCCATGTGGCTGGATATGGATTAGTTCGAGTATGGCGCGATGCAGGAAAACCACACCCTGTGACGCCAGCCTTTCAAAATATAATGCTCACAGCACTGCATATTCTTCCAAATATGCTTAAAGCTCATATGTTCGAAGGCCGCATAGGGAACCGAAAAGCCATTGAAGAACGTATTTTACAAACCTTAACTGATGAAAAAATTGAGATATTGTATCAGGGACTTCCTCCTGTCGTATCGCAGTTCCTGCGTGGAAAAATGCCCGCAGAAGCACGATCTGCATTGCTTCAGGTTGCTTACGCTGAGAATATGCGAACAAACGTGCTGAAACCTCTCGAGAAAATGCTTCCCGAAGGACAATATGTTGAGATCGCAGCCGCTTTGGAAGTGGATCCCGGCAATAAAACCCGTGCACGGGAGCTCCTTGAAGCAGAAGGACTTGATCCTGAGCGTATTGAAGACCTTGTGGATCGTGTAGGGGCACGGACAAAAGTATTAACCCATGGTGTACCTTCCCAATTGCCACAAGCACGAGAGATGGCACAAAAACTTGTTAATGAAGGCGTTGTTTCTAATGATGCAATGGAGGAAACAGCTGCTCGCCTCCTTATTCTCGGACCAGAGCAAGGCTACCATGCCATGAAAGAACCGGAACGTTACCGCGAATTTCCTGCTGAAGATGTAGGATCGCCTGAACGCTGGCAGCGCTTAAAAGATGCTAAGAGAGCTATTCTTGCCAAAGGAGGAGATCCGAAAACGGCAGAACAGCAAGCCTGGGAGAAAATTCTTACGGAAGACGGTGCATATAAGGCATTTGAAAAAGCACGGCGTAGTGAAGAACAATCTCTTCGCTTTGGCCCAAAGAAGAGTCCTGAGCAAAAACATAATGAGGAGCGAGAATTCCGAATTCTTAAACTAAATCCGTATGCCGTGAAGGACTTCTTTTACAACGGAATGTCCCTTAAAGACGTTCGTCAGAAGTATGTAACACGATCGCCTTCGCCTCAGCCTCCTAGCTGGGTAGAATCAACACAAATAGCTGCGAGTGGAGCAGTATGTGGAGGACGTGGACGGGACGAATAATATTTGTCCTTTACGCAGCAGCAGAAAGGCCGAGCGATGCAAGCAATTGCCGTGTTACGGTATCAGCCGGAATCCCGGTTTGTTTGGTAAGTCGCTCGGCTTTGATCAATGCCTGAAGCATCTGTTCAAGGCGGCTCATTGACCACCCCTGCAACTGGCTACGGAAGATGTCTTCTTGTTTGAAAAACACGGGAGGCGACAACGACGCCATCGCTTCTTTCTCCGTCTTGCCCATAGCGATTTGCCCTTTGGCCATATGCAGGCGCGCGAAATAGCGCTGCAATGCCCGGATCATCACCACTGGCGCCGTTCCTTCATTCAGCAACCGGCTTGCTTCTTTTTCTACTTTCGCGGCAGTACGTGAAGCCACTGCCTCAGAAAACGCATCCAGTGATGCCTCTACGCTCTCACCTACCGCAGCGCGTACATCGGCAATCTTCACACGTTTTTCCTGCCCCATATAAATGGCGAGTTTTTCAAGTTCACGCAGCAATACCGAACGATCACCGACAAAACTATATTGGAGATAGGCAATCACTTCCGCATCGGCTTCCAAGCCTTCTTCTTTCAGCTTTTGGGCAATAACACGGGAAACCGTACGCGCATCGTCCTTATAACAAGGAATCGCGGCACAATGGGGTTGTTTCTCGAAGAATGCACGAAGTGTTGAGCGTGGAGGTAAATCTCCCGCCGGAATCAACACAAACGCATCACCGGGAGCAGCTTCGAGAATCTCTTGCAGTTCTTTTGAAAGCGTTGCGCCCATATCGGTAAGGCGAATCAGGCGCTTTCCTCCAAAGAATGAGAGTGCGGCCATTTCATCGGCAAGAAATACGGGATCCTCTTTCAAGCGATCGGCGCCGATATCGGATTTAAGAAAGGGATCGGAGGCATCAGGAACAATCGCCTGCGTGATAGTGCGGCAACGTTCCTGCACTAGCCCTTGATCTGGCCCGTACACAAGTACCGCACGAATATTCGCTGGCGGAGAAACCACAAATCCTTCAATCGCAGGAACGGGAAGTTTCATGATACGACTCCTAAAGTGGGAGTTCTGGAATTTTTACCTTCGGAAACAGCGGCTCTTCGAATACCGGCTCTCTGAAAGGTGCGGGTTTAATCGCAGGAGGCGCAGGCTTTTTCTCTAACGCCCCTACCATCCGCATCCTCAGTGCTTCTGCCGTCTCTTTAATAATGCGTTTTGCTGTATCCTGTTCTGCCACATAGGTCGCAAACTGTGACTCTACCGTATCATAGCTTCCACGCAACCGAACATTTCCTTTATCCACCACACTACCATCGGTCAGGGAGGTCAGGACATAATCGGTGGCGATGGTCACGTTATAACGCGTAATTTCCCTATCACGCTGAATTGCCGAAGGAAGGTTCTCCCGCCTCGTCGTTAGGGCTAAACGATAAAGCTTTACCCCGCTGCGTCCCATAGGATCAAGCACTTGGGTGAGGTTGGTGTGCAGCTCCTGGGCAAGCCGCGATTCGTCCCCTTTGGGCGTTTCAACTTCAATTGCAGCAAGCTTCTGGTACAGCCCGCCCGGCTCATCGCCAAAATCCCCTTGAGGCTTTTCATAGAGTGGCGTAAAGCCGCATGCGGCCACGAGTATCGCCATTCCTATAGTGAGGGTGTAATTACGCAGCCACGACATTGATAATCCTGTTTGGTACAACAATCACTTTCTTTATGCTCTTTCCTTCTTCCAATACTTTTTGGATCGAAGGCAAGGCAAGGGCTGCTTTTTCTGCATCTGCAGCAGATACATCTTTAGGTAAGTCGAGTGTTGCTTTAAGCTTACCATTCAACTGCACTGCCACCGTGACAACATCATCCGCCAGCAGCTCTGGTTTCGCTTGCGGCCATGGTGTATCCAAGGCCATCTTATCAGACCCAAATGCTTCCCACAACTCTTCTACGACATGCGGCACCATGGGCGATAACAACAGCAATGCGGTTTCGATCCCTTCCCGGAATACCGCCTTCTTGGCATCGCTTGCACCGTCTAATTTCACGGATTCCAGCGCATTGGTGAGTTCCCGTGTATGTGCCACCGCCTTGTTAAACTGGAACTGCTCGAGATCCTGTGTTACATAGGCAATGGTCTTATGAATATGCTTACGTAGACCAAACAGCTCGGCATCCGATGTGATGGCATCGGAATTGAGATCAACATTAAACTTCATCGCCGCCGCATTCGTTTCCGATACCAAACGCCATAAGCGTTTCAAATATCTCCACGCGCCATCCACCCCTGCATCCGTCCATTCGAGGTCACGGTCGACAGGGCTGTCCGATAACATGAACAACCGCGCAGTATCAGCACCATACGCTTCGATAATCGCCGCAGGATCGACCACGTTTTTTTTGGATTTGCTCATCTTTTCGATACGTCCGACGGTGACTTTCTCGCCCGTCTTCGCATGCACCGCTCCGCCTTCTTTTTGGATAACGTCTTCAGGATAGAGCCACTGGCCATTTATATCCTTATACGTCTCATGAGTCACCATCCCTTGCGTCAACAAACTGGTGAACGGCTCTTCGATGTCCAAATATCCACAAGCTTTAAGCGCTTTCGTGAAGAAGCGCGCATAGAGCAAATGCAGCACCGCATGTTCAATTCCACCGATATATTGATCGACTGGCAGCCAATAACGGCAGGTTTCGCGATCTAAACCTTTCGCATCACGCGGCGCGGTATAGCGCGCAAAATACCACGAGGATTCAAAAAACGTATCGAATGTATCCGTCTCGCGCGTTGCAGGTTTTTTGCATTTCGGGCAATCAACATGTTTCCAGGTTGGGTGACGATCCAACGGATTCCCGGGGATATCAAAGGATACATCTTCGGGCAATGTCACCGGCAGCGCGCTATCGGGCACCGGCACAACACCACACGCATCGCAATAAATCACGGGAATCGGGCAACCCCAATAACGTTGGCGGGAAATTCCCCAATCGCGCAGGCGGTAGTTAATCGAAGACTCGCCCTGGCCTTGGGCTTTGAGTTTCGCAATCGCCGCTTTCTTGGCCTCTGCGGAGGTCAAACCATTCAAGAAATCGGAATGGATCAGCGTGCCATCGCCGGTATAGGCTTCTTTTCCAATGGTAAATGTCTCGGCCGTCTCGCCCACAGGCAAGATCACCGGACGCACCGGGAGATCGTATTTACGTGCAAACTCAAGGTCGCGCGCATCATGTGCTGGGCAGGCAAAGACGGCTCCAGTTCCATAATCCATCAGCACGAAGTTTGCGATATAGACCGGAAGTTTCCAGCTTGGGTCAAACGGATGTGCGACTTTTAAGCCAGTATCGAGGCCTTTCTTCTCCGCCTTCTCAATCGCCTCTTCGGCTGTTCCCAGGCGGTTGCATTCTTCAATGAATGCTGCCACGGTTGGGTTCGTCTCGCTAAGCGATGTCGCCAACGGATGGTTCGGTGAAATCGCCACAAACGATGCACCAAATAAGGTATCGGGACGGGTCGTATAGACTTCTAGCGCCTCAACCCCTTTCATTCCCTCTAAGCTAAAGAAAATCCGCGCACCTTCCGAACGGCCAATCCAGCGCTCCTGCATCAGGCGTACACGTTCCGGCCAACGATCAAGTTGTTCTAGGCCTTTAAGCAATTCTTCGGAAAAAGCAGTCGTTTTTAGGAACCATTGGCGGAGCGTGCGGCGCTCGACCAGTGCTCCAGAACGCCAGCCGCGCCCTTCAACCACCTGTTCATTCGCAAGTACCGTATGATCCACCGGATCCCAGTTGACCATCGCTTCTTTTTGATAGGCCAAGCCAGATTTCAGGAAATCCAAGAACATTTTCTGTTCATGGCGGTAATATTCCGGATGGCACGTTGCGATTTCTCTGGTCCAATCGTAGGAAAGCCCAATAGATTGCAGCTGTGTGCGCATGGATTCAATATTTTGATACGTCCAAGCCGCCGGATGCACATTGTTCTGGATCGCCGCATTTTCTGCCGGCAAACCGAACGCATCCCATCCCATTGGATGGAGCACATTGAACCCGCGGGCGCGCTTGTAGCGTGCAACCACGTCGCCAATCGTGTAATTGCGCAAATGCCCCATATGGATCCGACCCGAGGGGTACGGGAACATCTCAAGCACGTAATATTTTGGGCGCCCACTGTTATTTTCTACCGCGAAAGCATTCGTGCTTTCCCAGTGTTTCTGCCACTTCCCTTCGGTCGTTTTCGGATTATAGGCGTCGTTAAGCACGTTAGACATAGGGCTAGCTTTGTTTTCCTACGCGTAATTCACGGGCTCTTGTAAGGATTTTATCTTCCAGCTCACGCGCCGTATCTTTCGCAACTGCCGCATCCCGCCAGCCACTCCCTTGCCGTGATTGTTTAAATACTGACACTCGAAGCGCATCCGAACGAAGCTCCGTCCCCAGAATTAGCACATTCAACTTGAAACGTTCATTGGGAACCGCAGGATCTTCATACCAATCGGTAATGATCGTTCCACCAAAAGGATCGGCTGAAGCAATCGGCATAAAAGATACCGTATCAAGTGCCGCGCGCCACAAGACGCTATTCACGCCTACACCTGCACCTCCGTCACTATCAGAACCTTTTCCTTTTCCAAAAATGACGAACCCGTCTTCTCCCGTCAGTTTACCCTGTTTTTTCAGCCGAGCATCTTCGTTACCCAAGGGGAATTCTGAAGTATCCCCTTTCTTAAACCAGGAACAACCTGATACTCCTTGCATAAGGCACAATAGCACCACCACAAGGCATGATAATTTTTTCATGAAATTCCCCTTCAGTTTCCAAAACAGGGACGCACGATAGCACTTTTTTTACCAAAAGAAAAGGGGTGATGCGAATAGCACCACCCCTTGTCTAAATCTGGCAGTAGGTAGGATTAGAAGGTCAATTGAGTACCAGCAATCACTACGTTACCATTGGTGTCAGAACCAGCACCAGCTGCATCCAGATCGAAGAAGCTAACTTCTACGTATGGTACGAAGCCTGGAGCCAATTGGTAATCAGCACCAACTGAAATGTTGTTGAAGTCGGTCGAAGCGAACTCGCTGTCGAGGTAGGTCACGCTGACGCCAGCTGGGCCTTGCTCGTATGCAACACCAGCAGTCCAGTAGCTGCCATCGTTACCAGCATTGGTCGTAGCTATTGGGCTGTCTTGCCAATCACCCCATGAACCACCAACAGAGAGGCCACGGTAAGAGAGGTTAGCACCGAGTGCGAAAGCTTCGAGGTCTTCACCACCAGCTACACCACCTTCGTTATCACCGCGCTCGTAAGTCGCAGAAGCTGCGAGACCGAGTTCGTTGAATTGACCGGTGTAGTTTACACCTGTGTTGAATACGTTCTCTTGATCTGAACCAGCATCACCAGAGAAGCCAGTTGCAGTACCACGGTCACCCTGATCTGGGGTATAGCTCAAGCCGAGCTGAACGCCAGAGAAGCGAGGAGAGTAGTAAGTGATTTTGCTTGCGTTTTCTACAACGTCACGACCAGTACCGATACCATGAGCGGTTGGAAGGTCTGAACGAATGATAGCAACTGCTGGCAGGGTGATGAAGTGAGCGAAGTCACCATCAATACCACCGGTAGCGCGAGCAAGCGTAGAAGCATCAACTTTTAAAGCAGAAGCTGCATCGGTGTTAGAACCCATTTCAACGCGACCGAAATCACCTTGAACGTAGATGAAAGTACGGTCAGCATTCAGACCACCAGCTTCATCATTCGCTGTTACATCAGCTTCGAGTTCGATAGTAGCACCGTAGATCAAGCCGCTATCAGCTTTACCTTCTGCGTTTACACGAACTTCGTTTTTGTTACGGAATTTGGTTTCACGGTTTGTGGTAGCGCCTTGTGGAGCACCTTGGTCCGTTACACCAGCTTGGAAATTAGAAGTACCACCAACTGTTACAGTCGGGCCAGCAAAAGCAGGAGCCGCAATCATAGCGACACTTGCCAACGCAGTCGTTGCAAGTAACTTTTTCATATTAAAATCCCCTAAAGGTTTAATGTTTTAATTAATCTAACCACTAAATCGCAAGCAAACCTTAATAAGGCTGCTTCCTACATTCAACCGTTACGCATATTCTTGCACCAGGCAAGTGTATTTCCCCACCTGTGCGTTTAATTTAAGTAATTTTTTGGGATATGTGGCAAAAACCACACAACTGATTAACGAGAGCTTGCAACCTTGATTAGTCGAAGAGGCTGGAAACGGAGGTTTCTTCTGAGATCCGACGTACCGCTTCCGCCATTAGCGGAGCAATTGTCAGAACACGAATATTCGGAATTTTGATTCCTTCTTCAGAAAGCGGGATACTGTCCGTGATAACTAATTCTTTAAGCACGGAGTTATTGACGCGCTCCAGCGCAGGACCCGAAAGCACACCATGGGTGATATAGGCCGATACGGAAGCCGCACCTTGATCTTTTAAGGCCTGCGCCGCATTGCAAAGCGTCCCGGCTGAATCGACAATATCATCGACAATGATACAATCTTTACCTTCAACATCTCCGATGATGTTCATCACTTCCGATACACCGGCACGTTCACGGCGTTTATCGACGATTGCCAAGTCCGCATCAATACGTTTTGCAATATGGCGTGCGCGCACCACGCCCCCCACATCCGGAGATACGACGACCGTATGATTTTTGTAACGTGTGCGGATATCGCCCACCATTACCGGTGCAGCATAGAGATTATCCACTGGAATATCGAAGAAGCCCTGGATTTGTCCTGCATGGAGATCAAGTGAGAGCACCCGATCTGCACCGGCTTCGGTGATAATATTTGCAACCAATTTTGCAGAAATTGGCGTACGAGGACCAGGCTTCCGATCTTGGCGTGCATAACCGAAATACGGGATCACCGCTGTCACTCGGCGAGCAGAAGCCCGGCGGAGTGCATCGAGCATCACCAGCAGTTCCATAATGTGGTCATTCGCTGGATAGCAGGTGGATTGTATGACAAACACATCCTCACCCCGCACATTTTCCTCAATCTCCACAAACACTTCCTGATCCAGAAAACGCTTCACTTTTGCGGAGGTGAGCGGAACATGGAGATACGACGAGATAGCGCTAGCAAGGGGACGATTACTGTTGCAGGAAAGGATTTTCATATTACAAGGACACACAGAGTTAAAATCGGGCGGAAGCTAGCATAATCGAAGGAGTATGTAAACCCCCGACACGTCTTTAAGTAGTAAGTGGTCTAGCAATAGGGATATAATGCCTCTTGCCGTGTACATCCCGCACGGTCTCGCCTTTTAGGGCATAAAGCTGCTTTTCGGCCTCGATCACCAGCACTCCACCCATAACCTTAAGGAACCTCTCTCCAAACTTCTCCCAC
Source organism: Rickettsiales bacterium (assembly GCA_021156175.1). GTDB lineage: Bacteria > Pseudomonadota > Alphaproteobacteria > Rickettsiales > JAJNBL01 > JAJNBL01. The sequence continues at coordinate 73,908 of JAJNBL010000006.1, forward strand.
ATCGGAACGGTTTTGAGAACCATCCGGGAAGTAGTCGGCGGAAAATAAAGCGCTGCTCGTTGTTGTGAGGGAAGAAACAGGGTTTTTCGCATGAGTTTATGGATCTGTGCACCATTAAACGGATGGCCGTGGCCAAAGGGCGTATTTTCCATCCGCGCCCAAAGTCCCATCCGGTGCGGGACGATTACGATCAACCGCCCTCCGGGTGCCAGTACCCGCCAGGTTTCGCGTAACATATTTTCTGCCTGATCGCTAAATTCCAGCGCATGGGCAATAATTATGCGATGCACCGATGCATCCGCCAGCGGAATTTCGCCTTCATTTGTCAGCAGGGAAAGATTAGGCTTGTCTTGCGGCCAATGGATGACGCCCATCTGGGCTGGCATAGCCGCAATCACGGTATTTCCCGCTTCCTTGGCATTCCGAAAACAGCGTATATAGGGTGTTGCGTAACCGAGCCCCAAGATATATTCTCGGGAGACGTCCGGCCACAACATCTTAATTTGGCGGCATAGCTCACGGGAAACGGTTTGCCCAAGCGAGCTTCGATAAAACTGCTTTAATTCGATAATATCCGGCCAAAACATAGGAACCCCTTCCAGAGTCTTACCATAGAACAGTCAAACCGAATGTAAAGCCGGTTGCAAAAAAGAGGAAAGTGGGGTATGTCAATCCCCATCCAAAAGATATTCACGGAATTTGAGGTACTATCATGACGCTGACCCCAAGAGTTAAAGAAATTTTGAGCCACTACGAAAGCGCTTCGCCAGGCACGAAAATGAACCTCGCGCGCATGTTGATGCAAGGACGTCTGGGCGGCACTGGTAAACTCGTGATATTGCCCGTTGACCAAGGATTTGAACATGGCCCTGCACGGAGCTTTGCGCCAAATCCAGCAGCGTATGATCCGCATTACCATTTCCAACTCGCGATCGATGCAGGCCTTAGTGCTTATGCTGCACCGCTTGGTATGATTGAAGGCGGCGCTGCGACATTCGCAGGCGCGATTCCTACGATTTTGAAAGTAAATAGCTCGAACTCATTGGCTCCAGGCGAGCCTGACCAAGCGATCACCGCGACCGTTGCAGATGCACTGCGTTTGGGTTGTTCGGCAATTGGATTTACGATTTACCCTGGTTCGCATTTTGCACTTCAGATGATGGAAGAAATCCGTGCAATGTCGGCTGAAGCAAAAGCGTGTGGTTTGGCGGTGGTAATCTGGTCTTATCCTCGTGGAGCAGAACTATCCAAACCAGGCGAAACCGCGATGGATATTTGTGCATATGCGGCGCATATGGCAACCCTCCTTGGTGCGCATATCATTAAAGTGAAACTCCCGACCGATGTTCTCGAGCAGGAAGAAGCCAAAAAAATGTACACGAAGCATAATATTCCGATCGCAACTCTCGCTCAGCGCGTTGCACATGTGAAACAAGCATGTTTTGACGGCAAACGTATCGTTGTATTCTCCGGTGGCGGCACGAAAGGTTCGGACGATGTCTATAACGAAGTCCGCGCGATCCGTGATGGCGGCGGTGATGGTTCAATCATCGGACGCAACACCTTCCAACGCCCACGTGCTGAGGCACTTCAAATGCTTAATGAAATTATCGATATCTATTTGAGCAAGAAATAATCTTTTTCTTCTGCTATAGTCTTCCTTCATGGAGACTATAGCAGCATTTCTCGGTACCGATTTACGTAATTGCCTCATACGCTGGCAAGCCTGGCTTGAGGAAGAGAAGCGTGTCTCTACACACACACTTACGGCGTATCTCCAAGACACCACTGCATTCTTTACCTTTCTTCATCAGCATTTGGAAGAAGAACTGACGATTGCCTCATTGGATTCCCTTGCACTCCAAGACATGCGCTCTTGGCTTGCCCATCGCCAGAAAAAAGAATTCACCCCCACCTCAACTGCACGCGCTATTTCGAGCGTCCGGAATTTTTTCCGCTTCCTCACACGCGAAGGCTTAATCACGCAGGATATCAGCCGCGAGATCCGTATGCCTCGGTTACAAAAACCTGTCCCCAAAGCATTGGGGCAAGAAGAAAGCTTAGCCGCTGCAAACAGTATTGATGAGTTGTCAAATGAATCCTGGATTGGGAAACGAGACCAGGCGATCCTGTTGCTCTTATACGGTGCCGGATTGCGTATCAGTGAAGCACTTGGGATTACACAGGGGCAGTGGGCAGAAACGTCGGATAGTCTGCATATCCGTGGCAAAGGGAACAAAGAACGAGTCGTACCATTGCTGCCTAAAATCAAACGCGGTGTGGATGAGTATCTCCATGCTTGTCCGCATCCGCTTAACGCGGAGACACCGATATTTCGCGGCATGCGCGGCGATGTTTTACGCGCTTCCACCTTTTGGAAACAGCTTAAGCAATTACAAGGTTATGTGGGATTGCCCGGCCATGCCTCCGCGCACGCCTATCGCCATAGTTTTGCAACGCATCTGCTTGAGGAAGGAGGCGACATACGCACGATCCAGCGGCTTTTAGGTCATGAAAGCATCGCAACGACACAGCGCTATACCAAAGTAGACAGTGCACGGCTTTTGCGGGCGTATGCAGATGCACATCCGAAAGGGAAATAGAGCATTTCCCATTTAGTCCTATACATCGTTATCCATCGGACTCGCACTTGCGCACGTAGATTAAACTACGCTTACGCAGTACTCACCTCGGATGCCTTGTATAGAACTAAAGCAGAAACGCTCTAGTGATTTGAAGAAGCACTGGCAGAAGAATCAACGCCCTGCCCTGCTAGCTCAGCATTGAGCGCCGTTTCTAGACGTTTAAGTCCCGCTTCGCTCGGCGATTCGCAACGCGCCACCAACACGGCCTGGGTGTTCGATGCTCGGAGTAACCACCAGCCATCTTCCGTCAAAACGCGCACGCCATCAATCGTGTTCACATTGGCGCCACTCTTGCTGAGTTTTTCTTTCACCGCATCAATAAGTGCAAATTTGCGCTCGTCACTGCATGGGATACGCAATTCTTCGGTTGAATAATTACGCGGTAGTTCGTCGATAATATCCGCAATCGGACGTGTCAACTGGCTTGCAATTTTCAGCAGCCGCACAGCCGCATACAGCCCATCATCAAAGCCGAAATAATCTTCAGCAAAAAAGATATGCCCGCTCATTTCACCGGCAAGCGGTGCACCCACTTCTTTCATTTTCGCTTTTACAAGCGAATGCCCGGTGCGCCACATCAGCGGGTTCCCGCCATGGGCTTTGATATCATCAAACAGGATTTGGCTGGCCTTTACATCCGCAATGATCGTTGCACCGGGATGGCGCGAAAGTACATCGCGCGAGAGCAACACCATCAACTGATCACCCCACACAATCCTGCCTTTATGATCGACCACACCGACACGGTCCGCATCGCCATCAAACGCCACACCAAGGTCACAGCCTTCTTTTTTGACGGTGGCAATTAAGCTTTCGAGATTCTTTGCAACGGTGGGATCCGGGTGATGATTCGGGAAAGTGCCATCAATCTCAGCAAAGAGTGGAAAATGTTTGCCAGGTAATTTCGCGCAAAGCTGCTCCATAATCTGCCCGCCTGCTCCATTGCCTGCATCCCACGCCACTTTCAATGGACGTTTGGCAAGCGCATCGTTACACGCATTCACAAGTGAATCGAGATATTGTTCTTTAACCGATTGTTCGCGAACACTACCCTTACCTTGGATGAGATCGTTGCTCGCAACGAGTTTCCCCAACGCCTGAATCGTCTGACCATACAGGGAGCCGGAATGGGTGAGCATCTTAAACCCGTTATGGCTTGGAGGATTATGGGAACCTGTCACCATAATGCCGCCATGAGTTTTAAGTGTATGCGTACCAAAATAGAGCATTGGTGTGGGTCCGAGGCCGAGGCGTATCACTTCTGCACCGGTTGACATCAATCCTTCTACCAACGCATCCTCAAGTAATGGCGAGCTTTCCCGCCCATCTCGAGCAACGCAAATCGTGTTGCCTTGTTCGGTACGCTGAACGTAGGTTCCAAAGGCTTGGCCTAGCGCATAGGCATCTTTGACCGAGAGCGTCTCACCCACAATTCCGCGGATATCGTATTCACGAAGAATCGAGGGGGAGAAGCGGTGGGAAGTAGTGTGAGAAACGGCGGAGGTGCTGGTCATAAAAAGCTCATTATAATGCTTTTAAATTGTAGGCGTATGAGATTTAAGGTGATGCTGATACGAAAACGCTAGGTTTTCGAGCACCGTAATGAACGTACAACGAAGTACGTGACATGAGGAGCGCAGGAAACCTAACGTTTGCAGCCAAGCAGCGCTTAAATCTCCCTAGTCTGGCATAATCATCGTGCCGGCACCATGCTCCGTGAAGACTTCCAAGAGCAACACGTGCGGAATCTTCCCGTCCAAAATATGTGCTGCTTCCGTGTGGTGATCCAGTGCACTAATACAGGTTTCCACTTTTGGAATCATCCCGCCATTAATCGTGCCATCTTTGATCATCGCTTTCGCTTTGGTCGTGGTGAGCGTGCTTAAGAGTTCTTTATTGGCATTTAACACGCCTGGCACATCGGTGAGCATAATGAGCTTGGATGCTGCGAGCGCCGATGCAATCGCACCTGCAACGCTATCTGCATTGATGTTATAGGTCTCGCCATTTTCACCAACACCGATTGGCGCAATCACCGGAATTACATCCGATTCTTCAAACACCATCAAGATATCCGGGTTAATCATCGTCGGTTCACCGACAAAACCGAGGTCGAGAATCTTCTCGATATTCGATCCTGGATCGCTTTTGGTACGGCGAATCTTGCGTGCTTCAATCAACATACCATCCTTACCCGAGAGGCCTACAGCGGCACCGCCGGCTGCGTTGATATCGGATACGATCTGCTTGTTGATGGAACCGGAAAGCACCATTTCCACAATCGCGACGGTTTCGCGGTCGGTTACGCGCAAGCCATCGATGAATTTGCTCTTGATTTTCAGCTGATCGAGCAGCTGACTGATTTGAGGGCCACCACCATGCACCACGACAGGATTAATTCCCACTTGCTTAAGGAGCACGATATCACGCGCAAAGCTTTCAGAAAGTTCACGGTCTCCCATCGCATGACCGCCGTATTTTACTACGAAGGTTTGGCCAGAAAATTCGCGCATGTACGGAAGCGCTTCCGCGAGGGTCTTAGCTTTTGCAAGCCACTCTTTGTTCTTGTATGCGTCTACGCTTCTGTCTTTCGTTTTGCTCATCGCTTTTATGCCTCTTTTCCGAATGACGCCAATGCACCTTGCAGTGCCTCTATACCTTCCCGATCCCTGCTGCTTGTCACCAATATCTCCGGATGAAGTGCTGGGTGTTTCGGCATGGAATTGGTAATAAATTCAATGATCTTATCGATCTCAGCCTTACCGGCTTTATCTATCTTGGTCAACACTACTTGATAGCAAATTGCGACCTTGTCTAGCAAGCACATAATCTCCGTATCGGTGGGTTTTATTCCATGACGTGAGTCAATGAGCAAACACACCCGCCGTAAATTTGGGCGCCCAACCAGATAGTCATGAATAAGTTTATGCCAGCCATAGACCTCTGTTTTTGAGGCTTTCGCATAGCCATAGCCCGGCAAATCCACCAGCATCAACTGATTGCGAACCGAAAAAAAGTTAAGCTGCTGGGTACGCCCTGGCGTATGGGACACACGTGCCAGCGTTTTCCTAGCAGTAAGTGCATTAAGCAACGAGGATTTCCCTACATTTGAACGGCCAATAAAGGCAATCTCTGGAAGATACAGCGGAGGAATAGCCTCGATACTCCCAGCACCCGCCTCGAACGTACATTCACCCGCAAATAGCCAACGCGCATGCGCAAGCAATGCCTGCTCTTCGGGAGTACTTACGGGGACGGATGGCGCATTGGTCATGGTTATTGCCTATTTCTCGCGGTTCACGCTGCGATTAATCAGCCATTGCTGCGTAATAGACAGCGTGTTGTTCCATACCCAGTAGAGCACCAGCCCCGAAGGGAAATGCGCAAACATGAATACGAATATCCAAGGTAGCATTTTGGTCACCTGTGCCTGGACAGGATCGGCAGGAGGAGGATTCAACCGTTGCTGGATACCCATCGTCAATCCCATCAGGATCGGCAATATTCCGACCATCAGGAAGGAGGGAGGCGTCCAAGGGATGAGGCCAAAGAGGTTGAAAAGTGTCGTAGGATCCTGCACGGAAAGGTCCTTAATCCACCCAAAGAACGGGGCGTGGCGCATCTCAATCGTGATATAAAGTACCTTATAAAGCGAGAAGAACACTGGGATTTGGATAAGAAGCGGCAAACAACCTGAAAGTGGATTGACTTTTTCCTTCTTATAAAGCCCCATCATCTCCTGGTTTTGCTTTAATTTATCGTCTTTAAAACGTTCCCGGAGTTCGGCGACTTGCGGCGCCAATTTCTTCATCTTCGCAAATGAACGATAGGATTTATTCGCAAGCGGGAACATAATGAGCTTCACACAGATGGTGAGCAGAAGGATCGAGAGTCCGAAATTCGGTATAATCCCATGAATCCATTTTAACGCATGGAACATCGGTTTGGTCAGGAAGTAAAGCCATCCGAAATCAAGCGCCCGGTCAAAGAGAGGCGCATTTAAACTTTGCGCATAGTGTTCAAGGAGAGCAACTTGTTTTGCACCTGCAAAGAAGCGGGTAGTTACTTCTGCATTGCCACCGGCCGCAATTTCTCTTGGCTGGCCGAGATAATCCGCCTGGAAGCGATCCTGGCCTTTGACTACTGAGTAGCTGAATCTTCCTTCAAACTTCTCCTCCGGCATCGGGATAAAGGCGGTAAGCCAGTATTTATCGGTAACCCCAATCCAACCTTCACTGTCCTTAAACTGCTTAATCTTTTCCTTATGGACATCCTTATACGTAATCTCCGTCAGGGTTTTATCAAATACCCCTATCGGCCCTTCGTGCAGAATCATATTAGTAGAAAGATTCATATCGCGGGTACGGTTGAGCAGACCATAAGGAATCAGTGAAACTGCTGCGCCTGTGGTATTTTCGACCCGTTGTGTCACGGTGAAAAGGTAATCCTTATCCACCGCAATCTCTAAAATAAAGCGCTGCCCTTTTCCGTTATCCCAGGATAATGTCACGGGAGAATCCGGCGTCAGTTCTTTGTCCTTCGACTCCCATACGGAAGAGGCATTCGGAACCACAATACCTTCGGAAACCGGGATCCAGCCAAATTCCGCAAAATAGACATCCTTCGCACCCGATGGCGAAAGGAGGACCACTTCCGGGCTATCCTTCTCCAAATGCTCGCGATAACTCGCTAATGTTAAATCATCCAGCCGTGCGCCTTTCAAGGTGAGGGAGCCATGAAGTGATGGTGTGGTGATAGAGATACGTTCTTGCTGGGTTTGGGTCAAAATTTCGTCACGATCAACGAGTTTTGCGGCTTCGTTTTGCGCGACGAGCTCTTTAATGGAAGCATCCGGAACGGTCACATCGTTTTTCTTCTGCTCAACTTGCATCGCTTCTTGACGTGCGAGTTCCGCCTGCCGCCCTGGTGCCACGAAGAAATAATCCCATGCGGTCAATATACCAAGCGATATGGCAAAAACGAGAAAAAGACTTTTAATATCCTGCATAGCTAGCCCTTACTTTAATATCTCATGTGTAGTCGAGGTCGTTACTTCTTTAGAAATTCGTGGAGGAACCGGATCAAATCCACTTTTCCCCCAAGGATGGCAACGGGAAATGCGACATACCGTCAACCACAGTCCATACACAGGCCCATGAAGCTTAAGCGCTTCGCGCCCGTATGCGGAGCAGGTGGGACTAAAACGGCAACACGGAGGCAATACTGACGAAAACAGTATCTGATACCACCGTATGGCTTCTGCAAGCATCCTAGCGATAATCTGCATCATCCCTTCCCCTCACCGGACTCTTTCTTGCTCAAGGCCAATTCCACTGCATGAAGGCAATAGCGCAAATCCCGCTCCATGTCCAGAAATGGACGATCCAATGCTGATTTTCTTCCAACCAGCACATAATCATGCCCGGCACGTGCAAGACTTGGGAACACTTTTTCTACCAATACGCGATACCGGCGCTTAATCCGGTTACGCACCACCGCATTTCCCACTTTACCACTCACGGTAAAGCCTACGCGCACAGGAACACGTTGATCGGGAGCGCGGACATCCTCAGGGAATACCGTTGCTGGATCATATTTAGCTGCTTGAAGGATAACGCTTTTGGAAAAAACATGCTCGCCGCGCTTGGTCAGGCGAACAAAGTCGTCACGTTTTTTAATCCGAAGAATAGGAGATATTTTGCGCAAGGGAGCCTCCGAAATCGAGGTCAAAAGGCAAAGCCAAAAGACAAAAGCTCCCCCTAGAATACTATAGGGAAGCAACGCTATGCGGAAAGGCGCTTACGGCCTTTTGAACGACGAGCGTTTAATACTCTACGGCCACCCACTGTTGCCATTCTGGAACGGAAACCATGGCGACGCTTACGGACGAGGGTGCTAGGTTGGTAAGTACGTTTCATCGTCGTGTCCTCTACAAATCTATATTCTTTTATACATTCAGCGGGTTATGTACCCGGGGCATCTGGCATTCTTGCTGCAGATTCACCCAAAAGAGGGGGGACTATAGGTCATTTTTATTGCTTCGTCAACAGGGAGTTATAGGAAATGTGGAATTATGCGAAGTATTCACTCTCACAGAGCAAACTATAGGCCTGGCTTAAGCGTTTGAACTGCTCTTCAGCTTCTTTACTGCTACCATTTGCATCCGGATGATACCGTTTTACCAGTACCTTATACTGCTTTTTGATCTCCTCAAGCGATACCGGGAATATAAGCTCAAAAAACTCCAAAGCTTCTCGAACCGGAAGAGGCAATGGATTGGAAGTTGCTTTAGGAGCAGCAGCTTGCACCCCAGGGATGCCAAACATATCAAACACCGCATCCAAAATTTTATCTGCCTGCGTCGCCGCGCGCACCCCCATTGTCCAGGTGGGGCGATGGCCATGCTCCGCATCCCTGCCAAAGGTAGCAGCCTCTTCTAAAGGCATGCCTTCAAAGTAATTCCAACTGCGATTATATTCGCGGATATGCTCCAAGCAGAACCACTGGTAATCCCGAAGGTAATTACGGGAACGGGGAGCCGGATATTCTCCGCACGAAACACATCCCTCCCAGGCACATGCATGGGGAGAGGTTAAGGGTTCCGCGGCTGAGTTGTACACACGTTTACGCATCCCCTTATTATGCCTATTTTTAGTTAACAGTACAACAACCCTTGCAAGATCCTATGTTTTACCGCATGATATCGCACGAAACTTCGGAGAATGACGATGCAATACCGCGTAGAATCCTATAATCAGCAGCTCACTCGGATCCCGGCAGCGATATGCGAGATGGGACGGCTTGTGGAAGATCTCATTAAACTGGCAAACCAGGCTATCCGGGACCCTTCCGTGGACTTTTTCTGCGAAGCTAAAAAAACCGATGAACAGGTCAATCTCCTGGATCGCGAAATCGAAAAGCTGGCAACCTCCGTACTTACCTTCCAAAAACCGATGGCGCGTGACTTGCGGGTGGTAACTTCCGCTCTTAAAATGTGCAGCTATCTAGAGAGTATGGGAGATTTGGCAAAAAACGTCGCGAAACGCGCGGCTCAACCCGATATTCGCCTTTCTGAAAAAGCGCTGGAAGAATTCGCCGAAGTGGCGGATACTATTGTTGAGATGGTCGAAGAAGTCTTAACTGCTTTTGAGCGCCAAGATGCGACTAAAGCGGAGAATGTTTGGAAACAGGATGATAAGGTTGACGCGCTCTATCATGACCTCTATTCCCGTTTGCAACAAGGGATGCAGGAAGACCCTGCCCATATCCCTGCTTATGTTAATATTCTGCTTGCCGCGAAAGGATTTGAGCGTATTGGCGATTATGTGACACGGCTTGCGACCAATGTTTATTACATCACCACCGGCGAACGCTTTAACAAAGAAGCATTTGATTCCGAAAAAATTATAAGTGCGTAAATCTTAGAGTTTCTGCCTATGTCCTCTTATATACCCAAACCTGTTATGCTTGCTATCCTCGATGGATGGGGCGAAGGTGCGCCCTCACCAGATAACGCGATTGCGCTTGCTAGAACGCCTGTGTGGGATCGCTTGAAAGCCACCTGCCCACAATCACATCTAAAAACCGCAGGCCTTGATGTCGGCTTGCCGGAAGGGCAAATGGGCAATTCGGAAGTGGGGCATATGAATATTGGCAGCGGTCGGATCGTAATGCAGGATTTACCAAAAATTGATTTGGCAATTGAAGATGGGTCGCTTGCCCAGAATGCTACGCTCCAAAATCTGATCAAAAAACTTAAAGCAAGTGGCGGCGTCTGCCATCTATGCGGATTACTTTCTCCTGGCGGCGTACATGCGCATCAGGCACATATGTTGGCACTCGTAAAAATTCTTGTGGATGCTGGGATCGAAGTACGCATTCATGCCTTCTTAGACGGTAGAGATACTCCCCCCGGAAGCGCAAAACCCTACGTCACCGCATTTGAAGCGGATTTGGCCGAATCGAATATTTCCGGTGTGGCCTCGATTGCGACTGTGTCTGGGCGTTATTACGCCATGGACCGTGACAACCGTTGGGACCGGGTACAACTGGCCTATGATGTGATCATGTCTGGAGCAGGCAAGCGCTTTACGACAGCACTCGATGCAATTGATACAAGCTATGCCAGCGGGAAGCAGGATGAGTTCGTAGTGCCTGCGGTTATTGGTGATTATGACGGTGTAAAAGACGGCGATGGATTGCTTGTTGCGAATTTCCGCGCGGACCGTATCCGTCAAATTTGCTTCGCCTTCCTTGACCCCAATTTCTCTGGCTTCCCCCGCACTTCTACTGTTAAGTGGGCAGCAACGGCCGCGATGGTAGAATATTCCACCAAACTCACCCCCTGGCTTCCACCATTATTCCTGCCGGAAACCTTAACTGAACTTTTTGGTGAAGTGATCTCCAACGCAGGAAAGACTCAATTGCGCGCGTCTGAAACCGAAAAATATGCGCATGTGACTTTCTTTTTCAATGGTGGGCGGGAAGAAAATTATCCAGGCGAAGACCGCATTCTTGTGCGCTCCCCGGATGTTGCGACCTATGACCTTAAACCTGAAATGTCCGCGCCGGAGCTCACTGATCGGCTTGTGGAAGCGATACGCTCTAAAAAATATGACGTGATCGTTGTGAACTATGCCAATACGGACATGGTTGGACATACGGGCTCGCTAGAGGCTGCAATGAAAGCCGTTGAAGCCGTTGATACGTCCCTAGGGCGGCTAGAAGAAGCATTACGTGATGCGGGCGGTGCAATGTTTATCACGGCCGATCACGGGAATGCAGAAATGATGACAGATCCTGAAACCGGTGAGCCGCATACCGCACATACGATGAATCCTGTTCCGTTTGTGTATGTGGGCGAGAACCGTGATAGTATCTCTCTGAAAAATGGACGATTATGTGATATCGCCCCTACCCTTCTGGAAGTTATTGGACTTCCTATACCCGCAGTGATGAAGGGGCATTCCCTTATCGTATCTCAGGCTGGCCAAAAGAAGGTTGGATAAGTATGTATTCTGGGGTATGCTGAAGATGAAGGAAAATAACATGAAACACGCCCCCGCGACTCCCTTACAGAATCCACCTATAGATACGCCCAGCAAAAAGCAAGAATGGTGGGAACTGGCCAAATCGCTTGGAATTGCCGTGATTATTGCGATTGTATTCCGCACCTTCGTGTTTGAACCGTTCCATATCCCCTCCAGCTCAATGAAGCCTACGCTTGAGATTGGGGATTATATCTTTGTCTCGAAATATTCCTATGGCTATAGCCGCTATTCCTTTCCTTTTGGCCTTAATGTTGTTGAAGGACGCGCATGGAAGAGCACTCCGGTGCGCGGCGATGTGGTGGTATTCAAACTCCCAAGCGACCCAAGCGTAAATTTCATTAAACGCTTGATTGGTATGCCCGGAGATCATATCCAGGTAAAAAGCGGCGTACTCTATATCAACGGAACCCCGGTGCGCCGGGAATTCATGGGGATGTATCCCGACCCTGATAATGCGATGGTCAATATCCCGTTGTACCGTGAAACACTCCCTTCTGGCATTACCTACCCTGTGCTTGACCAAGATCCCAACGGCAGCGTGGATAATACCGATGTCTATATCGTGCCTGAAGGCCATTATTTCATGATGGGTGATAACCGCGATAATTCGACCGATAGCCGCTTCCTGGAAAAAGTGGGATTCGTGCCTGAGCAGAATTTGGTGGGTCGCGCGTTGGTGGTTCTCATGCCGCAAGATAAACCTTTCTGGTATGTGCCCGGCTGGTTCCATCCTATTGGCAACGACCGCTCGTTAGAGGCTGTTGTCCAGCATGAATAAAAGCGTAGACGATAGCTTATTTTCGCTATTAGGCCATAGATTCCATAACCTTCTGCTTTTGAAAGAAGCACTCGTTCATCCGAGCGTCACTCAAGGGACTTCACGCTCTTCGACCGCATTGGGGAGCTATGAGCGCTTCGAGTTCTTAGGCGATGCTGTACTAGGACTGTTAATGGCGGAATTCTTGCTTGAGCATTTCCCAGAAGAAAACGAAGGAGCGCTTGCGAAACGTCATGCGGCACTTGTCTGCGGAGAGATGCTCGCTTCCATCGCGCGTGAGATCGGCATTGCTGATTATATCGTCATGGCGGCAGGCGAAGAAGCAACTGGCGGACGCGGGAATGCAACGAATTTAGAAAATGTGCTAGAAGCCTTGATTGGCGCGCTTTATCTTGATGGTGGTTTAGAAGCGGCGAAACGCTTTGTGTTCCGTTATTGGAATGCGCGTGCGATCGAAATGAAAGAACCGCCGAAGGATCCAAAAACTGCCCTGCAAGAATGGGCACAAGGACGCGGAAAGCCCCTTCCTATCTATACGACGCGCGATACACAAGGCCCTTCGCATGCACCATTATTTACCATCGAAGTTGCGGTAGAAGGCTTCGCACCGATCAGCGCGCAAGGTACTTCTAAACGTTTAGCCGAACGTGAAGCCGCATTACGCTTACTTGCTTTAGTAAACCAGGAATCTTAAATCCATGACAGAACAAACCCCTCCTTCCATACCTCAAGACAAACAGCGCTGTACCTTCGTCGCGCTGGTAGGAGCCCCGAATGCCGGGAAATCAACCCTTCTTAACCAACTGGTTGGAAGTAAAATTTCTATCGTAAGCCCCAAAGTACAAACCACCCGCACGCTCATCAAAGGCATTGCGATGGAAGGGGATGCCCAAATCGTTTTTGTCGACACGCCTGGGATTTTCACCCCACGCAATGACCGACGCTTAGAGCGTGCGATTGTTCATGCGGCGTGGACGGGTATGGGAGAAGCAGACACGATTATTGTGTTGATCGATGCCAAACGGAAGATCGATGATAACACACAGCTCATTATTAAATCGCTCCGGGAACGCAAACAAAAAGCGTGGCTTGTGTTAAATAAAATTGATCTGGTGGAGAAATCTACGCTCCTTGCGCTTGCGCAGGAGCTTAATGATACCGGCGTGTTTGATGAAATTTTCATGGTCTCTGCCATGAAAGGCGATGGGGTCGCGGATTTACGCAAAAGCCTTGCGGCAAAAGCACCTCTCGGGCCCTGGATGTACGATGAAGACCAGGTATCGACCGCTCCGCTTCGCTTCCTGGCTGCGGAAGTCACCCGCGAAAAGTTATTTTTTGCACTGGACCAAGAACTTCCCTATGCGCTATCGGTGGAAACCGAGCAGTGGGAAGAACGCAATGAGAGCGTTAAAATTCACCAGGTGATTTATGTTGAACGAGAAGCACATAAACGCATCTTGATCGGCAAAAATGGCGAAGGCATCAAACGGATTGGTGAGCAATCCCGCAAGGAATTGAGCTATATGCTGGAAAAAACCGTTCACTTGTTTTTATTCGTGAAAGTCCGCCCAAATTGGCTGGAAAGTCCGGAGATGTACCAGAATATGGGGCTAGATTTCGTGTAGTATCTTAGTGCAAACCCTTGGGAGAATAACGGTCAAACTGAATGACCGTTACCCATTTTTCTTCACCATTCTCATCGACATAGCGTCCTTTCTCAGGAAGCGTTCTACCAAAGATACGGCTTTTATTTTCCCGTATTTTAATTTCCCAATTGTCGGTATCGGCCTCTTTTTTCTCCTTATGGCCAACATATTTCATGCCGGGCTGTTTTTCTTTAAGGCAGATTCTTCCAGAATCAAAGGCTTCCTTAAATGCTGCTTGGGATACAGGTTCTGAAACTTCAAGGATAGCAGATCCTTTGAGTACAGCCACGAGATTACTGTTGTCTTTAGAGATGAATTTTCCCCACATTTTACTGAAACTTCCCTGTTGATATACTTCACCATTTTTTGTGAAAAGATCTGGAACTTGTTTCTTGGTCTGAACCTTGGGCTCGGGAAGAATGTTAGGAGTACGAGTACGAGTAGGAGCAGGAGCAGGAGCAGAACTAAATTGAGAAGACGGCACGGAGATATCCGACGCGATAGACTCTTTTTTCGGCTTCTGACCGAATAATTGATTTAATTTCTCAGGCTCCAGAATAACGGCATCCTGTTGAGGGATAGCCTCAATTTCTTCTAATAGTTCTTGACCTGCCGTAGAAAGCATAGGAAAGGAGAAAGAGCTTTCTATCACGGGAATGACTGCTTGCCCTTCTCCTTCTTTGATAAATTTTTCGAATACTTTTGTTGCATATGCTTGTGCTTCATCAAAAGCATTTAATGCATAATAAGCAGCAATTCTGTTCAAAAAGACATTGACTATAGGGCAGAATTGGTATGCTTGATCAAACGCTTCTAATGCATCACTGTAACTATACAGCTTAAACAATTTATAACCCTTGTAGTTGAGAATGGCTGCACGCGCTTCATACCATTCGGTTTTTTTGTCAGGGAAATGGATGTTCGCCTCTTCAACTAATGCAAGGGCTTTGGTATATTCTCCATTTACATAGTGATGATTGATTCTTTGTTGTACTGATTCTAGAATCAACTTTAAATAATCTTCTCTTTTAATACGGGTTATCATTTGGGGTGATTCATTAACGATCTTCACTATCTCAGCATGTTGTCCATTGAAATTATAAGCAGCGATAAGTTGTTCTAAAATTGCTATATTATTTGGGTTTAATTTTAGTCCCGCTTCACCATGTTGGATAGATAATGGATAATTCTTTTCTTGTGCGTAAACATCACACAGTCTTTCATGTATGCCTTCGGCTAGATCACTATCCGATTTTAATGCTAATTTATAACAGATAATGGCTCTTTGGTAGTCCCCTAATTTGTGATAAATGTTTGCAAGAGATAGATTCTTTTTCTCTTGTGAAAGAGAAGAGTGCTTGAAGTATGTTAGCGCTTCCTGCAAGAGGCCTTGCTCTACAAGGCACAACCCTTGGTAATTTTCGATAACAGGGTTGTTTTTCCCTCCCACTAATACTAATTCAGCATAATTGAGAAGCTTTTCAAAGCGTGTTGCATCAAAAGGTTTCTGCTTTAAAAGCTCGTCGAGTCTTTCTAGAAGATCTTTAGGACACTCTATTCCAAATTCTTTTTCTAGGGCTTCTATACGGGTTTTTCTATCCTGGCCTGCTGCTTGTAATCCGCTGTTTCTGCTCATAAATTCCCTAAGTAAAACATTTGTTCACAAATTAATATCTTTTAGGTGGTATTGCAAGTAGTACTTACTATTTCCTTGACTTTCCTCTTCTTTTAGCTATAATCCCCTTACTTTTGAGTCTGGCTTAAGAGCATATTGCTCTAAGACTCTTCGCTTAGGTTCTGTCTAATTGACGTTAGAACCTGCTTTTCCGCGCTGCTCTGCCGCTGATTTTTCATGCACATGCCGCGCTATAAAGATACCATGCGTGGCAGCAATCCCTTTGATATATAAGGGTTTTCCTTCCTTTAACGTGGCGCAAAGAGTTTCCAGGAATACCAACCCCATAGCCCTATAAGTGGCGCATATGTTATGCGCCCCGTTAAACGTATTATTACAGAGAGATAGACATTACCTCATGACTAAGAACCTTATCACCGAAATCGAAATCGAAACTGAAACTGAAACTCTTGCCACGGAAAAACCTGTGGTTGAAACTCCCAAAGCATTAAAACCATTAAAAATTTCTGAAACATCTGAAGAGTCTGATGTTTTTGATGATTCAGAAGAGTCTGAAAGTTCAGATGATTATGACGATTCTGAAACACCAAAAGCTTCCAAAAAAGCTACGGTGTCTGAAACATCTGAAACTTCATATAGCAACTTTTCTTTCAACGACTTCCCCCTGCCTGCTTTGCTTTTGCAGGCGCTTGAAGCGATGAACTATACAACCCCAACCCCAATCCAAGCGCGTGCGATTCCGATTGCCTTGGATGGCCGGGATATTTTAGGTTCCGCTCAAACTGGTACCGGGAAAACCGCCGCATTTGCGATTCCGTTGGTTTCCAAACTCCTTAATTCTCCACGCGGTTCTGCGCTGGTACTCACCCCTACGCGGGAACTCGCGATGCAGGTGATTGGAATTATTGAACAATTGGTTGGAAAACGTAGCCCAATTAAAGCAGCGCTATTGATCGGTGGCGATCCAATGCCAAAACAATTGACGCAACTTCGCAATCGTCCACGCATTATTGTAGGCACCCCTGGCCGTATTAATGACCATTTACGCCGCGGGAGCCTGATACTTCGCGATACCGAATTTTTGGTACTTGATGAGACTGACCGGATGCTCGATATGGGCTTTGGCATTCAGCTCGAAGAAATCGCACGCCATTTGCCAGAACAACGCCAAACATTGATGTTCTCCGCAACCTTGCCGGACAATATCGCTAAAATGTCTGCAAAATACCTCAAAAATCCTGAACGTGTTTCCGTAGGCTCATTGAACACTCCTGCGGTGGATATTCAGCAAGATGTTATTCGCGTATCTGATGCCGAAAAATATCCTACACTGCTTGCAGAACTCGAGAAGCGTGAAGGTTCGGTTATCATTTTCGTAAAAACGAAGCGTGGTGCAGAGCGTTTGGCGGATAAATTAGGCCGTCAGGAGCATAGCGTTGGAGCAATTCACGGTGACCTTCGCCAACGCCAACGTGAGCGTATGATTAGTGATTTCCGCAACAAAAAGATTCGTATTCTTGTCGCGACCGATGTGGCGGCACGCGGGCTCGATATTCCGCATATCGAACACGTAATTAACTATGATCTCCCACAATCGCCTGAGGATTACATCCACCGGATTGGACGGACTGCACGGGCTGGTGCGAAAGGTTCTGCGCTGAACCTCGTTTCACCAGAAGATGGCAGCAAATGGAGGGCAATTGAACGGATGATGAATCCTGGTAGTGGGGGTTCATATACGTCAGGCGAGGAACGTCCAGGAGGCGGACGTCCTTCACGTGGCGGCGGTCGGAAGAGATCCGATGGACCACGTGATTATGCTCGCAAACGTCCATTCGGTGGTTCACGTTCACGTGACCGCGATGGCGATGATTCTCGTGGTGGTAACCGCGAATTCGGTGAGCGCAAAGAATACCGTGAACCACGCGAGCCGCGTGAGGATCGCGGCAACCGCGATGCTCGTCCACCAAGAGACAGAGACTTCAATGGCTCGAGAGATTCTCGTCCATCAAGAGATTTTGGCTCAAGAGACTCTAAATCATTTGGTGAGCGCAGAGAATACAAGCCACGTGAAGACCGTGATGGCAATCGCGATTCTCGCCCGACAAGAGACAGAGATTTCAATGGTTCAAGAGATTCTCGCCCACCAAGAGATAGAGATTTCAATGGTTCAAGAGATGCTCGCCCGCCAAGAGACAGAGATTTCAATGGCTCAAGAGATGCTCGCCCACCAAGAGATAGAGACTCTAAACCATTTGGCGAACGCAAAGAGTACAAGCCGCGGGAAAATCGCGAAGACCGTGGTAATCGTGATTCTCGCGACTCACGTGATTCAAGAGACTCAAGAGATTCTAAACCGTTTGGTGAACGTAAACCGTTCGGTGAACGCAAAGAATACAAACCACGCGAAGATCGTGATTCCCGCCCACGTGGAAAATCAGGTTTTGGTGATACCCCACGCTCTGAATCTCGTGACACTCTAGCGCGTCCTGCCGCGAAGAAATTCAGCTTCTTTAAGAAGTCTTCTTCTAGCAGTGACGGGTTCCAAGGGGATCGTAAAAAGAGACCTGAAGGCGAAGGAAGCAAAAAAACCTTCCGTTTTGCAAAAAAACGGCGTACAGAAGCCTAAGCCATAAAAAACTTACTTGTAATAGCTCCCACTTGTGTGATTTTCATGCAAGTGGGAATCTGACATTTAAACAGTGACTTAAAAACCGGATGATACTTTTATGACAGAAATACGTAACGTTGCCATTATTGCCCACGTAGACCATGGTAAAACTACACTGATCGACTCACTTCTTGGTCAAAGCGGTACCTTCCGCGATAACCAGGCGATGGGTGAGCGGGTCATGGATAGTAATGACCTGGAAAAAGAACGTGGGATTACGATCCTTGCCAAATGTACCTCCATCACATGGGGTAAAATCCGGATTAACATTATTGATACGCCAGGCCACGCCGATTTCGGTGGTGAAGTAGAGCGCGTACTTTCGATGGCAGATGGTGTGATCTTGCTGGTGGATGCGGCGGAAGGCCCAATGCCACAGACTAAATTCGTATTATCCAAAGCACTGCGTCAGGGATTACGCCCGATTGTGGTGATCAATAAAATTGACCGTCCAGACGGCAGACCGGATGAAGTGGTCAATGAAGTGTTTGACCTCTTTACTGCACTGGATGCGAACGACGAGCAGCTCGACTTCCCAATTCTGTACGCTTCTGGCCGTAGCGGCTGGTGTGCGAATGAATTGACGGATCCACGCGAGAATATGACTCCGCTGATTGAAAAGATCATTGCCCATGTGAAAGAACCGCAAGTCGATAAAGACGCGCCGTTCTCCATGCTGGTAACGATGCTTGAAGCCGATCCATTTTTAGGACGCGTTTTGACTGGCCGTGTTACAAGTGGCCGTGCAAAGGTGAATATGCCGGTAAGAGCGCTTAACCTGAAAGGGGAAGTCGTTGAGACCGGGAAATTGACCAAGCTGCAATCATTCTCAGGCGTAAAACGCGTTCCTGCGGAAGAAGTATTCGCTGGAGATATCATCTCTATCGCCGGGATGCAGGATGCATCGGTGGCTGATACGATTGCTGATGTTTCTGTGACTATTCCAGTGCAATCAACCCCTATTGATCCACCAACAATGGCGATCACCATCAGCGTGAATGATTCACCATTTGCAGGGCAGGAAGGCACGAAGGTAACTTCACGGATGATTCGTGAACGTCTGTTTGCAGAAGATGAAACAAACGTAGCAATTACCGTAAAAGAATCGGAAAACAACGATGCATATGAAGTCGGAGGCCGAGGAGAATTGCAGCTCGGTGTATTGATTGAAACCATGCGTCGTGAAGGATTCGAGCTTTCCGTGTCACGTCCACGCGTATTGTTCCGTAAAGACGAACAAACTGGCAAATTGTTAGAGCCAATTGAAGAAGTCGTGATTGATGTGGACCAGGAATATTGCGGTGTGGTGGTGGAGAAAATTAGCCAGCGCAAAGGGAATATGCTTGATATGCGTTCCTCTGGCGGTGGAAAGAACCGTATTATCTTCCATGCACCATCACGGGGCTTAATTGGTTATCAGGGGGAATTCCTCACCGATACACGTGGTACCGGGGTGATGAACCGCCTGTATCACAGCCATCAGCCGTATAAAGGCGATATTGAAGGCCGTCGTAATGGTGCACTGATTTCTAACGACCAAGGGGAAGCAGTCGCATATGCGATCTTCGGTATCCAGGAGCGCGGCACTATGTTCGTGCGCCCGCAGGATAAAGTCTATGCCGGTATGGTTGTCGGAGAACACAACCGCGATAATGACCTGGAAATAAATATATTGAGAGGCAAACAGCTAACCAATATCCGGGCTTCCGGTACGGATGAAGCAATTCGTCTGGTTCCGCCGAAACTTATGACCTTAGAAGAAATGATCTCTTACATCGAGGAAGATGAGTTGGTGGAAGTTACGCCAAAAAACCTTCGTTTGCGTAAACGTGAACTTGATCCAAATGAGCGCAAGAAAGCGTCTCGCGAGAAGAAAAAGGTGTCATAGGCACTTACGCTCTTTGAATTCTAAAAGGCCCCGCAACTGGTGTGCGGGGCTTTTTTTTGCGCTAAGACTGAACTCGCCCCTTCCTTTCCGAATCGAGAATTTATACAACTCCCTCTACAGATAACCTAATTCAGTTGGGGAATCTATGAAAGCCAGGTTACAGCAAAAACTTCAACAGAACCAACAACAACGTACAGAAGAAATACGCCGACTATTACTAAAACATGGCATTTCTGATCCGGATGATTTCCGCATTAAATTTAGTGAATATGGTAACTCCAACCAATGGGAGGCTTATGAAGAGCTTATTGAGTGTGGTAAATATTTTCTCCCCAATGATCCAATCACATATTATCATGAGGGCATTATTTTATTACATCAAAAGAAATACCAACAAGCATTGAAGCAATTCTTGCCTTTAGCTAATACTTTACAATTTGGCGACCTTTATAAAAATATTGCCATAGCCTTTGACCATTTAGGAAATCCAAAGCAAGCTATTGTCAATTACCAGAAAGCACTTGAGATTTATGAAAAGACACCAGAATATACTGCAGCAAAAGAGGAAATGCACTCAAAACTAAGTGATACTTATTTTAGAATGAATGACCTGGATTCCACAGCTACTTATGCTGAGAAAATCCCTGTTGATCGTCGTACCCCCGAGCTTGTTACAAAACTTATGTGTGCTTATGTTTCA
This sequence comes from Rickettsiales bacterium, assembly GCA_021156175.1. Taxonomy (GTDB): domain Bacteria; phylum Pseudomonadota; class Alphaproteobacteria; order Rickettsiales; family JAJNBL01; genus JAJNBL01. Next base: position 94,922 of record JAJNBL010000006.1, read on the forward strand.
AAAAATCGCCCTGTGGATGCGGCTAATCTTTTCCTTCAGATTAAAGATACTGAGGCTTTTACTCTCATCCCTCTACGAGACACCGTTATCCCCAAAATAATAAAATCTGCAGCAGGCCAGTACCGCTTAGAAGGGAAATACGATAAGGCACTACACTTATTACAACAACTCCCCCGTTATTTTCCTGATAAGCAGAATGACTCCCTTATCACACAAGCGGAAATTTGGAACTATAAGGGGTATAAAGCGTTTAAACGGCAGCATTATGATGAAGCAACAGAGGCTTTTGAGGAGGCCAATCGCTTACATCCCAGACCCTGTTTAAATATTCTCCATAATCTCATTGCAGCATATTATAATACGGCCAATTTCTCTCGAGCATGGGAATGTTATGAGGCGATAATATCTGCTGGTAATTTATCAGCGGGCATTTTAGTTTATACTGATCGTTTCCCTTCTCTTACCTCCAGTTTTCAAAGTTTCCAAGACAAGGGAAAGGACTTGCTGCCAGAAGATTCGTTGACTGTTGTGAGTTTAACTGCAGAACAATTTAATGGATTTTTCACCGATTTCCTTCCTTCTTCCGCAAAAACTACACCGTTAGTCGCATCACTCACGAATTTAGATGAATATTTCCTAGCACCTTCGGCTGATGGTCTAGATTTTTTACGTGTTGCTACAACACCCACTCCTACCGCTCCGCCACCCTCAAAACCTCATCTTTTTAACAAAAATGGCAAGGAATACACTGAAGGAAATTTCCGGAAGATGTGGGGTCATTTTATCTCGGAAAAGAAAAGCCGGGTTGTAGGCCTCTTAGCAGAAGAGCCTGCTACGGATGAATTAACTAAAACAGCACTTAAAGATGCCTTTGATTCAGGACGTATCTGCCTTGCGAAAAAACAGGCGGGGATGAAGTATATTGGCGATCATAAAATAGGCGAAACTACCTATAACTGGGAAATTAAAATCAGAGAAAGCAAAAGCCGCATTTATGGCAGAACATTGCCTGAGAAGCAGCACTATATTGATGAAAAAGGCAAAGACTCTTGGGTGACGGTGGTGGAATTCAGCCGTTATTCGGATAGAGGTCTACATAAGGGCTAGCTACACCTTAAACACAATCCCTTGTGCGAGCGCCGGCGGTGTACTGCCAAAATAGGTCGTACTGGTCTGGCGGCGCATGTAGTTTTTCCAGGAATCGGAACCGGATTCACGGCCACCGCCGGTTTCTTTCTCGCCTCCGAAGGCGCCGCCGATTTCTGCACCGCTTGTACCAATATTCACATTAGCAATCCCGCAATCGCTATGCTGTTTGAAATAACCTGCTTCGCGTATATCGGTCGTAAAGATCGCAGAGGAAAGTCCTTGTGGTACGGCATTATGCATTGCGAGCGCCTCTTCCAGCGTACTATAGGGCATCACATAGAGAATCGGTGCAAAGGTTTCGTGCAACACGATATCCGTCTGGTGTTTCATCCTCACCAATGCCGGCTCGACATAAAAACCTTCTGGCATGCTGCGTAGCGCAACACGCTTTCCGAAATAGACTTCTCCGCCTTCATTTTTTGCCTGATGAAGTGCGTGCTCCATAGCATGGAATGCCTGTTTATCAATGAGTGGCCCGACCAATGTCCCGTCTTTAAGTGGATCGCCTATTTTCGTTTGGATTGAAGCATAAGCCTGCTGAAGCCGCTCAAATACCTCATCGATAATCGACTCATGCACCAAGGCACGGCGCGTGGTCGTACAACGCTGTCCGGCCGTCCCAACTGCACCAAACACCACCGATGGCAGGGCGATGGTTAAATCGGCGGATGGCGTGATAATAACGGCGTTATTCCCCCCAAGTTCAAGCAGAACCCGCCCAAAACGTTTCGCTACATGCGGACTGATTATTTGCCCCATACGGGTACTTCCCGTAGCACTGATGAGCGGAATATGCGTAGAATGAATGAGACGTTCTCCCGCACCGCTATCGCCGAGAATCAATTGCGATAGGCCTTCTGGAACTGTGATGCCCGTTTTCTGTTCGAATTCCTTGATTGCCTCACTCAATAATGCCTCGCAAGCGAGCGCACAGAGCGGCGTTTTCTCCGACGGCTTCCAAAGAACTGAATTCCCACAAACGAGTGCTAATGCAGCATTCCATGCCCATACCGCCACGGGGAAATTAAAGGCCGTAATAATCCCAATGGGCCCTAAAGGGAGCCAGTTTTCTTCCATGGTATGCTGTGCGCGCTCAGACGCAATCGTAAGCCCGTAAAGCTGCCGGGAGAGGCCCACTGCGAAGTCACAAATATCAATCATCTCCTGGACTTCGCCCTTCCCCTCTTCCAGGATCTTTCCGCATTCGAGTGTCACGAGCCTGCCCAAGCTTTCCTTGTGTTTACGTAACGTATTTCCGAAGATGCGTATCAGTTCTCCACGGCGCGGTGCTGGCACTTCCCGCCATATACGAAAAGCTTCTACACTTAGCGCAATACGGTGTTCAATTTCCTCGCGATCATGGAAGCGTAGTCTCGCCATCTCGCTTTGATCAAGCGGGGAATAGACCGGCAAATCATTTCCCTGATAAGTATTTAACCGTATTCCCACTTCTTTAAGAATTTTATCCGCACGCATACACTACCTCTTGTTGGGTATCTTTTTTCAAAGTAGCCCAAAAAACCTTAGCGGGAGGTTAACAACCTAGGAGGCAATGAGAAAATCCCTCCCAGGATTTAACCTGGGAGGGATTTTTCAATAATACGCACCTATTACAACACCCGCCCAGAAACGGTAGGACTAGAACGATTAGCAGTGAGCAAAGCTTGAACAAAAGCTATATCACCTCTCTTACTTTCAATAGCCAAAGATTTGAGATCCACATCTCTTTTTTCTTGTATGGAACTTTCTTCGACACTGCTTTCACTCTCTGAGCTTTCTGAACTTTCTGAACTTCGGCTAACGGATTGTCCTTTCTCTAATTCCACATTTGGTGAACCAGGCTGACGTCCACGTGAAACAGGCTCATCAAGAGCAACCTGTTCCTCCGCAGCCAAATCAACCGCCCCTCTATCTACGAGCAATTGATCTGCCAGCGCTTCTTGTTCAATCAACTGTTCCTTCCATGGCTTGGTTCCGAACCAGAAACATTTTAGATTCGCCAGAAACCCACCTTTAAGGACTTTAAGCTGGTTTTCTGCCCCACGGGATACTTCCGGTTCACGGGATAGTATTTTCTCATTAACATTCTTGAGCGTCTTACCTATTACCCCTGTTGCGGTACTCTCTTCCGTAAAGTTCTCACCCGCCCCTTCTAGGGAAGCTTTGACGGTATTAAATGCCGCTTTTGGCCCTTCATAAAATACACCTCGGAAGGCACCCTTTATGAATCCAAAAGGGGAGAAGTCACGGCTTTTATTAATGTTACGCCCTTGGCTATTGAGTACCGCAGGATGTTGGACTAGGGAATTTTTACTTACCGCATTCAAGACCCCGGCGACATAACCACCTGCCGCACCTACCGTCGTACCTCCAATAAACGTACCCAATACCACCGTACCTACTGCCAAACGGGATACGCCTTTGACTAGCTCCACACCTGCGTCCGCTAACGCTACGCCAGCCTTCTTAAAGCTATTCCGAGAAATTTCAAGCCTGTCTTCACGTATCTCCTCATCTTTTGTTAACCTCCCGGAGATCCCTTTACCCACGCCCCGTGCCGTAAAGACTAGCGCTTTAACGAGTTGGCCCGCAGAGAACAGTGTATTGATAAACGGTGCGGCAAATGCAGAGCCCACGCGTTGCGCTTTGGAATATTCTTTTCCTTCTCGAACCCCCAATATTTCCTCTGATCTAGAATCAAGTTCTGCTTCATTCTCTTGAGGCTTCGCACCAAATAATTTTCTCTTTGATGCTAAAAGGCTCTCCGGCGAACCGACCAGACCCTCATTCATTCTTTTCAACACCTTACGTACACTCGGCATAAACATACTCCTCTTTAACCAATTTCCTGAATCACAAAGTGGGATTTTTATACAACCCCGTCTTGAAACCAGTCGTACAACCATGGGTATAGGAAATACATTCGTCTTGCTGTTGCTTCTTATAAAGGTTCTGTTGATGCCGGTGTATTTTGGTTTTTTTGAGGGGGATTGAAGGCAAAAAAAATCCCTCCTAGGTTGCCAAAGGAGGGATGTGAAGGATGTGATAGCTGTTTAGCTTTTTTCCCTACTAGATTCGGTTCCGCTGTCTCTGCTGCTGCTCAAGCGCGATGCAGCACCGCTTATAATTCCATTGTCTCTAGAAGAGTCTGAATCATCACGAGAATCCAATGAATCCATCGAAGCACCCACGTTTCCTGCTCTTTGAGCCTGTCTTATCGTATGCCCCTGTCTATTGGGTGCAATCTCTCCATAAGCTGGTTTTTTGTCCCCTACGATTTTGCGCATCAATTTTGACGACTTTTCAAACTGATCCGCGAAGCGATTCGCGTTTGTAAATAAACCGCCCTTACTCAATTCATAATGAGGAACAGGCGTCATGACCACTAAGCTCCCTTGATCGTCCAACCCCTCAAATTTACGGGTTTCTGTCACAAGATGAACCTTTTTATAACCACGGGAAATAACATCCTGATTTACGCGAGAAGCCCCTTTCGTAAAGAACCCGGTGAGGGTGACGTCTTGTGTCGTTCCGTTAGAATCGGGACCAAACGCATCCCCTGCTCCCAGCACGGCAGCTTTAGCGGTATTAAACGCCGCTTTTGGTCCATGCTTAAAAGGACCACTCAGGAACAGCCCCCGACAGAATCCACTGAAAGAAAAGCTATAGCCTTGATTCTTCTGGTGTCCCTTACGATCAAATTTAGGGCCTTTCTCATCTGCCCGATCAAACATATTTTTAGCGATCGCATTACCCCATCCCGCAACATAAGCACCTACCGCGGCAACTGCCGTAGCTGCAACAAATACGCCCAATGCTGCCGCACCACCGACTAAGCGTCCAACGCCTTTACCAAGCTCAGTTCCTGCATTTTTCAGTGATTGAAGTGCCTCAGCACCATTTCCTTGTATGACGAAATAAGGGCTTCTCGCTAATTCTGCGAATCCGATACCAAGATTCACAAACGGTGCAGCAAATGCGGCGCCAATACCCAGCGCTTTTTCTTTCGCATGACCTTTTTTAGCGGCTGCTGGAGCTATAACAGGTGCAGCAACGGGTGCAGCGGGAGCAGCCCCTGCAGGAGCGGCAGCAGTACGAGTTACCATCGCAATGGATTCTTTTATATCTTTTGGCGATCCAATGATCCCTGAATTTACTTGCTTCAGGAAATTAGTAAAAGCATTTGGCATGGGAACTCTCCCTTCGGGTTATAGTGTTTTGAACGCCCTTAATAATAGTTAATATCCAGAGAGATGTCAATCTAAACCCTATATTCTTTAATATTATAGATCCCTTTAGCCGCTTTCCTTTAACCCCTAATTTATCCTTCCCCCCGATATACAACCTATAGTAAAATAAAGGCTTCCTGGAAGAAACTACACATACTATAAGTTGTACATCTTATTTCTAGTATCCCTTATACAGCTCTAGCATGGATTTCGTTACATCCTTTGGGTAGCAGATTGGTTTTTCTCCGTTCGGACGGCTATAGGCACTACGCTTCCCACAGGTCCGGCCTGCTTTGTTAATGCTATAGGGACAAGGACATCCCCCCGAATATTGGGATAGGGAATTTTGAATAATTTCTTCTTTAATCTGCTCATCCGTTGCAGCAAAAGCCGGTATGCTGACCAGAAAACAAACAACCGCCAAAAAGAATGGAACAAAACGTAATACACGGTCCATTATTTACTCTCGATGGGCTAGTGGAAGTTCCCATAGTGACTGTACTACTCTTTCAGGGCTGGGTCTATTTTATATGCGCTTTATGGCTTCCCGCGCGAGTGTATCCGCCCGTTCGTTTTCGGGATGACCTGCATGGCCCTTAACCCAATGCCAGGCAATCTGATGCCGTGCGCATTCTTCTTCTAATGCCTGCCATAAATCGACATTCTTGACGGGCTTCTTGGCCGATGTCTTCCAACCATTTTTCTTCCAGCCTTCAATCCATTGGGTAATTCCCTGGCGGACATATTCGCTATCGGTATAAAGATCGATGGTCGAGGAGCGTTTCAGCGCTTTGAGCGATTCAATCGCCGCCATCAATTCCATCCGGTTATTGGTGGTATCGGCTTCACCACCGGAAAGTTCTTTCACCGCGTCCTTATAAAACAGCACCGCTCCCCACCCTCCTGGACCAGGATTGCCGGAGCATGCGCCGTCAGTATAGATACGAACTGTATTTTTCATGGGAGGAAGTTATACAATGGGGAAGCGTTCTTCGCCAGCGAAGAAATATTATCGCTTCAGATAGTCCTCGAGCAGTTGATACGTGCTCTTTGGAACCCTCACTCCAAGCCACGTCCGGCGCTTGAGGATATCCTCTGCGGTCTTTGCCCATTCGTATTTCTTTAAGTACGCAATTTCCGCCTCGTAAAGATGGAAACCTTCGCTGATATCCCTTCCCAATCCGCGCAGTGATGAAGCCTCTTGTAAGATTTTATGGCAGAAGGTGCCATAATGCGAGACATAGCGTCGTGCGAGTGCCTCGGGAAGCCAAGGATATGTCTCACGGATCGACTCTGCGTAAGCCGCCACATTTCCATGCGGAATATTTCCTCCAGGAAGTGGTGTTTTATGCGTCCAGTCCGGTGCTTGGCAATGGAGATAAGAAGCAATCTTATTCGTTGCTTCCTGCCCTAACCGCCTATAAGTCGTAAGCTTCCCACCCCACACATTTAAGAGTGGTGCCGTCCCTTTAAAGTCCTTCCACTCGAGACTATAATCGCGCGATGCTTTGGCTGCTGCTTTTTTACTTTTCTCATACAGTGGACGCACACCTGCATAGCTTGCCACGACATCGCTTGGCGTCACAGGGCGCGCAAGGTAACGGTTCACGGCATCACATAAATATTGAATTTCTGCATCGGTAATCACCGCATCTTCCGGCTTGCCCAAATACTCCACATCGGTTGTACCGATAAGCGTGAAATCTTCCTCAAATGGCAGCATAAAAATCACGCGTTTATCGGTATTTTGGAGCATATAGGCAGAATTATGCGTATGGAGCCGTGGCACAATAATATGGCTTCCTTTCACCAGTCGAAAATTTGGTTCCTTTCGCGTATGTAATGTTTCTTCCAAGAACTGGTTTGCCCACGGACCGGTCGCATTTACTAATACTTGCGCCTGGATATGTTGAGATTGTCCTTCTTCGTTTACCAGTTCAATATCCCAGTAGCCTTCTTCACGAGTGGCAGATTTGCAGGCTGTGCGTGGGCAGATGATTGCTCCTAAACGCTCTGCATCCATTGCATTGAGTATCACGAGCCGTGCATCTTTTACCCAGCAATCAGAATACGTAAATCCTTTGACAAACTGGTGCTGCAATATCGCACCCGCTTCATGGGAAATCAAATCCACCGCACCCGAAGCTGGCAACAACTCGCGCGCACCTAAATGGTCGTATAGGAAAAGACCAAGCCTCACCATCCAGGTGGAGCGGATGCCGGGCATATGCGGCAAGATGAATTGTAAAGGAGATACAATATGGGGCGCTGCACGTAAGATCACTTCGCGTTCTTTCAGCGATTCGCGGACTAACCCAAAGGCATAATGCTCTAAGTACCGCAATCCGCCGTGAATTAATTTGCTGCTTGCAGAAGATGTGCCGCTGGCTAAATCGCCTTTCTCGCATAACAACACGCGCAAACCTCTCCCCGCAGCATCACGGGCAATACTGACGCCGTTGATCCCGCCGCCGACAATAACAATATCGAAAGGTTCATTACTCCAGGGCATAGTATGCCTTTGTCATTCCTTCTTTACTTATTTGTCCTATAATGCAACCTGTGGATTAACAAATCATAAAGGATCCTAGATGGAATCCTATCTCCTGGCGATTGACGAAGGAACCACGAGCAGCCGTGCGATTGTCTTTGATGCCAAGGGCGAAATTGTTTCGCTTGCTCAAACCGAATTCACACAACATTATCCGAATAATGGTTGGGTAGAACACGACCCGGAAGAACTATGGGAAGCAACACTCAATGTCTGCCGGAAAGCCATAAGTGAAGCAGGCAGGCCTATTGCTTCGATTGGGATTACAAATCAACGCGAAACGACCGTCATTTGGGAGCGTAAATCCGGACAAGCTATTTATCCTGCGATTGTCTGGCAAGATCGCAGAACCGCAGAGATGTGCGAGCAACTTAAAGCCGCTGGCCATGAGAAAATAATCCACCGGAAAACCGGGCTACTGCTTGATCCTTATTTCTCTGCTACCAAGATCGCATGGATACTGGATAATGTCAAAGGTGCGCGTGCACGAGCGGAAAATGGCGAACTTGCCTTTGGGACGATTGATACGTTCATTCTTTGGCGACTCACGGAAGCTAAAGTCCACGCAACCGACGCGACGAATGCGTCGCGCACTTCCCTGTTTAACATCAACACGCAACAATGGGACGATGCGCTGTTAAAGCTTTTCAACATCCCGGCGTCATTACTGCCGGAAGTGAAAGATTCCGCAGCAGATTTCGGCACCACACGATTGCTTACGGAAGATAAAAGCGCGATTGCGATTGGCGGGATTGCAGGCGATCAACAAGCCGCAACGATTGGCCAGGCCTGTTTTGCACCCGGGATGGTAAAGAGCACTTACGGCACCGGCTGTTTTATGGTTGCGAATACCGGCGATACACCCTGTTATTCCCAACATCAATTATTGACGACCATTGCCTATCGGCTTAACGGCAAACCTACTTACGCACTCGAAGGTTCTATCTTTATTGCGGGTGCCGCAGTGCAATGGTTGCGGGATAAATTGCATCTTATCACGCATGCAAAAGAAACGGATGCATTAGCAGCAAGCTTATCCGATAACTGCGGTGTGTATCTTGTCCCCGCCTTTACTGGGCTAGGCGCACCGCACTGGGATGCAAATGCACGCGGTGCAATATTTGGCGTTACGCGCGATACCGGCATTGCAGAGATTGTCCGTGCTACGCTCGAGTCTGTTGTCTATCAAACCTGCGATTTGCTTAATGCCATGGCAAAAGATGGGCTTTCGCTGCATTCGCTTCGCGTGGATGGTGGAATGGTGAAAAGTGATTGGCTTTGTCAGTTCTTAAGTGATATGGGAAATGTTTCCGTGAAGCAACCCAAAGTACTCGAAACTACCGCATGGGGAGCAGTATGCCTCGCCGGGCTTCAAGCCGGAATTTATCGTGATCTTGAAGATATTTCCGCATTGTGGCTGGAGACGAAGATATTTACTCCTTCTGAAGAAGGTCGTCATCGGAAAACTTTGCTGGTACAATGGGACAAAGCCGTTGCGGCCGCACGCCAGTTTTCTGGATCACAAGGGTAGGAGACAGATATTGGAATCGAAAAAAAAGATTAACCGCACCATCATCGGCTGGGAAGAATGGTGTGCGCTTCCCGAACTTAACCTTCCTGCAATCAAGGCAAAGGTGGATACGGGCGCGAAAACGTCTGCACTCCATGCGTTTAATATCCGTACATTCTCAGACGGAGGAATGGATTACGTGAGCTTCGATATGCATCCTTTACAAAAAAACAGCCAGCTCGTAGTTACGTCCGTTGCACCGATCATTGATAGACGATTTGTCTCCGACTCCGGCGGGAACCGCGAGAAACGTTTGGTGATTAGAACACCGGTACTCTTAAAAAATACACGTTTTGATATTGAACTTACCCTCACTAACCGAGACACAATGGCGTTTCGAATGTTACTCGGGCGCCAGGCGCTCAGAAAAGGAAAGTTTCTTGTAAGTGCGGGGAAATCTTGCCTTTTAGGAAAATATAGCCCAGAACAAGCACGGTCGTTTTATTAAAAGAGACTGCCTCACTCTCATAAACTGTGTTATACCTTGAATTTGATCTTTTTTAGGAACTGTTGAATCATGCACATCGGCATATTATCCCGCGCCCCTACTATCTATTCAACACAAAGACTCGTGGAAGCCGCCGAGGCGCGTGGCCATAGCGTTCAGGTTATCGACCCGCTTAAATGTTACATGAACATCACGTCGAATAATCCAGAGATCCATTACAAGGATACGATCCTCAATCATTTCGATGCGGTTATTCCACGAATTGGTGCGTCTGTGACCTTCTATGGAACCGCGGTACTTCGGCAATTTGAGATGATGGGCGTGTATCCGGTGAATGAATCAATCGCGATCACCCGCTCACGCGATAAGCTCCGGGCACATCAGTTACTTTCCCGAAAAGGGGTTGGAATGCCCGTGACCGGTTTTGCCCATTCCGCAGATAATACACTTGATTTGATTGAACTGGTCGGAGGCGCGCCACTCGTCATCAAATTGCTTGAGGGCACTCAAGGCAAGGGCGTGATACTGGCGGAAACCCAGCAAGCGGCAGAAAGCGTGATCGAGGCCTTTAGAGGGCTTGATGCGTTCTTCCTTGTTCAGGAATTTGTGAAAGAAGCTGGCGGTGCGGATATTCGCTGCTTTGTGATTGGAGGCAAGGTGGTCGCGGCCATGCTGCGCCAGTCCCGTGAAGGGGAATTCCGCTCAAATCTCCATCGGGGCGGTACGGCAAGCCAGATTAAAATTTCACCAGAGGAGCGTCAAACGGCCATCCAAGCCGCTAAAATCATGGGGCTTGATGTGGCGGGGGTCGATATTGTACGTTCTAACCGTGGGCCACTCGTACTGGAAGTGAACTCTTCGCCGGGCTTAGAGGGGATTGAATCGACCACGGGCAAAGATATCGCAAGCCAAATTATCGAACATATCGAACAAAAAGCCAAGAAAGGGCAGCGGAAAGCAAAAGGGAAAGGCTGATATTACAATAGGTTGTGGAGGCCGGGGGGAGAATCGAACTCCCGAATACAGGATTTGCAGTCCCGTGCATTACCACTTTGCTACCCGGCCTTACCAAATGGGCGAAAGGGAGGGGTATTATATAACTGGTTTCGCGGATTGCAAGCATCTTGCAATCATCCCCATTTTCCTATAAAAGCGAGGGCTTGAGTCATTTTCCCTTGGATTTCCTTGGTTCTTCAAAGCAAGCTTACACATCTTAGAGAATACTATTATGAATACACCCGATACTGCCCGCAGCAATATGGTTCTAAGCCAGGTTCGCGCGAATGACGTGACGGATAAAAAGCTCCTTTCCGTCCTTTCCTCGCTGCCCCGCCATTTGTTTGTGCCTGAATCTTTACGCAGCATCTCTTATGTCGATAAAGCCCTTCCTTTAGGAAACAACCGCTACCTCCTGCCCCCTTTGTTATTTGCACGGATGGCAGAAGCCGCGGATATCCAGGCTTCCGATGTAGTCCTTGATATTGGCTGCGGAAGCGGTTATTCGAGCGTTGTATTTGCTTCCTTGGGGCATAAAGTATTCGCTATCGAAGATGACCGCGACTTGTGCTCGGGCGCCAATTACATCCTTCACCATCTGGGTGTGACAAAAGTGATCGTAATGAGTAATCCGCTTGCGGCAGGCCATCCAGACGGCGGGCCATATGATGTTATTTTCATCAATGGCGCGTTACAGCGCATCCCAGATTCCTTATTATCTCAGCTCTCGGAGCGCGGCGGAAGATTAGTCGCAGTTCTCAAAGAAACAACTCATAGCAATGGTATTGTTACGCTATGTCAGCGTACGGGCGACACCTATACCTACACCCATTTATTTGAAGCTTCCGCTCCTCTATTGCCTGGGTTTGAAGATCCCTCCTCATTTCGGAGCTTCCGTTTTGAGTAGAATCTGTTAATACTACTATCATTAATAGAAAATTAAGTACCTTTTGATTTAATATTGCCACAGAAGTTTATTCTGTAAAAACAGTAGTATGAGGATTTTTATGCACGCTAACCGTCAGACACTGCTTTTGTGTACAGTGTCTCTTTTGGCCGTAATCGGGTTTACTTTCGCACCCAAATCCGTGCATGCCGAGACCCTCAGCGAAGCGCTTGCAGCGACGTATAATAATAACCCCCAGTTAGCATCACAACGTGCTCTCGTGCGACAAACAGATGAAGCGGCTTCCCAAGCCTTCTCTGGATGGTTGCCTCGTGCGGGCGGCTCTTACAGTAAAGGCCGCGAAGAACGTGAAACGGCTGGATTTTTAGGGCGCCGTAATACCACGAAGGCGGATACCGAAACCTGGCAGGTTTATGTTGAACAGCCTATTTTCAGCGGTGGTTCTACTTATTACGGGATGAAGCAGGCGGATAATAAAATCGAAGCAGCCCGCGCTGAACTTTACCGTGTGGAACAAAACGTTTTGCTTAGCACCGTTCAGTCATTCGCTGGCATCGCACGGGAGCAGGAAGTTCTTTATCTAAGCCAAAATAATGAGGCGGTTTTACGTAAACATTTAGAAGTTACTGAAGAGCGGTTCCGCTTAGGCGAAGTTACCCGTACCGACGTAGCACAGGCGAAAGCGCGGTTGGCACTCGCGGAAAGTGAACGGTTACAGGCGGAAGGCAATCTGACAACTGCGCAAGCCAGCTTTAGAAAGATAACTGGTTTGGAGCCAAATGTCCCTGCAATGCCGGAAATGCCTGAAGGTATTCCTGGTAGCCTTGCAGATGCACGAGCCCAGGCACTTCGGGATAACCCCTCTCTTATTTCTGCTATTTATACCGAAATGGCAGCTGAAAATACCGTCGACGTAACACGGGCAAATCTGCTTCCGAACGTATCATTACGCGGCAACATGCTTGAAGAAGACGGCACTCTCAGCTCGCAAAACGGTCCTTATAATGCGCAATCGGTTACATTGAACGTGAATATTCCTATTTTCCAGTCTGGCATAGAATATTCCCGTATTCGCGCTGCGAAAGAAGATGTAGCGCGCTTACGTAGCACCCGTGAAGATAGTTATAATTCTGTAAAAGAATATGTGACTCGCGTATGGCGTGATTATGAAGTCGCACAATCGACCATCGGATCAACACAAACTGCCGTCGAAGCTGCGCAAGTGGCCTTGGATGGCGTGATCCAGGAAGCACAAGTGGGTTCTCGTACAACACTGGACGTACTGGATGCAGAGCAAGAACTGTTCAGTGCGAAAGTGGATCATGTCCGCGCTCAATATAATGCTGTTACCGCAGCATACAGTGTAAAACTCGCGATTGGTCAATTGACCGCGCAAGCTTTGGGCCTCAGTGTCGAACTGTTTGACCCACAAGAACATTACGATGACGTCAAATATCAATTCATCGGCTACTAAATCCTTTTGGTCTTTGTACGAAGTTTGCTTCCATTCAAAACTTCTGCTTGAATAACACCTCCCTTTTATGTCATAACTGGGAAGATTGTACTATGCGTGACAGATCAAAGGCTTTCTATGGCGGAACTCGAAAATTCCCAGAATAATCCCACTATGGAGGAAATCCTCCAAACCATTCGTGGCGTTATTGCGGGCGAAGTAGATGGCACCCCTTCCGCTGATGATGACGATGTCCTTGAACTTACCGAAATAGCTGAAGAAGATGCGCTCGCAGGGAAAGATGTTCTTGCCAATATCGACGATGCTTTAAGCTCCGCAGGAGAAGATGCCGGCGATTTAACCAAGCGTCTTCAGGAAGCTTTGGCTGCCAAACCCGAAGAAGAGTTAGCACCAGCACCTGTTGCTGCGCCAACACCACCGGCGCCCGAACCTGTCGTAGTCGCTCCAGAACCGGAACCGATTGCACCGGAGCCCGTTTCTCCTCCCGTCATAGAAGAAGTGGCTGTTGCACCAACCATAGAAGAAGTGGCTGTTGCGCCTGCGCCGAAACCTGAGCCGTTTCCCGAACCTGTTGCGCCTGCGCTGAAACCTGAATCGATTCCCGAACCTGTTGCACCCCTTCATGTTGAGCTTAAAAAAGAACCTGAGATGCCTATGCCTGACTTCTCTTCTGCCAAAAATATTTTGGCAAACGACGATGAAGGATTGGTTTCTGAGCAAAGCGTTGAAGCCTCCGCAGATGCGATCCGTGAGCTGATGGCACATATCCCGAAGCAAGGCCCTTCATTGCGTTCTGGCTCCACCATGGAAGATTTGGTGATCGAAGCAATGCGGCCTTATTTAAAAGATTGGTTGGATAAAAACCTCCCCCCTCTCGTCAAGCGTTTGGTAGAAAAAGAAATCCGCCGTTTAATCCCTAGCGACGAATAGCCGCTTTCATAGGGAGTACGCCCTAGAATTTTCTTTTTCTTTATAATGCACATTTTTTATCTGTGATTAAAACCATATTCACATTATTTCGATGCAAAATAACTTGCTCTTTAGGTAAAAATGACGTATTACACACGGAGTTTACTTGTACATTTATACATGAGCGCCCATGGCAGAGAACCCACCCAAATTTTCCCACGTTGAACAGGTTAAAGGCGAAAGTCAGCACTTGCGCGGCAATCTTTCTGCCGAGCTTGATGATGCTTCGACAGAATTTGTCTCTGATGATTCTTATGAACTGCTCAAATTCCATGGCAGTTACCAAGGTTTTGACCGCGATACTGCCACACAACGTAAGAAGGCAGGCTTGGAGAAAATATGGGAGTTCATGGTACGGCTCAAAATGCCGGCGGGTCGTTTAACGGCCAAGCAATATCTCGTGCTTGATGAACTTGCGGGTAAATATGCCAACGGCACATTGCGCCTGACAACGCGTCAGACCTTCCAGTTCCATTGCATCGCTAAGCGGAACATGAAGGCCAAAATCAAAGCAATTAACGAGATCCTGCTCTCGACTTTAGGCGGCTGCGGCGATATTGTGCGTAACCTGATGGCCGCACCAGCGCCATATAAGGATCACAAGACTGAGCGTCTCCTCGCCGATACTAACCTACTCGCCGCACATTGCGCGCCCAAGACGACTGCCTATCATGAAATCTGGGTAGGTGACGAAAATGTAGCCGAGACTCCCAAAGAAGATGTCGAACCGCTTTATGGCAAACATTACATGCCGCGTAAATTCAAAATTGCGCTCGCCATCCCAGAAGATAATACGGTGGATCTCTTCACGCATGATTTGGGCTTTATCCTGGTGTATGAAGGCGATGCGTTGCAGGGTTACAACGTCTATGTCGGCGGCGGGCTTGGCATGACGCATAACAAAGAGGAAACCTATCCGCGCTTGGCCTCTCCTCTTGCCTTCGTGAAAGCGGATGAACTTATCGCCGCCACCGAAGCGGTTATCAAGCTCCAGCGGGATTACGGTGATCGTTCTAATCGGAAACACGCGCGACTCAAATATGTGGTGGAAGAAAAAGGCCCCGAGTGGACACGAAAAACTTTTGAGGAATATTTCGGGAAAAAAGCGGACGACGTGCGCCCGATCCCAGCAATACAAATCCCCGACCATATGGGCTGGCACGCGCAAGGCGATGGGAAATGGTTCTTAGGTATTCCAATCTCGAGTGGGCGTATCGAAGACCGCGAGCATGAGAAAATCCGCACCGGTCTTCGTGAAGTAATTCGCGAATACGGGATGAATCTTGTCCTCACGCCGGATCAAAATATTATCCTCGCGGATATCGAGCCCAAAGACAAAGATGCGATTGCAGCCAAACTTCGCTCTTTTGGCATTAAGCTGAAAGAAGACATGACCCGTGTGGATCGGAATATGTTAGCCTGCGTCGCACTCCCCACCTGCGGGAAGGCGCTTTCGGAAGCCGAGCGCATCCGTATTCCCTTTTTGGCTGAAGTCGAAAAGCTCATGCAGAAACATGGGATTTTGGAAGAGAATCTTTCGATCCGTATCGCAGGATGCCCAAATGGTTGCTCTAGGCCCTTTGCAGGAGAGATTGGGATTGTTGGCCGCGCGCCGGACCTTTATGCCATTTATGCAGGTGGAGATTTTGAGGGGACTCGGCTTAGCGATAAACTGTTTGATAAAGTGCCCTATGTGGATGTGCCCGCCGTGATGGATGCACTATTCGCCGATTATGTCGCAGGCCGGAAACTTCAAGAAAATTATGGCACTTTCTCGCATCGCGTCGGGACGGCAACCGTGCTTTTGGGCGCGAAAAAGCGGCTAGCACCAATTTATAAATGGGCGGCATAAACGATGTTCCCGATCACCCTCGATGTAGCACGGCTGAATGTCGCACTCGTGGGAAACGAGGAGAAGACCGTGCGGCGCTTAATGCTGCTTGATGAAGCGGGAGCAGCGCACGTGACCGTCTATGCGCCTAGACCCATCGCAACACTTACGAAAACAGCAGGGAAGCGATTGATGGAGCGTTTTCCTACCGCAGCAGAAATTCCTCAATTTGTTGCGGTAATGATTGTGGATATTGGAGAGATAGAAGCAGCCCAGCTCGCAGAGAAAGTACGCAAAGCAGGAAGGCTTGTGAATGTGGAAGACTGGAAGGAATATTGCGATTTCTATTTTCCTGCTATTGTACGACGTGGGGATTTGGTATTGACTGTCTCCACGGAAGGCAAAAGCCCTACGCTTGCACGGCGAATCCGGGAATGGCTGGAAGTGCAATTCCCCAGCATCTGGAAAGAACAGGTGGAACATTTGGGGAAATTGCGCGATGAGTGGCAGGCGGAAGAGCTTACCGCAGAAGAGATTATGAAACGCACGGATGCGTATTTAGACGAAATTGGATGGCATAAGCAGTAAAAATGGAACTCCCTCACGCATCGCTCTCACGTCTGCAAACCTTTTATGGGCATCTTGATGCTCTCGCCTTGTTGCGCATCATGATCCGTGAAGAATTTCAAGGGAAGATCGCGCTCCTTTCCTCGTTTGGCGCTGATGCTGCGCTCTTGATTGCACTTGTTGCGGAAGTTGATCCTTCTACGCCCATTCTCTTCCTACAGACAGAAAAACATTTCTCTGAGACACTTGAATACATAAAACAGTTGGAAACGCAGTTGGGGCTAACAAATGTCGTACCTCTTACTCCGGATATAAAAATTGTACAGAACATCGATACGGATGGTAATTTATGGGAACGGCAACCCGATCGTTGCTGCTGGATGCGCAAAGTCGAGCCACTAGATCGCGGCATTGCGCAACGTGGCATTCAGGCGATCATCACAGGGCGAAAGAGTTATCAGACGCAAGAGCGCTCTCAGCTTCCCTCAATTGAACTCGATGAGAAACAGGTGTTCCGGATTAATCCGATCATTGGATGGGATAAACAGCGTATCCGTGACGAGTTTGTCAAACGCGAACTGCCACAGCATCCGCTGGTGGCGCAAGGTTATCCATCTATTGGCTGCGCCCCATGCACCCGGCCTGTTAAACATGGAGAAGATGAGCGTGCTGGACGGTGGGCACATACTGCTGAAATGCCAGGTGGCGAAAAGAAGACAGAATGTGGTATTCATATCAATATAACACCCGATTGGAGCGTGTAGATGTTGGCACTTGAACTCGATGCGATTCTTGATCGGCTCTCGGATTTCTTTATTCCAATTTATGAGCACTGGAATCGTGGCAATATGCCGGCTTCCCCGTTGCGCCGTGCAGTTTCGGGCTTAAATGGTTATGAAGTACTGTCGCATGATATCAAAACACTCGGAATCATAGCGGCGAACCTTGATACTACCGGAAAACGCCTAGAACTGGGCCTCATTGTTGAGGCACTCACCTATCTCGCCCGCAAACATCACCCGGAAACGAAGGTAGAAGAAATTGCGACGTCCCTCACACAGGAGCTTGGAGTCCTGGAAGCTCGAAATACCGGCAATGTGCCGCTTTCTAATCCCGAACTTCTTATTCCGCTTTCATTAACTGTTTTGAAGGAAGAAGATAAAACCCGCGAAGGCATGGAATGTATCCGCGCGTTTGTTTCGATTCTTGATGCATTTATTTTACATGATGGCAAACTTTCATCTGAAGAATTAGGGTATATCAGGCGGTATGAAGAAACACTTCACCGCTTCATCATTGAACGCTAATGTAGACTTTCTATAGATAATTAGGATCTGACACTTTATGACAAAACAGCAGACTTCCCTTCAGATGAACCATCTCGACCAACTCGAAGCGCAAAGCATTTATATTTTTCGCGAGATGTTCAATAAAATTAAAAATCCCGCGATGTTGTGGTCTTTTGGGAAAGACAGCACCGTGATGATCCATCTTGCGCGTAAAGCCTTTTTCGGTAACATCCCCTTTCCGCTCATCCACTGCGATACAGAGCTTGAGATGGAAGAGGTATATGCGTACCGTGATAAATATTCGCAGGAATGGAACGTGGATTTCATTTCGCATCTTTGTCCACCGATTGAAACAACGGACCCTACTCTTCCCCATTCTGCGCGCGTTGCTGCGCGAAAAACCGGCGGCTTGAAAGAAGTGATCGCGAAATATGGCTTTAACGGAATTGTGGCCGGTATTCGCCGCGATGAAGAAGGTACGCGCGCGAAAGAACGTTATTTTAGCCCACGCGATGCTGATGGTCAGTGGGATGTGAAAGATCAACCACCAGAATTTTGGGATCAGTTCATGACGGATTTCCCTCCGGGAACCCACGTGCGCATCCATCCGCTCTTACATTGGACAGAACTCGATGTATGGGAATATATTCGTAGCGAACATATCCCGGTGGTCCCGCTCTATTACTCGCGCAAATATACGATGTTTGAGGGTCGTGATTTTGGTGGCAAGATGATGCGCTTTAGATCGCTTGGCGAAAAAGGCATTACCTGGCCGATTGAAAGCCCTGCATCGACGATTGATGAAATTATTGCAGAACTGAAAGTAACGAAAGTCTCTGAACGTTCTGGCCGCCCGATGGGCGCGGATGAAGATGAATCGGCGTTTGAGCGTCTTCGTAAAGATGGGTATATGTAGGATGATCCGCTATTACTTCTCTCTGTTTCTTTTATGCCTCCTATGGAGTAATGCTGCATTTGCGGGCCTGTTTGAATCTTCAGATGCGATGAATGGCTTGCGAGGCAAAAATCTTCGCTATACGGATACTAAGGCTTTTGGAAAATTCAGCAGCAAAGAACTGCTTCCCGATGGAAGTTATATTTTCCGCTATGTACGCCATGCGGATGAACGCAATGACCATGTAGGATTCGATTCAGATATGGATCGTTATAACGATCCGAATCTTTACAATATGACGCTTTTTCGGGTCGATCAAAGTTACATGATCAGGGATTGGGCACAAGGCCGTATTACCTTACCGCCTGGGTGCGTACATCCAGGGCCTCGTAAAAGCACGGAAGTGGCGGAAGTGGATTGCACACCTGCCTTTGTGCCTACGCGCGAATTTAAAACGTCTTCTGGTACGGCTGTTTCCACTTGGTGGGATAGCCCGATGGAACAAGATTTTTGGGATAAAGCCGCCGGGAAAGAAGCTCCAAAAGGGAAAAAAGAACTTCTTAATCCTAGTGAACAGGATGAAGGATTCTGGGATAAAGCCGCAGGCAAAAAGTCCTTTGCACCTGCTCCTGATGCTACGAATATTCCAAGCACCGCAAAACCTTCTGCGTGGGATAAAATTTATAACAATGAGTCTAGTGATAACGGGAAATAACCTATGAAAGCGACCGCACATTCTATGACACAACCTCTCTTGCATGCGAACTCTTCCTCGGAACGCGAACAAATGAAAATCGTGATCGTAGGTCACGTGGATCACGGAAAATCAACGCTTATTGGTCGAATTTTCCACGATACGGATTCGCTGCCTGATGGAAAGCTTGAGCAGATCCAAGCGATGTGCAAAAAGCGCGGAATGCCGTTTGAGTGGTCATTCCTGCTCGATGCGCTCCAGGCCGAGCGCGACCAGGGAATTACGATTGATACTACGCAAATCTGGTTTAAAACCAAAGCGCGTGACTATGTGATTATCGATGCGCCAGGCCATAAAGAATTCCTCAAAAACATGATATCTGGAGCTGCGAATAGCGAAGCGGCATTACTGGTGATAGATGCGAATGAAGGCGTAAAAGAACAATCCAAACGCCATGGGTATTTGCTGCATCTGTTGGGCGTGAGCCAGATTGCCGTGATGGTAAATAAAATGGACATGGTGGGTTATTCGGAAGAGCGCTTTAAAGAAATTGAGAAGGAATACCGCGCCTACCTCAAAGGCATCGACGTGACGCCCACTTTTATTATTCCGATCTCGGGCCGCGAAGGCGATTGCATCACACAAACTTCTGCAAATATGCCGTGGTACAACGGCCCCGCAGTGGTCGAAGCACTGGATCACTTTAAGAAAAAGCCTACGGCAACGGATCTTCCTTTGCGCTTTCCCATTCAGGATGTCTATAAATTTGACGAACGCCGCATCATCGCAGGACGGATTGAAAGTGGCCGTCTGAAAGTAGGTGATGAAATCCTTTTCTCCCCCACCAACAAACGTGTAAAAGTCGCCTCGATTGCGAGCTGGAATGATACACCCGTTGCAAGCGATGAAGTATTCGCCGGGCAATCGGTTGGGATTACATTATCCGAACAGATTTTTGTGGAACGTGGACAAGTTGCTACGCATCTTGTCAACCCGCCTATCTTATCAAACATCTTCCGTGCACGGCTTTTTTGGCTTGGGAATAATGCACTCAAAGTAGGTAGCCGTTATAAATTGAAACTCAACACCGCGGAATGGACGGTGGAGGTCAAAGCCATCGAACAAGTGATCGATACGGGCAGTCTTTCCCACGGGAAATCGGAATCGGTTGAGAAAAATGCGGTAGCCGAGGTGCTCTTCCGCGTGAAAGGGTTGGCAGCACTTGATCCGTTTGAACAAAACGCCATCACAGGCCGCTTCGTGCTCCTCGAGAATTACCACATTGTGGGTGGTGGTACGATTGACCTTGCCGGCATTGCGGATCAGCGCATGGATATTTCTGTGAAGTCGCAAAATATTTATACCGTCGATACGCGCATTACACCCGTTCAACGTGCGCGCCTCAATGGACACAAGGGAGGAATCTTGTGGTTTACAGGACTTTCAGGTGCCGGAAAAACAACCCTGGCACTGGGCTTACAACAACGTTTATTTGAGCGAGGACTTCATGTGTATGTACTCGATGGCGATAACGTCCGGCAAGGCTTGAACCGTGATTTGGGCTTCTCTCCGGAAGACCGTTCAGAAAATATCCGGCGTGTCGGTGAAGTGGCAGCACTTTTCTCACACGCAGGAGTAATTACGATTTCAGCATTTATTTCGCCGTATAAATCCGATCGCCATCATGCACGCGCGGCAGCACCTGATAGCTTCCACAGCATCTATATCAAAGCGCCCTTAAATCTTTGCGAAACCCGTGATGTGAAAGGCTTATACGCCAAAGCACGCAAAGGCGAGATCAAAGATTTCACTGGTATTTCTGCACCGTTTGAGGAGCCTGAAAATCCTGATCTTGTGATTGATACCGAACGTATGAGTGTGGAAGAATCGATTGAAAGCTTGCTTGCGTATGTCGAGGAACATTTGGTAAAACCAGTCCATGATACGACTTTTGAAACACGCGGCGGTGGGATATAGTAGAAATAATGACCATGACTTCACTTGCTCTCGATTTTGGCTTGGACTTTAATGATCTCTACACGCGCGAGGGGCTGGTGAAGCTTGATCGTGCGTTTATCGAGTTTCTTTCCCATGGTCACGCAGATATCCATAATCGCCTCGTCACCGCACGGGAAAATCCGGATGCGTTAAACGCCAAAGATGAAAGCAATTTGTT